>JBPOIN010000055.1:0-2547 GCA_052034445.1 Pseudomonadota bacterium | reverse complement strand
ATATTGTCGGTCACCCTGTTCGAGAAGATGCCCTTGCAGCAAGCCTTTCCGGGCCGCAACTTCTGTTCCGACAGCATTGCAATCAACAGCCAATTGAATCTATTCGAGTTTTAGCCGGACAGCAGTGGAACTGTTTATTTTTTGATTCTGGTGTTTCATTTCAGACTTGAATTCGAATTAGAAGCTGGCACACATAGGCCTGAAAACCTGAAGTCTCGAAATGGAACCATTGGACACGTCGGACTCAAACTCAATTCTATGGATACATGAATAAGGTGGCCATAAAGCCCCCCTTGATCTAGTGCACTCGTAAATTCCTTTGCCCCTTGGATTTGTTGATGTTCCTTCGCGGCACAAAAAACCACGAGAACTTAAGGCAGAAGTTGTGATCGAGAGCGACATTCCTTCCTGCACGCGGGAAGTAACCTCGGTTTCTAAAGCCTCGGCACTAGAAGGTTCTATCGATGCACACGAAGCAGAAAGTATTGTCGCAAGTAGAAACGGCGGTATGAGACGGACGGCGTTACCTCTAATTGAACATACAAGGCAGCAGCGTGCCTTACAGGCCATGAAAAACACCGTCTTATCCAGTCGCCCGCTGCTTACGCAGCGCATTCATCGAACGCCCCGGGTCGGTGTAGTCCAGCGTTTCGCCAAGCATTGGTCGGACGCACTCATGCGGTTTTTCCGCCTGTCAGCGGCGCCGGGATGAAGTTTTCTTGCGCGAGCGCGTGAATCACGCCGCGCATCAGGTAGTTGTTGTCGAAGCCGATGGTGTATTGGCGCGACTTCGGCTCAATGGGCCGTAGCATTTTGCGCTCGACGAGTTTGCGGATCTGGTAGGTACGCTGCGTGTCATTCAGACCCGGCATCGCTTCGCTCAAGTCGACGGCTTTGACCACGCCGGCTTTCACGGCGGCGAGCAGGATGGCTTCCTCCTGGAGTGTGATCAGCCCGCGCGCGCGGGCAAATCCCAGCGTCGGTATCAGGATCTTGCTCTTCAGATAGTCGTAGCGGGTCAACTGGTCGACCTTCGTCAACTCGGTCAGTACGCCCTGCAGGACATAGATGCACCAGCGTTCAAGATTCTCCGGCGTACCGCTGTCGGCGCAGGCGAGCATGGCGTAATACTGCTCCCGGTCGCTGCAGAAAACGGCCGTCGGATTCAGCACGCGCCCGCCCGCCTTGACGTTGAAGCCGTACTTGATCAGCAATGCGTAGGTCAGCAAGCGCACCACGCGTCCGTTGCCATTGCTGAACGGATGAATCCAGCCGAAACGGTGGTGGGCGAGCGCCACCTTGATCAGATCGTACTTGGGCGCGTCATTGTGGTTGATGAAGGTCACCAGTGCCTGCATGTAGCCGGGTACCTGTATCGCATCGGGGGGCAGATGTTCGGCCAGGGCGATCTTGACCTGCCCGGTGCGGTAAGCGCCAGGTGTCGCGTCCCCTTCCCGCAGCAGGCCGCGCACGGTCAAGGCATGCAGCTCGCGAACGAATTGCTCCGTCACTGCAGCGCCCGGTGCGATGGCCTCTTCGATATAGGCCATCGCCTCTTCGATGTTGGCGATTTCGCGGATCTGGTCGGCAGCGTTCGCGGCGTCCGTTGCTTCGAGGGCGCTTTCCACGTAGTCCGCCAACGTCGTGTGGTTGCCCTCAATGCGCGCCGAGCCCAGGCTTTCCAGGATGTGGAAAACATGCTTGAGCTGAAAGAACACCGGGGCAGGCGTCGTTCCGCCGAGCTGCAAGCGGCGCAAGTGCTCCAACTCGGTCAATACATCGACCAACGGCGAGTCGAATGCCGGGTTCAGCAGGGTCAGATCGAAATGATTAAATGCACTCATGTGTAACACTATGTGGATAAGCTGTTGTCTAGCTTCTTTAAGTGTACGTCAATAGTATGTATAAAAACATATGGATGGGTTTTTTGCGAGACTTTGTTTTCTGTAATCCTGGGTTATGGCTTTCTGTAAATGGCTACCCATTCAAGTCGGCGTCGCCGCCCTCTTGTTGCAAGGCTATAGCCCATGAAACACCACCGCCTCCTCCAGCCGCGCGCGCTGCGTGCGCAGCGCATTCACCGGATGCGCCGGGTCGGCGTAGCCCAGCGCCAGGCCGCAGAAGGGCATGACGTTGGCGGGGAGTTGCAGGAATTCGGCGACGGTCTGATGCCATAGCGTCCAGAATTCCTGGGCGCAGGTGTCGAGGCCGGCTTCGCGCGCCAGCAGCATGACGGTCTGCAGATACAGGCCGAGGTCGACCCATTGCGTCGCGCCGAGGCTGCGGTCGATGCAGACGAACAGCGCGACGGGGGCGTTCCAGAACTCGAAGTTGCCGGCGATGAAGTCCAGGCGCGCGGCCTTGTTTTCGCGGGGGATGCCCATGGTCGCGTACATGTCTTCGCCGCACTGGCCGCGCCGCGTGCGGTAGGGGTCGATCAGGCCGTCGGGATAGATCGGATACTCGGGGCCGTCGCCGAAGGCATTGGCGGCGCGCCGTTCGCGCATCAGCGCCTTGAAGCGCGCCAGTTCGGCGCCGCCCAGCGCA
>JBPOIN010000069.1:0-11188 GCA_052034445.1 Pseudomonadota bacterium | reverse complement strand
GACTGGGATCAGGTCATGCGCGTGCATCTGCGCGGCCACTTCTGCCTCGCCAACATTCTCGCCAAGCGCTGGCGCGACCAGTCCAAGGCCGGCAATCAGGTCGAGGCGCGCATCATCAACACCACGTCCGGCGCCGGCCTGCAAGGCTCGATCGGCCAGTCGAACTACTCCGCCGCCAAGGGCGGCATCGCCACGCTGACGCTGGTGCAGGCTGCCGAACTTGGTCGCTACGGCATCACCTCGAACGCGCTGGCGCCGTCGGCGCGCACGCTGATGACCGAAGGCCCGTTCGCCGAAATGATGAAGAAGCCGACCGACGGCAGCTTCGACTACTACGATCCGGCCAACGTCGCGCCGCTGGTCGTCTGGCTCGGCAGCGCGCAGTCCAAGGGCGTCACTGGCCGCGTGTTCGAAGTCGCCGGCGGTCAGGTCATGCTCGCCGATGGCTGGCGCTTCGGCCCGGCGCGCGACAAGAAGGCGCGCTGGAATCCGGCCGAGCTGACCGAAGTGGTCAATGATCTGATCAAGGAAGCCGTGCCGCCGCAGAAGGTTTACGGCTCCTGATTCGAAGCACCACAGGCCCCGCCTGTTCGCTCTTCGCGAAGTTGCGGAGGGCGGCGCGTCGGGGCCGTGTCACGTTAAGAGCACGAAGAGTACGCATAGAGGACCCTCATGGATTTTTCCTTCAACTCCGATCAGGAGATGATTCGCGACACGGCCGAGTCGTTTCTCGCCGAGGCCAGTTCTTCGGCCGCCGTGCGCGCGGCGATGGAAACCGAAACCGGCTTCGACCCGGCCGTCTGGGCCCAGGTCGGCCAGGAACTCGGCTGGTGCGCGACGCCGGTTCCCGAAGCCTACGATGGCCTCGGTCTCGGCAGCGTCGAGTTGGTGCTGCTCATGGAACAGATGGGCCGCCGCCTGCTGTGCGCGCCGTTCTTCGCCACCGTCGGCCTCGCCGCGCAGGTGCTGCTCGAAGTCGCTGATGCCAACAATGGCGCCGCCAAGCAGCGCTATCTGCCGGCCATCGCCGCCGGCGAGCTGACGGCCACCGTGGCGCTGGCGCGCGACGGCATGGACTGGCAGCCGGATGGCGTGAATGCGGCCATCAGCGTCGGCGCCGACGGCAATGTGCTCAACGGCAGCTTCGCCATCGTCGCCGACGGCGCAACGGCGGACCTGCTGATCGTGCCGGCTCGCGACATCGCAGGCAGCGTCGCGCTGTACGCCTTCCCGTCCACGCTGTCGGGCATCACGCGCACGCCGCTGAAGAATTTCGACCTGACGCGCCGCGTTGCCGCCGTCACGCTGAACAACGTCCAGCTGCCGGCCGATGCGCAGATCGCCACGCCGCAGCAGGTCGCCGCGGCCATGCCGCGCGCCGTTGCCAAGGCCCAGCTGGCGCTGGCCGCCGAGCAGCTCGGCGGCGCCCAGCAGTGTCTCGACATGACCGTGGCCTACACCTCGGAGCGCGTGCAGTTTGGCCGCACCATCGCCTCCTTCCAGGCCATCAAGCACCGCTGTGCCGAGATGATGGTGAAGATCGAAGCGACGCGCTCGGCGATCTACGGCGCGGCGGCCGTGGCGGAAAATACCCAGCTTGCCGCGGATTTCCTGCTCGAAGCGGCGGCCGCCAAGGCGCTGGCCTCGGACACCTACTGCTATTGCGCCGCCGATGCGATCCAGCTGCATGGCGGCGTCGGCTTTACCTGGGAATACGATCCCCAGCTCTACTTCCAGCGCGCGCAGGCCAGCGCGCACTGGCTCGGCAGCGCCGACGTCCTGCGCGAACGCATCGCCGCCGCGCTGCTCGACGCAGCCTAAGCCACGAAGAAAGGACGAAGGACGAATCATGCAAATCGAATTTTCAGCGGCCGACGAGGCCTTTCGCGGCGAGATCGCCGCATGGCTGCGCGAGAACCTGGTCGGTGACTTCGCCAAGCTGAAGCATCGCGGTGGGCCGGGCGACGAGGATGCCTTTCCCGAGGAGCGCAAGGCGTGGGAGCACAAGCTCGCCGCCGGCGGCTGGACCTGTGTCGGCTGGCCCAAGGAGCATGGCGGGCGCGGCCTGTCGCTGGCCCAGCAGCTGATCTTCCATGAAGAATACGCGCGCGCCGGCGGCCCCGGCCGCGTCGGCCACATCGGCGAAGGCCTGATCGGCCCGACGCTGATCGCCATGGGTTCCGAGGCGCAGAAGCAGCGCTTCCTGCCGGGCATCAAGAACGGCACGGAACTCTGGTGTCAGGGCTATTCCGAGCCGGGCGCCGGCTCCGATCTGGCCAACGTGCGCACCAAGGCGCGCCAGGATGCCACGACGGGCGAGTGGATCATCGATGGCCAGAAGGTGTGGACCTCGCTGGCGCACGAGTCGCAATGGATCTTCGTCGTCGCGCGCTGCGACCCGGACAGTCAGGGCAACAAGGGCCTGGTGTTCCTGCTGGCGCCGCTGGACCAGCCGGGCATCGAGATCCGCCCGATCCGTCAGCTGACCGGCACGGCCGAGTTCAATGAAGTGTTCTTCGACGGCGCGCGCACCACGGCCGACCACATCATCGGCAAGCCTGGCGAAGGCTGGAACGTCGCCATGGCGCTGCTCGGCTTCGAGCGCGGTGCGTCCACGCTGGGCCAGCAGATGCACTTTCTGCACGAGTTCGAACTGGTCTGCCAGGCCGCCAGGGAAAATGGCGCGGCGCAGAATCCGCAGATTCGCGCCCGTATCGCCGCCGCCTGGAGCGGCCTGCGCGTCATGCGCTACAACGCGCTGCGCATGCTGTCCGGCACGCAGGATGGCTCGCTGCCGCGCGCCGGCATGATGTACAAGTATTACTGGTCGAACTGGCATCGCGACCTCGGCAAGCTGGCGATGGATGTCTACGGCTGCCACGGCGAGATCCTCGACGAGTGTGACGACACGGCGCGCGCGCACCTGCAGCGCATCTACATGTTCAGCCGCGCCGACACGATTTACGCCGGTACCAACGAAATCCAGCTCAACATCATCTCCGAGCGCGCCCTGGGCATGCCCAAGGAACCGCGCGGGAAGTAACCAATAACCGAACCTTTTCGAGGACAACATCATGCGAGCTCCCCCCCCCTACGTTCCCGGCCACGGCCTGCTGACCGGCAAGTCCGTCCTGATCACCGCCGCCGCCGGCGCCGGCATCGGCTTCTCCACGGCGCAGAAATGCATCGAAGAAGGCTGCCGCGCGATCGTGATTTCCGACATGCACGAGCGCCGTCTGGGCGAGTCCGTCGCCAAGCTGCAGGAGCTCGCCGGCGATCGCCCGGTGTTCGGCCAGCTCTGCGACGTCACCAAGGAAGAGCAGGTGCAGACGCTGATCAATGTGGCCGAGGAGAAACTCGGCGGCGTCGATGTGCTGATCAACAACGCCGGCCTCGGCGGCTCCAAACTGCTGGTCGACATGACCGACGACGAGTGGACCAAGGTCATCGATATCACCCTGACCGGCACCTTCCGCATGACGCGGGCGATGCTCAAGGTCATGCAGCCGCGCGGCAAGGGCGTCATCGTGAACAACGCTTCGGTGCTCGGCTGGCGCGCCCAGAAGGAACAGGCGCACTACGCGGCGGCCAAGGCCGGCGTGATGGCGCTGACGCGCTGTAGTGCGGTCGAAGCCGCCGACCATGGCGTGCGCATCAACGCCGTGTCGCCGAGCATTGCCCTGCACGAATTCCTCAAGAAGTCCGCCTCCGAGGAATTGCTGCAGAAACTGACTGCCAACGAAGCCTTCGGCCGCGCCGCCGAAGTCTGGGAAATTGCCAACGTCATCATGTTCCTGGCCAGCGACTATTCGTCGTACATGACGGGTGAAATCGTTTCGGTGAGCAGCCAGCGGGCTTGATTTTCAAAGCGCCCTCTCCCCCGGCCCCTCTCTCCCTAAAGGGATTTCCTGCGGTCACCGTCGCACGGAAGAGGGGAGCCCGCGCTCCCTCGCCCCCTTTGGGGAGAGGGCCGGGGAGAGGGGGTGAGTTCGCACCTTCAGATAACAGGGATAGCACCATGACCACCGTCTTCTCCTCCGCCCAGGAAATCCTCGACGCCGTCGGCCGCGACCTCGGCGCCACCGAATGGGTCGAGCTGACCCAGGAGCGCATCAACAAGTTCGCCGACGCCACCGACGACCATCAGTGGATTCACGTCGATCCCGAGCGCGCCAAGACTGGCCCGTTCGGCGCCTGCGTCGCGCACGGCTACCTGACGCTGTCGCTGGCCAACCTGTTCCTGCCGCAGCTGGTCGAAATCAGGAACATGCGCATGGGCGTCAACTACGGCTGCGAGAAGGTGCGCTTCCCCGCACCCGTCAAGGCCGGCAAGCGCATCCGCGGCCGCGGCGAAGTGGTTGCCGCCGACAAGGCCGGCGACGGCGTGCAGGCGACCATCCGCATCACCATCGACATCGAGGGCGAAGCCAAGCCCGGCTGCGTCGTCGATACCATCAGCCGTTACTATTTCTGAACGGACGCCCTCGCCATGCTGAACTCCGAGCAAATGAAGGCCGCCATGCGGCAGTATGTCGAGCGGCTGAATGCTGGCGATCTCGACGGCGTCGTGTCGATGTTTGCTGCTGATGCAACGGTCGAAGACCCGGTCGGCACCGACATCCGGCGTGGGACGGTCGAGATTCGCGCCTTCTACGAAATGGCCATCGCCAGCGCTTCGAAGCTCACCATCGTCGGGCCGCAACGCGGTTCCAGCGGCGACTTCGCGGCGATGCCGCTGGATGTCGAAGTGACGCTGCCCGGCGCGCCGAAAATGAAAATCGGCGTTATCGAAACCATGCGCTTCAATGAGGCTGGCCAGATCACGGCGATGCAGGCCTTCTGGGGCCCCGAGGACATGGCGAGCTGATCCCCGGGCCGCGCACGGGCGTTCGTAGTAGAGTTCCGCTGTCGTTTCATCGCTTTCACCGTTGTCCGTTCAATCAACATTCATTCGGATTTCCGCCGACCATGACTGCACCCATTCCTGCCACGATCCCCGAATTGATCGCCTCTGCCGCCCGGCAATTTCCCGATCGCGTCGCGATCCGCGAAGAACACGCCGAGCTGACGTTTGCCGCCCTCGATGCCTTGCGCCTGCGCGTGGCGCGTGCGTTGCTGACGCTGGGCGTCTGCCCCGGCGACCGCATTGCGGTCTGGGCGCCGAACCGGCATGAGTGGGTGGCCGCCGCACTCGGCATCCACAGCGCCGGCGCGATCCTGATTCCCGTGAATACGCGCATGAAGGGCGCCGAGATTGCCGACATTCTCGACCAGAGCGGCGCGCGTCTGCTGTTCTGCATCGGCGACTTCCTCGGCGAGTATTTCCCCGACATGGTCAAGGGCCAGGCCAACCCGATGCTCGAACGCATCGTGGTGCTTGGCGAAGCGCGCAAGGGCGATCTGGCCTGGGCGGAATTCCTCGCGCTGGCCGAGCAGACCCCCGAGGCCGCCGCGCTCGAACGCGCCGCTGCCGTGCGCCCCGAGAATCTCTCCGACATCATGTTTACCTCGGGCACCACGGGCCGCCCCAAGGGCGTGATGTCCTGCCATGGTCAGAACATCCGTGCCTTCGCCGAATGGTCGCGCGTCGTCGACCTCAAGGCCGAGGACCGCTACCTGATCATCAATCCCTTCTTCCATGCCTTCGGATACAAGGCCGGCTGGCTGTCGGCGCTGCTGCGCGGCGCGACGATTTACCCGCTGGCGGTGTTCGACACCGAAACGGTGCTCAACAAGATCGTCACCGAGCGCATCAGCTTCCTGCCCGGTTCGCCGACGCTGTATCTGAGCATCCTCGCCCATCCCAAACTGGCGAGCTTTGACCTGTCGAGTCTGCGCGTCGCCGTCACGGGCGCGGCGGCCATCGCGCCGTCGATGATCCATCGCATGCGCAAGGAACTCGGCTTCAAGATCATCGTCACGGCCTACGGCCTGACCGAATGCTGCGGCGTGGCCACGGTCTGTGATCCCGACGCCGATGCCGACACCATCGCCACCACCTGCGGCCGTGCGCTGCCGGGCATCGAACTGCGCTGCATCGACGAGAATGGCAAGCCCGTGCTGCCGGGCGTCGAGGGCGAAGTCGTGATGCGCGGTTACAACGTCATGAAGGGCTATTTCAACAACCCCGAAGCCACCCATGAAGCCATCGATCCGGAAGGCTGGCTGCACACGGGCGATGTCGGCGTGCTCGACGAGCGCGGCTATCTGCGCATCACCGACCGCCTCAAGGACATGTACATCGTCGGCGGCTTCAACTGCTATCCGGCCGAAGTCGAACGCATCCTCACGGGGCATCCGGCCATTGCCCAGATCGCCGTGGTCGGTGTACCGGATGAGCGCCAGGGCGAAGTCGGCAAGGCCTATGTGGTGCTGCGCCCCGGCGCCCAGCTGACGGCCGAGGAACTGACGGCCTGGGCGCGCAGCAACATGGCGAACTACAAGGTGCCGCGTCACATCGCCTTCGTCGCGACGCTGCCGACCAATGCCTCGGGCAAGGTGTTGAAGTTTCAGTTGCGCTGAGCCGCGCGGCGCTGCGCGAGAGAGTTCCGATGAGTTCTGGCATTCGTTTTACCGCCCTGGCCGGCATCCCCGAAGTCGCGGCCGGCGATGATCTCGCTGCCCTCGTGCAGGCGGGAATTGCCCGCAGCGGCCTGCAGCTCGCTGCGGGCGACGTGCTGGTGGTCGCGCAGAAAATCATTTCCAAGTCCGAGGGCCGCGCGGTCGATCTGAACAGCGTCACACCGTCGCCGCGCGCGCTCGAACTGGCGCAGATTGTGAAGAAGGATGCGCGTCTCGTCGAGCTTGTGCTGTCCGAATCAAGCGCCGTGCTGCGCGCGATTCCCAACGTGCTGATCGTGCGCCACCGGCTCGGCTATGTCATGGCGAATGCCGGCATCGATCACTCGAACGTGCGCAGCCCGAGCGGCGAGGATCGCGTGCTGCTGCTGCCGCTCGACAGCGACGCCTCGGCGCTGCAACTGCGCACACGTTTGTGCGTGCTGCTTGGCGTCGATCTGGGGGTCATCGTCAGCGACAGCTTTGGCCGTCCGTGGCGCAACGGCGTGGTGAATGTCGCGCTGGGCGCGGCCGGCCTGCCGGCCCTCATCGACCGGCGTGGCGAGCAGGATCGCTGCGGTCGCACGCTCGAAATGACTCAGGTGGCTTTTGCCGATGCCATTGCGGCGGGCGCCGGGCTGGCCATGGGCGAGGGCGCCGAAGGCACGCCCGTGGTGCTGGTGCAGGGCGCGCGCTGGCAGGCGCCGGACTGCGATGCCCAGGCGCTGATCCGGCCATCCGGCGAAGACCTGTTCCAATGAATCCACCGCGCCAGCCACGCGTCGTGGCGCTCTCGGGCGGCGTCGGCGGCGCCAAAATGGCGCTTGGTCTGCGGCATGCGCTGGCGGACGATGAGCTCGCCGTGGTCGTCAATACCGGCGATGATTTCGAACATCTCGGCCTGCATATCTCGCCCGATATCGACACCACGCTATACACGCTGGCCGAACTCGAAAACCCGGCCACGGGCTGGGGCCGACGCAACGAAACCTGGACCTTCATGCGCACGCTCGAAGAACTTGGCGGCGAGACCTGGTTCCGTCTCGGCGACAGCGATCTGGCGCTGCATGTCGAGCGTACGCGGCGTCTGCGCGCCGGTGAGTCGCTGACCGCGGTCACGGCCGCCGTGGCGCGCCGTTACGGCATCGCGGCGCAGATCCTGCCCATGACCGATCACGCCGTGCGTACCCAGGTCATGACCGATGCCGGCGAACTCGCGTTTCAGGAATATTTTGTGCATCGCCAGTGCCAGCCGCGCGTCAGCGCCTTGCGCTTCGCCGGCCACGAGACGGCGCGGCCGAGCGCCGAAGTGCGCGCTGCACTGACAACGCCGGCCCTCGAAGCCATCGTCATCTGTCCGTCGAATCCCTATCTGAGCATCGATCCGCTGCTGAGCGTGCCAGGCATGCACGAACTGCTGCGCGCGGCAGCCGCGCCCGTGATCGCCATCGCGCCGCTGGTCGGTGGGCAGGCCGTCAAGGGACCGACGGCCAAGATCATGGCCGAGCTGGGTATCCCCGTGTCATCGCTTGAAGTGGCGCGCCATTACGCCGGACTCATCGATGGCTTCGTGCTCGACGAACGCGACCGCCCGCTCGCCGACGAACTCGCCGCGCAGCTACAGCGGCCGATCCTCGTTGTTGATACGCTCATGAAGACGCTCGTCGACAAGCAGCGCCTGGCGCGCGCCACACTGGATTTCGCCGCCAATCTGCCGAAACGGCGCGGGAGTGACGCCGAGGATCGCGCGTGAGTTGCTGGGCCGTGGTGGCCGTCAAGCTGCCCGCCGCCGGCAAAGGGCGTCTGGCCGATGTATTGAGCGCCGAACAGCGCCAGCAGCTGGTGCGGCGCATGTTCCGGCATGTTGTCGATGCGCTGCGCGCTGCGCACAGCATTGCCGGCATCGCCGTCGTGACGCCAGAGCCGCAGGGGATCGCCGCGCTGCTGGGATCCAGCAGCGCCGGCGCGTGCCCGCTGCTGCTGATCGCCGACCCGAATCAGGGTTTGAATGGCGCCTTCGCGCATGCCGCGCGCCAGCTCGTTGCCCACGGCGCCTCCGAACTGCTGGTGCTGCATGCCGACCTGCCGCTGTTGCAGGGGGCGGAAATCGATGCGTTGGTGCATGCCGGCCGGCAGGCCGGATTTGCGATCGCGCCCGACAAGCTCGGCCTGGGCACGAACGGTTTGTTCCTGCGCCTGCCGACCGCGTTCGAGTTCCAGTTCGGCCTTGGCAGTTGCGCCCTGCATGGCGCCGAGGCCGAGCGCCTCGGCTGGTCGCCAATCCGGCTGCGCCTGGCGGGTTTCGAATTCGATGTCGATGAACCTGAGGATCTGCTGCGCCTGCAGCAGCAGTCGCCGGAGTATCGATTGCTGGCGGGCGACAGCGCCGCGTAGGGCGGTTTACTACTCGCCGGCCTTGGCCTTCAGACGCACGACTTCCTCGGTCAGCAGGCGAATGCGCTGGGACATGGTTTTTACGAGAGAGAGGGCGAGAGCCGGTTCTTCCTTGGCGCAGCGCATGAAACTGTCCTTGGTGATGGTGCGGACGCGCGAATTTTCGAGCGCACGCACCGAGGCCGAGCGCGTTTCGCCACCGAACATCGACATCTCGCCGAAATAATCGCCGACATCCAGAAGCCCGATGCGCACTTCGCCGTCGCGGCCTTCCTTCAAGACTTCGAGCTGCCCCATCTGCACCACATACATACACTCTCCCGTGTCGCCCTGGCGCACGACATACTGGCCGACTGCGTAGGCCTTGCCCAGCACGCTTTCGCTCATGATTTCTCCTCGTTGTGTGGTGGTTGCCAGCACGTCGCTGGCGGTGCGCCGGCGCGCTGCCGGAAGCGCGACTGCGCTCGTTCAATCGCCATTGTATTCCGCCAGGCGGTGATTACGCGCAGCGTTGCCTGATTCGACGTTCCAGGGCCGTCGCAGAAGGTGGGCGAAAGGCGCTGCGCGTCCTGTGCAGGCCGCTCTGGCGTGGGCGACGTATGGTAAAGTAATAGGCTTTGAACGGGCCCGGTTTGACGGTGGCCTGCGGATCGCGCAACACGGGAGAAACTATGGATTATGCGGGGCGGCAGCGGGACCCGACGAAGCATCTGATGGGGCTGGCGATCGTGATCTTGCTGCATGTGGCGATCGCTTATGCACTCATGACGGGTCTGGCGCGCAAGGTCGTGGAAGTCGTGCGCGCGCCGATCGAGACCAAGATCATCGAGGAAATCAGGAAGAAGGCCCCCGAGCCCGACAAGCCGCCACCGCCGCCCAAGCTCGCACCGCCGCCGCCGCCCTATATTCCGCCACCTGAGGTGAATATCGCCCAGCTCGCGCCGACGCCTTCGCCGAATGTGATCACGGCCGTCAGCACCACCTTGCCCAAGGAACCGCCAGCGCCGCCGGCGCCCGTCAAGGCGCGCGATCCCGTGCGCGTGGCGGCCGTGATCGACGCCGCGCGCTCGTGCGAAAAGCCCGATTACCCTGCATCGTCAAAGCGCCTCGAAGAGGAGGGCACCGTGACGCTGCGCTTCCTGATCGATGTCGACGGCCATGTCGTCGAGAGCAAGGTGGACAATTCGAGCGGCTACGAACGTCTCGACAAGGCCGCCGTGGCGGGACTCAGCAAGTGCAAGTTCAAACCCGGCAGCGTCGATGGCAAGCCCGAGCAGTCCTGGGCCAGCCTCAAATACACCTTCCGTCTCGATCGTTGATTGCTCGCTCTCATAAACACTGTTCCTTCATCTGAATTCATTGCCCCGTACCGGAGACCCCATGACACTCAAGAAACACTTCTCGGCCTTTCTGACTGCTGCCCTGATTGCCGGCGGTGCGTTGACGACGCTGACGCCCGCCGTGGCGCAGACCGCCGATCAGGCAACGCCTGCGCTTGCCGCACCGGCGCCGGTCGCCACGCCAGCCGCGCTGTCTGCTCCGGCGGCTGCCGTCAGCAAGGAAACCGTCGATAACCCGTATGGCCTCGATGCGTTGTGGAAGCAGGGCGATTTCGTCGCGCGCGGCACGCTCATGATCCTGGTCATCATGTCGATGGGCAGCTGGTATGTGACCATCGTCAAGCTGTTCGAACAGTACAAGCTCATGCAGCAGGCCAAACAGGCGCGCAGCACCTTCTGGAATGCGGCCAGCGTCGAGGAAGGTATCAACGGTCTCGTCGCCGGCAGCCCGTTCCGCTTCATCGCCGAGAGCGGCATCGAAGCCACGCAGCATCACAAGGGCAAGCTCATGAGCACCATCGACCTGCATGCCATCGACCTGAACACCTGGGTCACGATGGGCATCCAGCGCGCCATCGAAAACGTCCAGAGCCGCCTGCAGGACGGTCTTGCCGTGCTGGCCACGGTGGGTTCGACCGCACCCTTCGTCGGCCTGTTCGGCACCGTCTGGGGTATCTATCACGCCCTCACGGCCATCGGCATCGCCGGCCAGGCGTCGATCGACAAGGTCGCCGGCCCGGTGGGCGAATCGCTGATCATGACCGCCATCGGTCTTGCCGTCGCCGTGCCGGCGGTGCTGGCCTATAACTGGCTCGTGCGCCGCAACAAGCTGGCCATGGAACAGGTGCGCGGCTTCAGCGCCGATCTGCATTCGGTGCTGATCAGCCGCGTCGGCG
>JBPOIN010000241.1:0-2762 GCA_052034445.1 Pseudomonadota bacterium | reverse complement strand
TTGTCGATCAGGAACTTCAGATCGTCCACCCGGCCCACCGGGTCCACGCGGGTTCGGTACGCCTTGGGGTCGCGGAGCATGCCCCGCACGGCCTCGCGCCGGTCGCCCTGAAGCGCCAGCGAATCGTCGTGCGTCGGGTGAACCACGATGTAGCCGTGGCTCGCCAGATGCTCCGAAAGCTCGGCGAATGCGTCGCTGGACCCGCCCATCCCGTGCGAGAAGAGCACCAGCGGGAACTTGGAAGGCTCGGGGTTCGGCCCGCCGGGGACCCCCGCCGCTACTTCTGGGACGTCCGGAAACCGCACGAGGACCTTCAGATCCTTCCCCCTCGCTTCGTCCCGCAGCGTCATTGACTTTTTGCCCACCCTCCAGGGGCCGGCCCCGAGCTTGTAGCCCGCGGGCTCCTGCGCCACGCCTGGCGCTGCGCCCTGGGGCTGCACGCCCCGGGCCGCGCCTCCAGCCAACACCAGAATCAGGCCTGCCACGAGCGGGATGCGATTGCGCACGCGTGTCTCCTTGGGGCGACCCAAGCCTAACGCGGCGGGAGCCGCTTCATTTCGCGCACGCCATGACTCAGCCGGGGCCGGGGTCTGAGTGCTCACGACCGGGTGGGCGTGCGGTCAGCCCGAGAACCCGCCGACACCCGCCCCGTCAGGCAAGGTCAAACCGGTCGAGGTTCATGACCTTGGTCCACGCCGCCACGAAGTCCACAACGAACTTCTGCTTCGCGTCGGCGCAGGCATAGACCTCCGCGAGGGCCCGGAGCTGCGAGTTGGACCCGAAGATCAGGTCCACGCGCGTCGCCGTCCAGCGCGGGGCGCCCGAAGATCTGTCCGTTCCAAGGAACACGCCCGGGTCGCCCGGAGCGGGCTTCCACTGCGTTGCGATGTCGAGCAGGTGCACGAAGAAGTCGTTGGTGAGGGCGCCCGGCGTACGGGTGAGCACGCCGTGGGCAGAGCCGCCCGAGTTCGCGCCAAGGACGCGCAGCCCGCCCACGAGAACCGTCATCTCCGGCGCCGTCAGCGTCAGGAGCTGTGCCCGGTCAACCAGCAGCTTCTCGGGTGGCACGCTGAACTGCCTGCTCTGGTAGTTGCGGAACCCGTCCGAGAGCGGCTCGAGCACCGCGAACGAAGCCCCGTCCGTCTCTTCCGGCGTCGCGTCCATCCGGCCCGGCGAAAACGGGACCGTGAGAGGTACGCCCGCCTGCTTGGCGGCGCGCTCGACCGCCGCCCCGCCCGCAAGCACAATCAGGTCCGCGAGCGAGACACGCTTCCCTCCCGCCGCGGCCCCGTTGAACTCACGCTGGATTCCCTCCAATATCCTCAACACCTTGGCCAGTTGTACGGGCTGGTTGACCTCCCAGTCCTTCTGCGGCGAAAGCCGGATGCGGGCGCCGTTCGCGCCGCCCCGCTTGTCGGAGCCTCGGAATGTGGAGGCCGACGCCCACGCGACCGAGACCAGTTCCGCCACCGAGAGGCCGGACACGAGCACCTTCCCCTTGAGTGAGGCCACGTCGCCCGCATCGACCAGCGGGTGATCGGCCGCGGGGATTGGATCCTGCCAGATCAGAGCCTCCGCGGGCACCTCGGGCCCCAGGTAGCGCGCCCTCGGGCCCATATCGCGGTGTGTCAGCTTGAACCACGCCCGCGCGAACGCGTCGGCGAACTGGTCCGGATTCTCCATGAATCGGCGGGAGATTTTCTCGTACGCAGGATCGAACCGCAGCGAGAGATCGGTCGTGAGCATCGAGGGCGCGTGCCGCTTCGACGGATCGTGGGCGTCCGGAACCGTGTTGGCGCCCGCGCCGTGCTTGGGCCGCCACTGGTGGGCGCCCGCCGGGCTCTTCGTCAACTCCCATTCAAACCCGAAGAGGTTCCAGACGAAGTTGGTGCTCCACTTCGTGGGTGTCGTGGTCCAGGTCACCTCGAGCCCGCTGGTGATCGTGTCCGCGCCCTTGCCCGTCCCATGGGCGCTCCTCCAGCCCAGGCCCTGTTCCGCCACGTCCGCGGCTTCGGGCTCCCTTCCCACCAGCTTCGCATCGCCCGCCCCGTGCGTCTTGCCGAAGGTGTGCCCGCCCGCGATCAGCGCCACGGTCTCCTCGTCGTTCATCGCCATCCGCGCGAAGGTCTCGCGGATGTCCCGCGCCGCAGCGATCGGGTCAGGGTTCCCGTTGGGCCCCTCGGGGTTCACATAGATCAGGCCCATCTGAACCGCCGCGAGAGGGTTCTCGAGCTGGCGGTCGCCCGCGTACCGCGTGTCGTCGAGCCACTTCTTCTCCGACCCCCAGTAGATGTCGAGTTCGGGCTCCCAGATGTCCTCTCGCCCGCCCGCGAAGCCGAAGGTCTTGAAGCCCATGCTCTCCAGGGCCACGTTGCCGGCGAGGATCATGAGGTCCGCCCACGAGATCTTCCGCCCGTACTTCTGCTTCACGGGCCACAGAAGCCGGCGTGCCTTGTCCAGATTCACGTTGTCGGGCCAACTGTTGAGCGGCGCAAACCGCTGCGAGCCGTTGCCGCCCCCTCCCCGGCCGTCCCCCGTGCGATACGTCCCCGCGCTGTGCCACGCCATGCGGATGAACAGCGGGCCGTAGTGCCCGAAGTCGGCCGGCCACCAGGGTTGCGACTGCGTCATGATCGCCGTCAGGTCCCGCTTCACCGCCGCCAGGTCCAGCGCCTTGAACTCCGCCGCGTAGTCGAACCCCGGCCCCATCGGGTCCTCTTTGCCCGTGCGCTGGTGCAGCACGCGGAGATCGAGCTGATCGG
>JBPOIN010000247.1:0-29079 GCA_052034445.1 Pseudomonadota bacterium | reverse complement strand
TGGGCGAAGAGATCGCCCAGGTCTTCAGCCAGGTCCTGTATCTCTGCGACCGGCAGGGCCTCATCGGCCGCGAGATGTTCGCCATCGACGGCGTCAAGCTGCCTAGCAACGCCAGCAAAGCCAAGAGAGTGCCATTCGGGTCAGAGACGAAATAGATTTCGCACATTCAGTAAATAGTCGGTCCTGCAAAACTCCATCGCCAAACCAATCCACGCGCCAGTACCGATCATCCGGTGTTCGTTGGGGGTAGCTTGGCAAAGGTTCCATCGGGTGGCTCAGTAGCGTTTATCGATGGAGAGTCGCGAATATCGTTGTTCAGTAGCTTTTATCGTTGGAATTCGCATCCACCCCGGCGGCTTCGGCCTGCTGGTCGGCGAAATACGAGGAGCGCACCAGCGGGGCGCAGGCGGCGTGGGCGAAGCCCATGGCCATGGCTTCGCGTTCGAAGTGCGCGAACACGTCGGGGTGCACGTAGCGCAGCACCGGCAGGTGGTGGCCCGAGGGGGCCAGGTATTGGCCGATGGTGAGCATGTCGACGTCGTGGGCGCGCAGGTCGCGCATGACGTCGAGGATTTCTTCGTCGGTTTCGCCAAGGCCGACCATCAGGCCGGACTTGGTGGCGACGTGCGGGTTGCGCGCCTTGAAGGCCTTGAGCAGTTGCAGCGAGTGCGCGTAGTCGGCGCCCGGGCGCGCCTGCTTGTAGAGGCGCGGCACGGTTTCGAGGTTGTGGTTGAACACGTCGGGCGGCGTGGCGCTGAGGATGTCGATGGCGATCTCCATGCGGCCGCGGAAATCCGGCACCAGCACTTCGATGCGGGTTTGCGGTGCGAGTTCGCGCACCTTGGCGATGCAGGCGGCGAAGTGCTGGGCGCCGCCGTCGCGCAGGTCGTCGCGGTCGACGCTGGTGATCACCACGTACTTGAGGCGCAGTGCGGCGACGGTGCGCGCGAGGTGTTCGGGTTCGGCGGGATCGGGCGGCAGTGGTTTGCCGTGGCCGACATCGCAGAACGGGCAGCGCCGGGTGCACAGGTCGCCGAGGATCATGAAGGTGGCCGTGCCCTTGCCGAAGCATTCGCCGATGTTCGGGCAGGTGGCTTCTTCGCACACGGTGTGCAGTGACTGTTCGCGCAGGATGTTCTTGACCTCGCTGAAGCGTGTCGGGTCGGCGCTGGCCTTGACGCGAATCCAGGAGGGCTTGCGCAGCGTTTCGGCGGGCACCACCTTGATCGGGATGCGCGACGTCTTGGCGGCGCCTTTCTGTTTCGGGGAATTCATGCGAGTTGTTCCTGGAGGTGGGCGAGCAGGCGCTGGGCGACTTGCGCAGGATCTTGGGCGGCCGGTTCGGCGCACAGGTCGCGGATCTGCGTCACGGCCATGCCGGCATAGCCGCAGGGGTTGATGGCGGCATACGGCGCGAGGTCCATGGCGACATTCAGGCTCAGGCCGTGAAAGCTGCAGCCGTTGCGGATGCGCAGGCCCAGCGCGGCGATCTTGGCGGCGCCGACATACACGCCCGGGGCGCCGGCCTGGCGGGCGGCGGCGATGCCATAGTCGGCCAGCGTGTCGATCAGGGCTTGTTCGATGCGCGTGACGAGTTCGCGCACTTTGTGGGTGCGACGCCGCAGGTCGAGCAGCAGATAAACGACGAGTTGGCCGGGGCCGTGATAGGTGATCTGGCCGCCGCGATCGATCTTGATCACCGGGATGCCGATGTCGTGCAGCAGATGCTCGGGCTTGCCGGCCTGGCCGAGCGTGAACACCGGCGGATGTTCGCACAGCCAGATTTCGTCGGGCGTGTCGGCCGTGCGCTGATCCGTGAAGCGCTGCATCGCGCGCCAGGTGGGTTCGTAGGCGGCGTGTCCTAGCTGCAGGACACGCAGTGAGGAGTGAGGAGTGAGGAGTGGGGCGTCCGTGGATGCTCCGCACGCATCGTCTGCACTAACCCGCTCCTCACTCCTCACCCCTCACTCCTCACAACACGATTTTTACAAGCGGATGCGCCGTCAACTCGGTATACAGCGCATCGAGCTGCGGCTTGGATTGGGCGCGCACGGTACAGGTCAGGCTCAGGTAGTTGCCCTTGGCCGAGGGGCGCATGGTCATTTCGGCGGCGTCGTAGTCGGGGCAGTGGCGCAGCACCACGGCCAGCACGGTCTGGGCAAAATCTTCGCAGCGCGCGCCCATGATCTTGAGCGGGAAGTCGCAGGGAAATTCGAGCAGTGTTTCCTGGCTCATGCCGTCGGCTCCTGGCGCATCACGCTGTTCTTGAAGTCCTGATACCAGGCCAGCATTTCGGCATACAGCGGGCCGGGCTGGCCGGCGTGCGCGCGGTGGCCGACCGGGCGGCCGTCGAGCATGACGATGGGCAGCACTTCCTTGGTCGATGAGGTCAGCCAGATTTCGTCGGCGCTGCGCACTTCGTCTTCGAGGATGTCACGCACGACATGCGGCAGGCCGTGGCGCGCGGCGAGTTCGAGGATTACGTCGTAGGTCACGCCGGGCAGCATCAGGTGGTTCTTGGGCGGCGCGAGCAGCACGCCGTCGCGCACGATGAAGATGTTCGACGCTGCACCCTCGCTGAGAAAACCGTCGCGCAGCAGCACGGTCTCGGCGCAGCCGGCATCGACAGCGCGCTGGCGCAGCAGGCAGTTGGCGAGCAGCGAGGTGGCCTTGATGTCGCAGCGCAGCCAGCGATTGTCGGCGGCCGTGACGGCGCCGATGCCCTGGCTGCGCAGCTCCGGCGGGGGCGGCAGCAGCGGCTCGGTCATGACGAACACGGTTGGCGTGACGCGGCTCGGGAAGGCGTGGTTGCGCTTGGTGTCGGCGCCGCGCGTGATCTGCAGATATACCTGCTGATCGTCGCCCATGCCTTCATTCACGCCGTGGTCGATGATGGTTTCGATCAGCGTGGTCCATTCGGCCGCGCTGTGCGGGTCGTCGAGGCGGATGCTGGCCAGGCTGCGCGCCAGACGCTGCAAATGTTCGGTCAGGCGGAACGGCCGACGCGAGTAGACCGGGATGACTTCGTACACGCCGTCGCCGAACAGAAAGCCGCGATCCATGACCGGGACGCGGGCTTCCTCGATCGGCAGGTAATCGCCATTCAGATAAATCATGCTGTGCTCTCCCGGAGTGGTCAGGGGCGGTGCGTTACTTGAACCACAGCCGCAGGGTGTCCCAGGCGCGGCCAACGATGCCGGCGGGCGCAACGGTTTCGAGCGCCACAACCGGATATTCGCCCCACGGTTTGCCGCCCAGCGAGATGGTCAGCGTGCCGACACGCTGGCCGGCGCTGACGGGCGCCAGCAGCGGCTGCTGGCTGACGACCTGCACGCCGATCTGATTGCTCTGGCCCTTGGGTACCGAAAGCGCGAGATCGCTGGTGAAGCCGGCTTTCACGAGATTTTTATCGCCCTTGAAGACCTGGAGTTGCGAAACTGTCTGGTTGGCGTCGTAGAGTTTGACGCCGTCGTAGTAGATAAAGCCATGATCGAGCAGGCGCTGCGATTCGCGTGCGCGCGCGGCTTCCGAGTCGGCGCCCAGCACCACCGACAGCAGCCGGCGTGAACCGCGCTTGGCCGAGGCTACCAGGCAGTAGCCGGCGGCCTCGGTGTGGCCGGTTTTCATGCCGTCGACAAAGCCGTCGCCCCACAGCAGGCGGTTGCGGTTCGGCTGGGTGATGTTGTTGTAGCGGTATTCCTTGAGCGAATACAGCGGGTAGTACTCGGGGAAGTCGTGGATCAGCGCGCTGGCGAGTTTGCTCAGGTCGCGCGCGGTCGAATAATGCTGCGGATCGGGCAGTCCCGTGGCGTTGCGGAACTGGGTGTTGGTCAGCCCCAGGCGCTTGGCTTCGCGATTCATCATCTGCGCGAAACCGTCCTCGCTGCCGCCGATGATCTCGGCCAGCGCGATGCAGGCATCGTTGCCGGACTGGACGATCATGCCGCGCAGCAGCTCATCGACGGTCACGGGCTTGTTGGGCTCGATGAACATGCGCGAGCCCTGGGCTTTCCAGGCGCGTTCGGAAACCGGGATGGTCTGGTTCTGCTTGAGTGTGCCCTGCTTGAGGGCGGCGAAGCTCAGATACGCCGTCATGAGCTTGGTCAGCGAGGCCGGCTCGACGCGCTCGTCGGGATTGGTGCTGGCGAGCTCCTGGCCCGAGCCGAAATCGAGCAACAGCCAGGAGCGCGCGGCAATCGCCACGCTGGGCGGCGCGAGCTGGGCTTGGGTCGCCAGCGGGGTCAGCAGGGAACACAGCAGGAATAGCAGGGTGGTCAGGCGCATGATCTTTGGGGGCTAGGGGCTAGGGGCTAGGGGCTAGGGGCTAGGGGCTAGGGGCTAGGGGCGAAATTATAGGGCTTCGTCCGCAGCGCGAGAAACGAACTTCGGTACTGCACGCCGATGTGCTGCCGCTCAGGATGGCTGCGGCTGGTTGTATAGACGCCAGTGGCCGCGCTGCTGCTTGGCTTCGTACATGGCGATGTCGGCGGCCTTCTTGAGTTCTTCGCTGTCGGTGGCGTCGAGCGGGAAGATGGCGAACCCCAGGCTGCCGCTCACCGCGACTACACCAGCGCTGGTTTCGATCGGCGTGGCCATCGAAACCAGCAGACGCTGCGCCATGTTTTCGAGGCTCGCGACGCCCTGCGGCAGATCGAGCAGCAGCATGAATTCATCGCCGCCATGGCGGCCGACGAAATCCGACTCGCGCAGCGCGGCATGCAGGCGATCGGAAATCGCGCACAGTACTTCGTCGCCGACGCCGTGGCCGTAGCGGTCGTTGATCGGCTTGAAACCGTCGAGGTCGATGATGCCGAGGGCGAACTGGCGCTGCGGGTTCTGCTGGCCATACAGCGCGATGCGCTCGACCAGCGTGGCGTCGAAGTTGCGCCGGTTCGACATGCCCGTGAGCGGATCGATCTTGGCGAGCTGCATGACTTTCTGATGCTCGGCATCGCGTTCGCGCTTGAGGGCGATTGAGGTGTATTCATAAATCAGCGCCATGCCGGAGATGACGGTCAGATTCAGGAAGGTGACGATGAAGTTGGCGATGCGCAGTTGTTCTGCATTGCCCAGCGTCTGGATGAATTCGAAGCCCAGAACATGCGAGGCGTACAGCAGCAGCAGCGACAGCAGGGCGATGCCGAAGGTATAGGAGCCCCAGCGCAGGCCGCCGAAAAAGTAACCGCACAAGGGCGGGACGATCAGCAGCGAAACCACGGGCGAGACGGCCGGGCCGCCGGACAGGCCGATTCCCGTGGCGATGCCTGCCAGCAAGGTCAGTACGGTCATCGAGCTGCAGAACTGGAAATGGCCCTGATATTTGGTGATCAGCAGCAGCAGGATGAAGTTCAGCGTGATCAGAATGCAGATGGCGGCGCCGAAGATCTGTGACTGGAGTTGCAGGCGCGTCAGAATCACGAAGATCCAGGTGAACAGGGGCAACGCCGTCATCGCCAGCATCGCGGCGGTCAGCAGCCGGGCGCGGTAAAACTGGTCCGGGTCGGTGCGCAGTTCCGGATGAATGAAGAAATCGACGAGCCGCGCAAGCCGGTTTCTCTGGCTATTGCTGTTTTGCATGGTGAGTCCCCCAGCGCTCAGTCGCAGAGTGTAGCGGGCATGTTCAGGCTTTCAGGATGCGGCGCATGGCGAACAGCACCAGCGGCGCGAGCGGTGCGCAAATCCATTTTGCAAAACCCAGGCGCTGGCGCATGTCGGCTTCGTAGTCGGCGAAGCTGTGATTCTGGAACTGCAGGATTTCCTGGGATTCGGCGGTGTCCATCCAGCAGGTGTAGAAACGTTCGCTGCCGAACATGTCGCGCGGCAGCGTGACGCCGAGCGCGTTGAGCGCGGCGCTGAGGAACTTGTGTTGATTGATGCGGCAGTCGCCGCCGCCGCCGAGCAGGAAGATCTTGCCGATGGCGCGCGGATTTTCGATTGAATTCACGACCGCCGTCGCCACGTCGCAGGGGTGCACGTATTCGAGCGGATTGTCGGGGTTGGTGTTGAACAGCTTGCGGATCATCGACAGGTCGGTGCCCAGCGTGCGTGAGTCGACCGAGACGCCGACGCGCAGGACCGTCCAGGGAATCGTGCTGGTGGCCAGGCGCTGCTCGATCTCGACCTTGTGGCGTGTGTAGTGGTCGCTCGGCGCCACCGGATCGTCGGCGCGCATGAGCCGGGTGGGTGGATTCGGATAGCCGAACACCGTGACCGACGAGGGATACACGAGCTGCGGCGGGTTCTCGCGGTTCTGGATGTCGTCGATCAGGCGGAAGGTGGCCTTGACGTTGACGTCGTAGGCGAGTTCGGGGAGGTTCTCCGTGACGGGCGGCAACACCGCGCCGAGGTGCACGACGCTGACGCAATCCTTGAGATGCGGTTTGAAATCAATCTTGCGCAGATCGCCCCAGACGACTTCGTCGTAAACCCCGGCCATTCGGGCGGCGATCTTGCGATTCTGCGGGTTGTCCAGATCCATGGCGCGGATGCGATAGCCGCGTTGCTTGAGCTCGTTGAGGAGCATCTGTCCAAGGTTGCCGAAGGCGCCGGTGACAAGAATGGTTTTGCTGGTCGTCATGAGGGTGATCGCGGCTGATGGAAAGCAGAATCCCGTGATTTTAATCAGAAAAGACCGCAGCGTGAGGTCAATCTTGGATATTCCTTCGGCATCTCACCCGGGGTGGCCAGCGCTTCGCGCCGGCCTTTCGTTCAGGGGCGCACCACGACGGGTTTGAGATCGAATGCCTCGCGCAGGCGGTCGGCGATTCGTTGGGCTTCGACGTGATCGCGCCATGGGCCGAGTTGCAGGCGATAGATGCCGGCGCGGGGCTGGATGCCGAGCTTGTTGGCGAACTCGGCCGCATTCGTCAGGCCGGCCAGTTCGCGCTCCAGGCGCGCCTTGAGGTTTTCGGCATTTTCCGGGTTGCCGAAGGCGCCGAGTTGCAGATACACGCCGTGCGAGTCGCGGCTTTCGGGCAGTGGGGCCGGGCGCAGCGCCGCCGGTATTTCGGCCGTCGCCGGCGTCTGCTGCTGGGCGAGCAGGGCGATCGGATCGTCGTCTGTGCCGCTCGGCGTGCGCGTGGCGATCAGCGCCGGCATGGCCTGGCCATTCGCCGTGGCCGGGCGGCTGGCCAGTAGCGTATCGCCCGGCATGACGCTTTCGACTTCGACGAAGGTGCTGCCATTGCCGATATAGCCGAGTTTCCAGGCTGCGGTGTAGGAGAGGTCGATCAGCCGTCCGGAATGAAACGGTCCGCGGTCATTCACGCGCACGATGACGGATTGTCCGTTGGCCGGATTGGTCACGCGCACGTAGCTCGGAATCGGCAGCGTGGGATGTGCGGCCGTCATGCCGAACATGTCATAGATTTCGCCGCTCGAGGTTTTCTGGCCGTGGAACTTGCGGCCGTACCAGCTGCCGATGCCTTGCGCCTTGTACGGACCGGGCCGGGTCATCGGGACGTAATCGCGGCCGAATACCGCATACGGCTTGTTGGCGAAACGATGCATGGGTTCGGCTTTGGGTTCGGCATCGGGGATGGCCTCCAGTTCTGCGGCGGACGGGGCATTTTCGCCCGGGCCGTCGTCCTGGTAATAGCCGCCGCCGCGCTTGGGCGGGCTGGCAAGGGGTTTCGCCGCCGCGACTGCCGGGCTGCCGGTTTTTGGGCTTTGGGCGGCCGGGCGTTCGGCGCGGTCGATAACCGGCCGCGCCGGCTGGCTGCCGCAACCGGCGAGCAACAGTGTCAGTGTGGCGATACCTGCGGCATTGCTGAGCTGGATGGGCGGTGTGCGCATGGGGTTATTTTTGCAGCAGCATGCGGTGTTTGTGAATGCTCATGAGGATGCCGATGCCGAGAAATAGCGTCACCAGCGCTGTGCCGCCATAGCTGATGAAGGGCAGCGGCACGCCGACCACGGGCAGCAGGCCGCTGACCATGCCCATGTTGACGAAGGCGTAGGTGAAGAAGATCAATGTGATGCTGCCGGCCAGCAGGCGCGAGAACAGGGTCGGGGCATTCGTGGCGATCATCATGCCGCGACCGATCAGCAGTGTGTAGAGCAGCAGCAGCACGCAGTTGCCGAACAGGCCGAACTCTTCGGAAACCACGGCGAAGATGAAATCGGTGTGGCGTTCGGGGAGGAATTCGAGTTGCGCCTGGGTGCCCTGGCCCCAGCCCTTGCCGAGGATGCCGCCCGAGCCGATGGCGATCGTCGACTGAATGATGTGGAATCCCTTGCCGAGCGGATCTTCCTCGGGATTGATCAGCATCAGGATGCGGTGACGCTGATAGTCGTGCAGATGCGACCAGGCAAAGGGGGCGGCGGCGGCGGCGGCGGCGATCAGGCCAAAGATGATTTTCCACGGCAGGCCGGCGAGGAAAATGACATAGAAGCCGGCAGAAAACACCATGATCGCCGTGCCCAGATCGGGCTGGCGCGCGATGAGCGCGACGGGCAGCAGCAGGATCAGCACGGCGACCGAGTATTCGCGCAGGCGCAGATGGGTGGCATGACGCTGGAAAAACCAGGCCAGCATCAGCGGCATGGCGATTTTCATGATTTCCGAGGGCTGGATGCGGATAAAGCCGAGATTCAGCCAGCGCCGCGCGCCTTTGGAGATGTCGCCGAACAGGGCCACGGCGATCAGCAGCGCCACGCCGAGGACGAACAGCGGCAGGGCCATGTGGGCGAGCTTTTGCGGCGGCACCTGGGCGGCCAGGCGCATCGTGATCAGGGCGATCAGGATGTTCATGAACTGTGCGCCAAGCCGGTCGCTGGCGGCGCTGCCGATGACGACCAGGGCGTAACCGAGCAGCAGCGCGGCGATGATCATGAGGCCTGGGTCGATGGGCGCGATCAGGCTGTGCCAGAGATGGCGCAGATTGAGGTTAGTTTTCATCCGGAGCATCTTCCTCGACCGCGGTCTCATCGACAGGCGCGGGCGCGTTCGGCAGCTTGCCGAGCAGGTAGTAGTCGAGTACCTGGCGCGCGATCGGCGCCGCAGCCTGGGCCCCGAAGCCGCCGTTTTCGACCAGAATGGCCAGGGCGATTTTCGGTTGGTCGGCCGGTGCAAAGGCGATGAAAAGCGCGTGATCGCGCATGCGCTCCTTGACTTGTCCCTCGACGTATTTCGCCCCTTTGAGGCTATACACCTGCGCCGTGCCGGTCTTGCCGGCCGAAACATACTCGGCGCCGGCAAACGCGCGTGCCCCCGTGCCTTCCTTGTTAACGCCGACCATCGCCTGCTTGATGGCTTCGATGTTTTCCGCTTTGAGCGGGATCGTCCGCAGCGGGAACGGCTCGATTGGCCTGATTGCGCCGCTGCGGGTGTCGGTGATGAATTTGACGAGATGCGGGCGGAACATCACGCCGTTGTTGGCCAGGGTCGCCGTTGCCTGGGCCAGCTGGATCGGCGTGTAGGTGTTGTAGCCCTGACCGATGCCGATGCTGATGGTTTCGCCGGCGTACCAGCGTTGCTGTTCGGGGCGCTTGAAGCGTTCCTTTTTCCATGCCGGCGAGGGCAGCACACCCTTCGATTCGCCTTCGATGTCGATGCCTGTGCGGCTGCCGAAGCCGAGCGGGGCCATGAAGGCGGCGATGTTGTCGATGCCGAGGTCGTTGGCGAGCATGTAGTAGTAGGTGTCGCAGGAGTGCACGATGGATTTGTACAGGTCGACCGAGCCGTGGCCACCCTTCTTGTCGTCGCGGAAGTGGTGGCCGCCGAAATTGTAGAACCCGGGGTCGGAAATGGTCTGTTGGGGGGTGCGTTTGCCGAGTTCCAGCCCGGCGAGTCCCATGAAAGGTTTGAAGGTCGAGCCGGGTGGGTAGGCGCCATTCAGCGCGCGATTCACCATCGGCTTGTCGAGGGAGGTATTCAGGGCGTCCCAACTCTGCGTATCGATGCCATCGACGAACAGGTTGGGGTCGTAGCCGGGCATCGACACCAGCGCGAGGACGCCGCCTGTCGCAGGCTCGATCGCCACAAGCGCGCCGCGCCGATCGCCGAAGGCCTTTTCGGCGACTTCCTGCAGCTTGCTGTCGATGGTCAAGGTGAGGTTGTTGCCGGCCACCGGCGGAATGCGCGACAGCACGCGTACGGCACGCCCGCCGGCGTCGATTTCGACCTGTTCGAAGCCGGTCTGGCCATGTAGCTCGAATTCGTATTTCTGCTCCAGGGCTGTCTTGCCGATGTGGTCAGTGCCGCGGTAATTGTCTTCGAGCTCCTTTTCCTCGATGCGCTCGATGTCCTTGTCGGTGATGCGCCCTATGTAACCGAGCAGATGCGAGGCCGATTCGAGATTCGGGTACTGACGAAACAGGCGCGCCTTGATGTCGACGCCCGGAAAGCGGAAGCGCTGGGCGACGAAGCGCGCCACTTCCTCGTCGGAGAGGCGCGTGCGGATCGGCAGGGACTCGAAGTTCCGGCTTTCTTCGAGCAGCTTCTTGAAACGCTTGCGGTCCTTGGGCTGGATGTTGATGATCTGCGCGAGTTCGTCGATGGTGGCTTCGAGATCGGCGACGCGCGAGGGCGTGATTTCGAGCGTGTAGGCCGAGTAGTTGCGCGCCAGGATGACGCCATTGCGATCGATGATCAGACCTCGATTCGGCAGGATCGGCACCAGCGAGATGCGGTTGTCCTCGGCGCGTGTCTGGTAATAGTCGTGCTGGATCACCTGCAGCCAGAAAAAACGCACGAACAGCAGCAGAAAGGCCAGCAGCACCAGGCCGCCGACGATCAGCAGCCGCTGGCGGAAGCGCTCGAGTTCCTGTTCGGTGTTCTTGAGTTCCACGGTGGATCAGTCGAGAGCGGCGAATCGAGAGTGGGGCGCGGCGCGCCGCCAGGATGACCAGCGCCGCGAGCAACTAGTCACCCCCGCGCGCGAGGGGGGCGTGGGGCGTGGGCTCATATCGGTCGATTGTCGTCTTTTTCGTGCGGCTGGTATTGCGGCAGCAACAGCAGATAGGTTAGTGGATGCCAGAGCAAGGTGGCGCTGAAGCTGCCGAGGAAATACGTCAAACCGGGAAAATCGGCGCCCGTGAGCATGCGCACCATGAGCATGACGAGTTGTGTGCCGAGTAGCAGCGGCAGCACCTGCAGCGCCTGCTGGACCAGCGGGAACCACAGGATGCGTCGCGACAGGCTGCTTGCTGCATAGGCCAGCAGGACATACGCGAGCGAATGCTGTCCCATGACGCTGGCGTTGCCGATATCCATCGCGATGCCGAGGATGAAGCCTGCGCTCATGCCAATCTTGAAGGGCTCGCGAATGCACCAGAAGGTCAGCGTTAGCGCGACCCAATCCGGCAGCGCCGGCACGCGGCCGGACGGGATCAGGTTGAGAAACAATGCCAGCAGTAGTGTGGCGAACATGAACCAGCTGCGCACTGGGCGCAGGATGCGATTCGAGGAATGGGTTGGCTGCACCATTATTTGCGTCCCTTTCTGCCCTTGTGCGGATTGCTCTGGGCTTCGGGTTCGGGCGGCTGGGTTTCCTGCACCGGCCGCACGCCGAGTACCAGCACCTGGCCATGCCGTTCGACGCCGGCAACCGGATCGCACTGGATGCGCGCGAAGGCATATGAGGTATCGCGGTCGACATGCCGGACCGTGGCGACCGGCAAACCCGGCAGATACACGCCATCGAGACCGGAGGTGACGAGGAGGTCGCCATCCTGGACATCGGCATTGGCGGCCAGGAAGCGCAGTTCCAGGTTGCCCGCGCCGGAGCCGAACAGCACGGCGCGTAAACCATTGCGCACGATTTGCACGGGGACGGCTTGCTCCTTGTCGGTGATCAGTGTGACTTCAGCCAGCATCGGGAAGGCGCGCGTGACCTGTCCGACGACGCCGAGTTCGTCGATGACCACCTGACCAAGCCGGATATCGTGTTGGGTTCCCTTGTCGAGAATCACCCGGCGGGCGAATGGATCGCGCGCCGCATACAGAATTTCGCCGATCTGGCTGGCGACCGGCTGGGCCTGCTTCATGTCGAGCAGCGTGCGCAGGCGCTGATTTTCGAGTTCGAGATGCTCCTGGCGCAGCAGCCGTGTGGCGGTGCCGAGTTGCTGTTGGCGCAGCCGGGCATTTTCCTGTTCGAGTTTGACGAGGCTGGTGAAATAGTTGCTGCCCTGGCCGACGCCTTCGATGGGCACATATGCCAGGCGCTGCAAGGGGTAGATGACCAACGACAAGCCCTGACGCGCCCATTCAAGCGTATGGAAGCGCAGGTCGAGCACCAGCACCAGCAACGACAGGGCGACGAAAAAGAACAGCCGGACCAGCGGCGCCGGTCCGCGCTTGAAGAACGGCGGCGGCTGGTGACCGACAACGGACATTGGCTTCAGTGAGGAGTTAGGGGTGAGGAGTCGGTGCGTGGACAACCGCCACGGTTCCGCTCCTCAGGGGTTGCGCGAACGACGGCGTGAAGCGAGGTGTGGGATGGGAGCGAGGAAGGCTATCGCCGCACGAATACTCCTTACTCCTCACACCTTACTCCTCACTCGTTCGCAAAAATGCTGCCGAGGTTGTCCATTTTTTCCAGCGCCATGCCCGAGCCGCGCACCACGCAGGTCAGCGGATCGTCGGCGACGATGACCGGCAGGCCGGTTTCTTCCATCAGCAGGCGGTCGATGTCGCGCAGCAGCGCGCCGCCGCCGGTCAGCACCATGCCCTTCTCGGCGATGTCGGCGCCGAGTTCCGGCGGCGTCTGTTCGAGCGCCGACTTGACGGCGGAGACGATGGCGTTGAGCGGGTCGGTGAGTGCTTCGAGAATCTCGTTCGAGGAAATCGTGAAGCTGCGTGGAATGCCTTCGGCAAGATTGCGGCCCTTGACTTCCATTTCCTTGACTTCGGAACCCGGGAAAGCCGAACCGATCTGCTTTTTGATGGCCTCGGCGGTGGTTTCGCCGATCAGCATGCCGTAGTTGCGGCGGATGTAGTTGATGATGGCGTCGTCGAAGCGGTCGCCGCCGACGCGCACGCTGCTGGCAAAGACCATGCCGCCCAGCGAGATCACGCCGACTTCGGTGGTGCCGCCGCCGATGTCGACGACCATTGATCCGGTCGCATCGGCGACTGGCATTCCGGCGCCGATGGCCGCCGCCATCGGTTCCTCGATCAGATAGACGTTGCTGGCGCCGGCGCCGAGCGCCGATTCCCGGATGGCGCGGCGTTCGACCTGGGTCGAGCCGCAGGGCACGCAGATGATGATGCGTGGGCTCGGCGAGAACAGGCGTGAGTCATGCACTTTCTTGATGAACTGCTTGAGCATCTGCTCGGTGACCGTGAAGTCGGCGATCACACCATCCTTCATGGGGCGGATGGCGGTGATGTTGCCGGGTGTCTTGCCGAGCATCTGCTTGGCGGCCATGCCGACAGCCTGGATGGTTTTCTTGGCGTTGGGGCCGCCTTCGGTGCGGATCGCCACCACCGATGGTTCGTTCAGCACGATGCCTTGGCCGCGCACGTAGATTAGCGTGTTCGCCGTGCCCAAGTCGATGGCCAGGTCATTCGAAAAATAGGAACGCAAAAAATTGAACATCGAAGCTTCCGATCAATAGGGTATGGAGTATGGGTGGTTCGACAGATTGCACAGCCCGGGCGCGGGGATCGACACGGATTCGCGCAAAGAGGGCTTCGAAGGAAAAGGCGCTTATGATACCCTATCGGGCTTTGTATTTTAAGTCACCCGATCCCGCATGTCCTTGAATCCAGACCAGGTGGAACGCATCGCGCGTCTCGCCCGCATCGAACTTTCTCCTGCCGAAGCCATTCAGACCGGCGAACGGCTTAACGCCATTCTGGGGCTGGTCGCCGAGCTTCAGGCCGTCGATACCACGGGCATCGAGCCCATGGCGCATGCCGTCGCGGGAAACCAGCGCCTGCGCGCCGACACTGTCACCGAAACCGACCGCCGCGCCGCCTACCAGGCCATCGCGCCCGAAGTCGAAGCCGGGCTGTATCTCGTCCCCAAGGTGATCGAATGAGCACCAACCTGATCCAGGCCAGCCTGCGCGAACTCGGCGCTGCTCTGGCCAGCAAACAAGTTTCCAGCGTCGAACTGGCACAGATCTTTCTTGACCGCATCGCGCGCCATAATCCGACGCTGAACGCCTTCATCACGGTCGATCCGGGCAAAACCCTGGCCATGGCGCGCGCCGCGGATGCCCGCATCGCGGCCGGCAATGCCGGGCCGCTGACCGGCATCCCGCTGGCGCACAAGGACATTTTCTGTGCTGAAGGTTGGCTGACGACCTGCGCCTCGAAGATGCTGGCCAACTTCGTGAGTCCCTATGACGCCCATGTCGTCGAAAAGCTCAACGCGGCCGGCATGGTCACGCTGGGCAAGTGCAACATGGACGAGTTCGCCATGGGCTCGTCGAACGAAACCTCGTATTACGGCCCGGTCCGCAATCCATGGAACACCGGCTGCGTGCCAGGCGGTTCCTCGGGCGGTTCGGCCGCCGCCGTGGCCGCGCGTCTGGCGCCGGTCGCCACGGGCACCGATACCGGCGGCTCGATCCGCCAGCCGGCCGCGCTGTGCGGGCTTTCGGGCATCAAGCCGACGTATGGCGTGGTGTCGCGCTACGGCATGATCGCCTTCGCCTCCTCGCTCGATCAGGGCGGGCCGATGGCCAAGTCGGCCGAAGATTGCGCCTTGCTGCTGAATGCCATGGCCGGTTTCGATGCGCGCGACTCGACTTCGCTGGAGCGGCCGAACGAAGACTATGCGCGCGATCTGGACAAACCCTTGCAGGGTCTGCGCATCGGCCTGCCGCAGGAATTCTTCGCCGCCGGCATGGCCGACGATGTGCGTGCAGCCGTCGATGCGGCGCTCGCCGAATACCGCAAGCTCGGCGCCGTGACGGTCGAAGTCAGTCTGCCGAATTCGCGTCTCTCGGTGCCGGCGTATTACGTGCTGGCGCCGGCCGAGGCCAGCTCGAACCTGTCGCGCTTCGACGGCGTGCGCTATGGCCATCGCGCCGCCGAATACGCGGATCTCAATGACATGTACGCCAAGAGCCGCGCCGAGGGATTCGGCGCCGAGGTCAAGCGGCGCATCCTGATCGGTGCGTATGTGCTGTCGCACGGCTCTTACGATGCCTATTACCTGCAGGCGCAGAAGATCCGCCGCCTGATCGCCGACGACTTCAGCGCGGCCTTCAAGCACTGCGACGTCATCGCTGGCCCGACTGCCCCGGGCGTGGCGTTCGCCTTCGGCGCCAAGAGCGACGATCCGGTGCAGATGTATTTGTCCGACATCTACACGATTTCCACCAACCTCGCCGGTCTGCCCGGCATGTCGATTCCCTGCGGCTTCGGTGCGGGCAACATGCCGGTCGGTCTGCAGCTGATCGGCAATTATTTCGACGAGGCACGCATGCTGAATGCCGCCCACCGCTATCAGCAGGCCACCGACTGGCACCTGCGCATGCCGGAGGGTCTGGCATGAGCGCGCATGGTGAAAAATGGGAAGTCGTCATCGGTCTGGAAACCCACGTCCAGCTGAAGACCCAATCGAAGATTTTCTCCGGGGCGTCAACGGCTTTCGGCGCCGCGCCGAATGCCCAGGCCTGCGCCGTGGATCTGGCCTTGCCCGGCGTGTTGCCGGTGCTGAATCAGGCCGCCGTCGAATGTGCGATCCGCTTCGGTCTGGCGATCGACGCGCAGATTGCGCCGCGCTCGGTGTTCGCGCGCAAGAATTACTTCTATCCCGATCTGCCCAAGGGTTACCAGATCAGCCAATTCGAACTGCCCGTCGTGGTCGGCGGCAAGCTGGCGATCCAGGTCGGCCACGGCGACAAGGCCTATGAGAAGGTGGTCGAGCTGACGCGCGCCCATCTCGAAGAGGATGCCGGCAAGTCGTTGCATGAGGATTTTCAGGGCAAGTCCGGCATCGACCTGAATCGCGCCGGCACGCCGCTGCTGGAGATCGTCACCGAGCCCGTCATGCGCTCCGCCGCCGAGGCCGTGGCGTATGCCAAGGCGCTGCACGCACTGGTGATGTGGATCGGCATCTGCGACGGCAACATGCAGGAGGGTTCGTTCCGCTGCGACGCCAACGTTTCGGTGCGCCGTCCCGGGGCGCCGCTCGGCACGCGGCGCGAGATCAAGAACCTGAATTCCTTCCGCTTCCTGCAACAGGCCATCGACTACGAAATCAAGTGGCAGATCGAGACCATCGAGGACGGCGGCAGGATCCAGCAGGCCACGGTGCTGTTCGACCCCGACAGCGGCGAGACGCGCGCCATGCGCAGCAAGGAAGACGCGCAGGATTACCGCTATTTCCCCGATCCCGATCTGCTGCCGCTGGAGATCGCTCCGGCCACCATCGAACGCATCAAGGCCGTGATGCCCGAGCTGCCGGGCGCCATGCAACAGCGCTTTGCGCGCGACTATGGCCTGTCGGCCTACGATGCGGCAACGCTGACGGCCACGCGCGAGATGGCCGCTTACTATGAGGATTGTGTGGCCGCTGCCGGTAGCGCGAATGCGAAACTCTGCGCCAACTGGGTGATGGGCGAGCTCGCCGCGCGCCTCAACAAGGAAGATCGCGCCATCGTCGTCGCGCCGGTCACGCCGGCACAGATCGCCAAGCTGGTGCTGCGCATCGCCGACAACACCATCTCCGGCAAGATCGCCAAGGATGTGTTCGAGGCGCTGTGGAATGGCGAGGGTGTGGATGTCGATGGCATCGTTGAGGCCAAGGGGCTGAAGCAGATCACCGACACCGGCGCCATCGAGGCCATCATCGACGAGGTGCTCGCCGCCAACCAGAAATCCGTCGAGGAGTTCCGCGCCGGCAAGGAGAAGGCCTTCAACGCGCTGGTCGGCCAAGCCATGAAGGCCACCAAGGGCAAGGCCAATCCGCAACAGGTTAACGATCTGCTGCGCAAGAAACTCGGCTGACCCAGGCTGACAACGCAAAAAGGCCGCTGCCGGTGATTCGGCAGCGGCCTTTTGTTTGGGTATTCCGCGATTCTAGCCGCGCTTGGCGGGCGTGGCCGGAGCAGGCGCGGGCGTCGTGGCCGGGGGCGGGGGGGCAGCGGGCGCCGGTGCGGCTTGCTGCTTGCCCTGGGTCAGTTCGCGGAAACGCTGGCGATCTTCCTCGAACTTCAGGCGCACCTGCTCGACCTCAAGCTTCTTGGCGTCGAGCGCGGCTTGTTGCGCCTTGAGCTCGATCTCATTGGCCTTGATCTGCTCCTTGAGCTCGGGCGGTATGCCCTTCTTCTTGTAAAACTCGATTTCGCCATCGAGTTTCTTCTTGCGCTTCTGCGCATCGTTGAACTTGTTCTGGATTTCCTTGCTGCTGGCTTCGACATCGGCAATCGCGCGATCGCGCATGAACTCGATGTCCTTTTCATTCGTGTAGGTGTTCAGCAAGGCCTGATTGCGGCGACGTTCTTCCATGGCGGCGCGTTCGGCGGCCTTCTTGCGTTCCTGCTCGGCGGCGCGCTGGGCTTTCTGCTCGGCGGTTTGCGGCGCCTCGATCAGGCGCAGCGTGTTGCCGCGCGGCCCCAGCTCGCGATACGCGCGGCCCCGACATTCGTGCGGCAGGATGTCGCCGCAGAATTGCTGGCCCTGATCGTTGTTGCAGCAATATGAACGTGCGCCTGCGTGGGCCGATGTGGCCGGCAAGGCTGCTGTCAGTGCCAGCAGCAGGGGCAGCAGAAGGGCGGAGCGGGAGGCAGGCGGAGCAGAACGACGGTGCATGAAAACCCCTTTATTGTTTTACGCCATATTGTTCGCGGTACGCTGAGACGGCAGCCAGACTGTTTTGTAGCTCGGCGCTGCCGCGCAGATAGTCAATCAAATCGACCAGATTTGCAACACTGATGACCGGAATGCCATAGCTGCGCTCGACTTCCTGCACCGCCGAGAGTTCGCCCGTGCCGCGCTCCATGCGATCCAGCGCGATCACCACGCCGGCCGGGGTGGCGCCCGCGGCGCGGATGATGTCCACCGACTCGCGCACCGAGGTGCCGGCCGTGATGACGTCGTCAATGATCAGCACGCGGCCCTTGAGCGGCGCACCGACCAGCACGCCGCCTTCGCCATGGTCCTTGGCCTCCTTGCGGTTGTAGCTGAAGGGCACGTTGTGGCCGCGCTGGACCAGCGCCATGGCGGTGCCGGCGGCCAGCGGAATCCCCTTGTAGGCGGGGCCGAACAGCACATCGAAGGGCAGGGCCGCGGCGAGGATGGATTGCGCGTAGAAGTCGCAGAGCCGCGCCAGGGCGGCGCCGTCGTCGAACAGTCCGGCATTGAAGAAATACGGCGACAGGCGCCCGGACTTGGTCTTGAATTCGCCGAAGCGCAGCACGCCGCGCTGACAGGCAAACTCGATGAAATCACGACTAAAATTCACGGCTTCGATCCTCTCCGGCAGAAACGGCCATTTTACATGCTGCGTATCATTTCCATAAATCTCAACGGCATCCGCTCGGCAACCAGCAAGGGCTTTCTCGACTGGCTCGCCGCGCAGCATGCCGACATCGTCTGCCTGCAGGAACTCAAGGCGCAGGACACCGACCTGACAGCAGAAATGCGCGCCGCGGACGGCATGCACGGCTGGTTCCACTGTGCCGAGAAAAAAGGCTATAGCGGCGTCGGCATTTATGCCCGCCATCAGCCCGACCGCGTTGTCGCGGGTTTCGGCATCCAGTCCATCGATGCCGAAGGGCGTTACCTGCAGGCCGACTTCGGTCGCCTCTCGGTGATTTCGCTGTATCTGCCCTCGGGATCGAGTTCCGAAGAGCGGCAGCAGGCCAAGTTCCATTTCATGGAAAAATTCTGGCCGCATCTCGCCGCACTGCGCGCCAGCGGCCAGGAAGTCGTACTGTGCGGCGATTGGAACATCGCCCACAAGGAGATCGATCTCAAGAACTGGAAGGGCAATCTCAAGAACAGCGGTTTCCTGCCCGAAGAGCGCGCCTGGCTGTCGCGCCTGTTCGACGAGCAGGGCTGGGTCGATGTGTTTCGCCGTCTCGATCCGCGCCCCGACCAATACACCTGGTGGTCCAATCGTGGCCAGGCGCGCGCCAAGAACGTCGGCTGGCGCATCGACTACCAGATTGCCACGCCGGGCATTGCCGCCGCCGCGCGCGCGACGAGTATCTACACGGCGCAGCGTTTCTCCGATCATGCGCCGCTGACGATCGATTACGAGTGGGCGCTGTAGCCGGATTCCGGCATGGCGCTTAACGCTGTTGATCCGCCGCGGAAACCCTGACCCGCTGCGCGAGTTGGGCTACAATGACCAGTCCGCTGGTCGGAGGTTGCAAACCGGCATTGCGGAAAGTCTTTACGACAACGTATTTCTTCACCCTCTTTTCAAATCCGCTACGGAGGCTCACATGAGCGAAATGACCCAAGTCAGCAAGGAAAAACTGATCGCCGATTTCAAGGTGGTCATCGCCGATACTGAAGAATTGCTGCGCGCCACTGCCGGTCAGGCCGGCGACAAGGTCAACGAGTTGCGCGCCAAGGCCCAGGATCACCTGGCCACGGCCAAGGTCAAGCTCGCCGAAGCCGAGACCGCGCTGCTCGATACCGCCAAGCAGGTCGGCCGCGTGGCTGACGACTACGTGCGCGACAATCCCTGGAGCTCCGTGGGTGTGGCCGCCGGCGTCGGTTTCCTGATCGGTCTGCTGGTCGGTCGGCGCTAAGCCTTGTCGATGAACGCCCTGCCGCCTCCGTCGGGAGGCCTGTTCGATTCGTTGCGCGCGCTGCTGGCTACGGCTCTGGCCATGCTGCAGACGCGCTTCGAACTGTTCGCTACCGAACTGGAAGAGGAAAAGCTGCGCCTGCTCGCCGTGTTGGCGTATGGCCTGGCAGCCCTCTTCCTGTTGGGGCTGGGCGTGGTGGCGCTGGCAGCGTTCCTGGTCGTCATGTTCTGGGATACGCAGCCGTTGCTGGTGATTGGCTTGCTGGCCGCCGTGTTCCTCGGCTCCGGCCTGCTGGCCGGGATGCTGGCACTGCGGCGCCTGCGCAGCGGTTCGCGGCTGTTTGGCGCGAGCCTCGCCGAGCTGACGCTGGATCGTGCCGCTCTGCATGATCTGCGGCGGGAGCAGGGGTGAGCCCGCGACAGCTCGATCTGGCGCTCAGGAAGCAGCGTCTGCAGATGCAGAGTGCGGATTTGCGCACCACGCTGGCCGGGCAGGCGGCGGTCTGGAAGCCGGCGTTTCATCTCGCCGATCAGGCCCATGCCGGCTGGATCTGGTTGCGCCGCAATCCGGCCCTGCCGGTTGCCGTGCTGGTGGCCACGCTGGTTGCCCGGCCCAGCGGCATGCTGCGCTGGGTGCGCCGCGGCTGGTTCGCCTGGCGCAGCTGGCGCAAGCTGCGCGCGTTTGTCGATACCAAACTTGCCGCCAGCGCGGGTGACCAGCGCTAGGTGTTCTGTCAGTCATGAAAATCCCGGCAATCTCGATGCGTCCTGGCGTATTGCGCAAGGTTCTCGCCGCCCAGCAGCGCGAACGCCTGCACATTCTGGCCGCGACCACGCGCATCAGAGGCCTGATGCCGTTGCTCATGAAGCGTCGCAACGGCAGCCGCTGGACGCGGGCCGAGCGCGCCGAACTGCTGGAGCAGTTGCGCGCTCTGATGCATTTGTCACCGTATCTGCTGGTGTTGGCCCTGCCGGGGTCCTTTGTCCTGCTGCCCGTGCTGGCCTGGTGGCTTGATCGCCGTCGCGTGCCGCGCCGTGATGCGGATGCCGTGACCAGCAGCGCGTCGCCAGCCTGCGCCGTCCGGCCGGCTACAGCCCCAGGCAAAGATACTTGAGTTCGAGGTAGTCCTCGATGCCGTGGTGCGAGCCTTCGCGCCCGATGCCCGATTGCTTGATGCCGCCGAACGGCGCCGCCTCGTTGGAGATGGTCGCGGTGTTGATGCCGACCATGCCGTATTCGAGCGCTTCGGCGACGCGCCAGACGCGGCCGATGTCGCGGCTGAAGAAATACGCCGCGAGGCCGTATTCGGTGCGGTTGGCAAATTCTATGGCCTCGTTCTCGCTCTCGAAGCGGAACAGCGGCGCCATGGGGCCGAAGATTTCCTCGCGCGCGCAGCGCATCCCGGGCGTTACGTCGGCCAGCACCGTGGGTTCGAAAAATGTGCCGCCCAGTGCATGGCGCTGGCCGCCGGTCAGCACGCGTGCGCCCTTGGCGCGCGCATCGGCGAGCAGTTCCTCGACCTTGGCGAGCGCTGCGGGATCGATCAGCGGCCCGAGCGTCACGCCTTCGCTCATGCCGTCGCCGACCCTGAGCTGACGCACGCGCTCGGCAAAGCGCGTCGCGAAGGCCTCGTAAATGCCATCCTGCACCAGCATCCGGTTGGCGCAGATGCAGGTCTGGCCGCTGTTGCGATATTTGCTCTGCATGGCCGCCTCGACCGCCAGATCGAGATCGGCGTCGTCGAAGACGATGAAGGGCGCATTGCCGCCAAGTTCGAGCGAGAGCTTCTTCACGGTATCCGCGCACTGTGCATACAGCAGCCGGCCGACTTCCGTCGAGCCGGTGAACGACAGCTTGCGGACCACGGGATTGCGCGTGAGCTCGGCGCCGATCAGCGGTGCGGCGGCTGCGCTGCCCGTGACGAGATTCAGCACACCGGGCGGGAAGCCCGCGCGCTGGGCCAGTTCGGCCAGCGCCAGGGCAGTGAGCGGCGTCTGCTCGGCGGGCTTGATGACCACCGTGCAGCCGGCCGCCAGCGCCGGGGCCACCTTGCGCGTGATCATCGCGGCGGGGAAATTCCACGGCGTGATCGCGGCGCACACGCCGACGGGTTGCTTGAGCACGATCAGGCGCTTGTCGGCGAGCGGCGAGGCGAGGGTTTCGCCGGCGATGCGGCGCGCCTCCTCGGCATACCATTCGACAAAACTTGCTGCGTAGATGGCCTCGCCGCGCGCTTCGGCGAACGGTTTGCCCTGTTCGGCCGTCATGAGGCGCGCCAGATCGTCGGCATGGGTGACGATCAGGTCGAACCAGCGCCGCAGCAGCACGCCGCGCGCCTTGCCGGGCTTGTCGCTCCAGGCTGCCAGGGCGCGCTGCGCGGCGTCGATGGCCGCGCGCGTTTCTCTGACGCCCATGTCGGCAACCCGGGCCAGCGTGGCGCCCGTGGCAGGATTCCTGACCGCAAAGGTGGCCTCGTCGGCAGCGCTGCACCAGACACCATCGATATAACCCTGCTGCTGCAGCAAGCCGGCATCGTGCAATTGCATGAGGTTTCCTCTCGTATTCGCTGGATTGCTGCGAGTCTACCTGAACACAATATGGCCATGCAGCGCCTTCTTATCCGAATCGCCCGTGTCGCGCTCCTGTCGATGTTTGCCCTGACTCTGCTCAGCGCGTGCTCGACGCTGCCGCCCACCAGCAGCGTGCTGCCGGCCGTCGAGCGCAGTGCCGAGGATCCACCCGAGCGCCAGCAGAAGGGCAACGACGTGGTGCTGTTTGCCCTGAGCCTCATCGACACCGGCTATCGCTACGGCGGCAAGAATCCCTCGGCCGGGCTTGATTGCAGCGGCATGGTCCAGCACATCTTCGCGCAGACGGTCGGCATCAAGGTGGGTGGCAGCGCCGCCGATATCGCGCGTCGTGCGCGGCCCGTCAATCCGGCGCAACTGCGTCCGGGCGACCTGCTGTTCTTCAATACCCGCAACCGCTCGTTCTCGCACGTCGGTATCTATATTGGCGCGGATCGCTTCGTGCATGCGCCGTCCGAAAACGGCAAGGTGCGCACCGACAGCCTCAAGAGCAGTTATTTCTCGACGCGCTTCGAGGCCGCCCGCAGCCTGCTGGATTAATCCAGATTCAGAATTCCAGCGGGTCGACGTCGATATGCCAGCGTAATTCGCGCGGGGTTTTCAGGGCATACAGCTGTTCGACCCAGGCGGCCAGGAAGGCCTGCAGCGCGGGGCGGCTTGGGGATTCGGCGAGCAGCTGGGCGCGTTCGAGCGACATCACGCGATACATGCGCATCGGCACCGGGTCGTAGAGCGATACGCCTTCATGCAGCAGCGGGCGCGCGAGGTCGACGGCCTGCTTCAGGAAGGCCAGCGAGTCTTCAAGCGCACGGGCTTCGGCGCGCAGCAGCACCTGGAAGGTGAACGGCGGAAAGCCTGCCGACTGGCGCTCGTCGAGCAGCGTGCGGGCGAAGCTCGGGTAGTCATGGGCGATCAGCGCCTGATACAGCGGATGCCCCGGGTATTCGGTCTGGATCAGCACTTCGCCGGGCAGGGCGGCGCGCCCGCTGCGGCCGCCGACCTGCATGAGCTGGCTGAACAGGCGTTCAGGGGCGCGGAAGTCGGCGGCGAACAGCGCCGCATCGGCGCCCACCACGCCGACCAGCGTCAGCATGGGGAAATCGTGGCCCTTGGCGAGCATCTGGGTGCCGATCAGGATGTCGGCTGCGCCGGCGTGAATCGTGTCGAGCAGGGCCTGCCATTTGCTCGGCGTGTTGGCCGAATCGCGGTCAACGCGCAGGATGCGCGCCTGCGGGAAGCGCGCGCCGAGGGTTTCTTCAAGGCGCTGCGTGCCGCGCCCGAAGGCGTGGATGTCGAGATTGCCGCAGTCCGGGCACTGCTTCGGGATGTGTTCTTCGAGGCCGCAGTGATGGCAGCGCAGGCGCCGGTCGGCCAGATGCACGACCAGATTCGCCGCGCAGCGCCGGCAGCGGCTGACCCAGCCGCAGGCCGGGCACGACAGCACGGGTGCATAGCCGCGACGGTTCAGGAAGATCAGGCTTTGCTCGCCGCGCGCCAGGCGTTCGTCGAGCGCGGCGATCAGTGCGCTGCTCAGGCCGTCCTGGAGCTTTTCGCGCCGCGTGTCGACGCAGCGCACGCTGGGCGGCGCTTCGGCGACCGCGCGGCGCGTCAGCGTGAGGTGCGCGTAACGTCCGCCCGGCCGCGCGTGATAGAAGGTTTCCAGCGACGGCGTCGCTGAACCCAGCAGGATCGGCACGCCACGCTGGTTGGCACGCCAGACGGCGATGTCGCGCGCCGAATAGCGCAGGCCTTCCTGCTGCTTGAACGAGGCGTCGTGTTCCTCGTCGACGATGATCAGGCCCAGGCGCGGCAGCGGCGTGAACACCGCGAGACGCGTGCCGAGCAGGATGTCGGCGCGGCCTTCGAGCGCGTCGATGAAGCCGCGCGCGCGCGCCGCTTCGGCCAGGCCGCTGTGCGCCGAGACGATATGGGCATGCGGGAAGCGCGCCGCGACGCGGCCTTCGAGCTGCGGCGTGAGGGCGATTTCAGGCACCAGCATGAGCGCCTGGTGGCCCTGGGCGAGCACCTCGGCGATCAGGCGCAGATATACCTCGGTCTTGCCGCTGCCGGTGATGCCGTGCAGCAGCACGCAGCCAAAGCGGCCGAAGTTTGCGCTGATCGAGGTGACCGCCGCGGCCTGCTCGGGCAGCAGTTCGGGAAGCTGTGCCGGCGTGGTGGCGGGCGGCATGTCGGCCGGCGGGCGTTTCTTGGGCCGAGGCAGCTTGCCGCGCCGCAGATACGGCGGCAGCGCCATGCTGAGGACGGCGCCGAGCGGTTGCTGGTAGTAGCGGCTGCAGAATTCGCCAAGCTCGATCCAGTCGCGCGGCAAGGCCGGCAGATCGCGCAGGATCATGCTGGCTGGCTTGAGCTTGTCGGGTGCGTGTGCGCTGTGTTCGGCGAGGCCGACGATCATGCCGACCTTTTCGCCATGGCCGAATGGCACGCGGACGCAGCGGCCAATATCCGCCGCCGTCGCATCATCGGCGGTGTAGTCGAACAGGCGCGGCAGGGGAACATCAAGGGCGACGCGCAAAATCGTCATGCTTGTCTCACAGATCAGTAACTTGCGTGCGAAATGTCGATTTCACTTTGCGTTTGGGTGGCAAGCGGCTGTCAGAAAAGTGAAATAAAAAGCACACCCGGCCTGTGGATTGTTTTGTGAGCAATTGCTGTGGATAACTGTTGATTTTATAACCTTCGCAATAAGCAAATTTCTTATTGACTTGGTAAGTTGATAAGAAACAATCGGTTATATGTTTTTTTTGACGCGGGTCCGGATTTTTCCCCGGCCGTTGCCAGCCGCGGATTTTTGTGTATAACTCGGCAGAAAGGCGCTTTGGCGACGTGAATACGTGTCGGTCAACGCACCAATTTCCTTTGTGGCGGAAGGGCTTAGGCCGCGCATGAAAAGCGCGGACGAATCCTGGAAAGGGCGCGCCTCAGGCCTTGCTGCGCAGCTCGCGGCTGTAGCCATGCACGGTGTCGACAAGCGCCGTGACACTGGCCGGCGGCGTGAATTGCGAGATGCCGTGACCGAGATTGAAGACATGACCGCCGCCCGGGCCACCGGCGTGGAAGTCATCGAGCACCTTGCGCGCTTCGGCGGCCACGACTTCGGGGCTGGCGAACAGCGTCATGGGGTCGAGGTTGCCTTGTAGCGCCACGCGGTCGCCGACGCGCCGGCGCGTTTCGGCCAGGCTGGCGGTCCAGTCGAGGCCCACGGCATCGCAGCCGATCGCGGCGATATCCTCGATCCACAATGCGCCGCCCTTGGTGAACACGATGCTCGGCACGCGCTGACCGTCGCGTTCCTTGATCAGGCCGGCGACGATGCGCTGCAGATAGGACAGCGAGAATTCGCGGTACGCGCGGTGCGACAGCGCGCCGCCCCAGGTATCGAAAATCATCACGGCCTGCGCGCCGGATTCGATCTGCGCATTCAGGTAGGCGATCACCGATCGCGTTGTCACATCGAGGATGTGGTGCAGCAGGTCGGGGCGTTCGAACAGCATGGTCTTGATGCGGCGGAAGTCGCTCGAAGCGCCGCCCTCAACCATGTAGCAGGCCAGCGTGAACGGGCTGCCCGAGAAGCCGATCAGCGGCACCGAGTTGTCGAGCGCGCGGCGGATTTCGACCACGGCATCCATGACATAACGCAGATGATCGTTGGGGTCGGGGGCGATGAGATCGCGGATCTCCCATTCCTCGCGCAGCGGGCGCTCGAACTTCGGTCCTTCGCCTTCGCTGAAATACAGGCCGAGGCCCATTGCATCGGGCACCGTGAGAATGTCCGAGAACAGGATCGCCGCGTCGAGGTCGTAGCGCGCCAGCGGCTGCAGCGTGACTTCGCAAGCCATGCTCGGCGACTTGCACAGATTCAGGAAATTGCCGGCGCGCCGGCGCGTCTCGCAGTATTCCGGCAGGTAGCGCCCGGCCTGGCGCCTCAGCCAGACCGGCGTGTATTCAACAGGCTCACGCAGCAGCGCGCGCAGGAAGGTGTCGTTCTTTGGGCGGGCCATGATGCGCTCCGGGGATAAAGAGAAACATTATCGCACTTGCGTTGAGCGTTGTGCCCATGGATCGATGGCCGTGTCTCGCTGCCGCAAACGGCGATTTATAATCCACATCCCTCTTTTGTCCGCCTTGGCTGCCTGTGAAAACACCTACTTTCCCCGCACGTTTCGGTACTCCGCTGTCGGCTTCCGCCATCAAGGTCATGCTGCTGGGCGCCGGGGAGCTCGGCAAGGAGGTCATCATCGCCTTGCAGCGCCTGGGCGTCGAAACCGTGGCGGTGGATCGTTATGCCCATGCCCCCGGGCAGCAGGTGGCGCATCGCTTCCATGTGGTCGACATGACCGACGGCGCGGCGCTGACGGCACTGATCGAACAGGAGCGGCCGGATCTGGTGGTGCCGGAGATCGAGGCGATCGCCACGCCGGCCCTGGTCGAGCTCGAACGGGCCGGCAAGGTCACCGTGATCCCGACGGCGCGCGCGGCATGGCTGACGATGAACCGCGAGGGTATCCGCCGGCTGGCGGCCGAGGAGTTGCAGCTGCCGACTTCGCCGTACCGCTTCGCCGATACGCTCGCAGAACTGCAGGTCGCCTGTGCGGCGATCGGTTTCCCCTGCCTGGTCAAACCCGTGATGTCGTCGTCGGGCAAGGGCCAGTCGAAACTCGACAGCCCCGAGGATGTCGCGGCAGCCTGGGAATACGCTGCGGCGGGCGGGCGCACGGGTGCGGGGCGCGTGATCGTCGAGGGCTTTGTCGATTTCGATTACGAGATCACCCTGCTGACCGTGCGCGCGCGGGATGCGCTGGGAAATATTGAAACCCACTTCTGCGCACCGATCGGCCACTTGCAGGTGCATGGCGATTATGTCGAATCCTGGCAGCCGCACCCGATGCCCGATTCCGCCTTGCGCCGCGCGCAGGACATCGCCCGTACCGTGACGGATAATCTCGGTGGCCTCGGCGTGTTCGGCGTCGAGCTGTTCATCAAGGGCGACATGGTCTGGTTCTCCGAGGTCAGCCCGCGTCCGCACGACACGGGCATGGTCACCATGGCCAGCCAGGTGCTCAGCGAATTTGAACTGCATGCCCGCGCGATTCTCGGCCTGCCGGTGAATGTGGCGCTCAAATCGGCGGGCGCCTCGGCCGTGATCTACGGCCGGCATCAGGCCAGGGGCATCGCCTTCGAAGGCGTAGCCGAGGCGTTGCGGATTCCGGGCGTTGATCTGCGCCTGTTCGGCAAACCGGAGGCCTACGCGCGTCGGCGCATGGGCGTGGCGCTGGCGAGCGCCGAGAGCATCGAAACGGCACGCGAACGCGCCAAACTGGCGGCCGAAACCGTGCTGCCGGTCGTTCCCTGATTGCATGCTCTGCGTTGCAGGTCGGGTTTCAACCCGGCCTGCCGCGCGCTGCGGCTAGCTGCGCAGCCCCAGATCCTTGAGCTTGCGATACAGATGGGTGCGTTCCAGGCCGGTCTTTTCGGCCAGGCGCGTCATGCTGCCGCCTTCGACCTGCAGATGGTGCTCGAAGTACAGGCGCTCGAAGGCTTCGCGTGCTTCGCGCAGCGGCAGGGCCATGAGTTCGGCGGACAGGCCGGCGAGGCTGGCTTCCGGCTGAGTGGGTTCGTTGACCGTCAGCAGACGGGCAACATCTTCGGCGCTGATTTCTTCTTCGAGGGCGGCCAGGGCGAGGGATTTGACGGCGCTCTTGAGTTCGCCATAGCCGGCGGGCCAGTCGTGCTGGCGCAAGGCGTTCAGCGCTGCCGTGGAGAAATGGCGCAGCGGAATTTCGCTGGCTTCGATCTGCTGCGTGAGCAGGTGGGCAGCGAGATCGGGAATCTCGTCGCGCAATTCGCCCAGCGAGGGAATGCCGAGGCGCACATCGAACAGCGTGTTGAGTTGCGCTTCTTCCCAGCCGGCCGCCACGAGCGCGGCGTCATCGAGGCTGGTTGCAGCGATCAGGCGCAGATCGAACTTGTCGAGACGTTCGGCAGCGAACAGCAGGTTTTTCTGCTGCGGGCGCGACAGACGGCCGAGTTCTTCGGCATACAGCACGCCGCCGCCGGTTTCTTCGAGCAGGTCGAGCGTGATCGGCGTGCCGAGCTGCGCCAGGTCGAGCCAGCGCTTGCCGGGCTGCTGCAGTGTGCGTGCGACGAGTTCGGCGATGCCGCCGGGCGGCGATTTGAGCAGCAGTGCGCGCTGATTCGCGGCGATCTGTTCGAGGCGCTTGCGCAGGTCGCGCAACGGTCCCGAGCGTGCGAAGGCCGCCAGCGAGAGATTGCCGGTTGCCGGTGCGGGGGTCTTGGCGAGTCCTTTCTTCACGGCGGCCAACAGTTTCTGCAAGGCGATGGGCTTTTCAAGGAAATCCAGTGCGCCGATGCGCGTGGCTTCGACGGCCGTGTCGATCGTGCCGTGGCCCGACATCATGATCACGGGCATGTTGAGTTGGCCGCTGGCGGCCCATTCCTTCAATAGTGTAATGCCATCGGCATCCGGCATCCAGATGTCCAGCAGCACCAGGTCGGGGCGCGCGGCCTCGCGCGCGGCGCGCGCGCTGGCGGCGTTTTCGGCCAGGCGGACATCGTGGCCTTCGTCGGCCAGAATTTCCGAGAGCAGCTCGCGGATGCCCATTTCATCATCGACTACCAGTATCTGTGCCATATCGACTCCTCGTGCTTCCTGTAATTGCTGGTTGGCAAGTGTGTTGCCTCTGTCTTCACGCCGCCTGCGGCAGACGGATCAATACTTCCGCGCCGCATGGCGCACGGTTCGCGATGCGGATCTCGCCGCGATGCTCGTCCACGATCTTCTTGACGA
>JBPOIN010000176.1:0-4496 GCA_052034445.1 Pseudomonadota bacterium | reverse complement strand
CCGATCAGGATGCCGGCGCCCAGCAGCACGGCAGCCAGCAGGCCGTACCACCACAGGGCCGGCGCGGCGGCCTGCGTGTCGGGCGCCGGGGCGATCATCGGCGTCGAGCCTTGCTGGCGCTGGCGTTGCTGGTCGGATTTGCGCAGTGCGTCGAGAATGAAGGACATGGCTATCGGCCTCCCGTCGCACGCTGCAATTGCGGCGCTGCGCGATCCGCCACGCTGCTCAGGCGTTGCAGGGTCTGGGCACCCGGACGGCCATCCGCCTTCAGTCCCTGCTCGCGCTGGAACTGCCGCACCTGTTGTTCGAGCGCCGCGTCGAAGGCGAAGCCGGCGGGGATGACCGGCGCCGGCTGGCCATGCAGCACGGCCATCTGGCGCGCGACCCATTCCACCACCGGGCCGCGCTTGCCGACGCGGATTTTCTCGCGATAGGCGGGCGGCTGGCGCGACAGCAGCGTATAGCGGCCGGACCACTGCGCGGCCAGCGCGGCCAGCGTGACAGCCCGGGTTTCACCGCCCATGACCAGGCTGGCGTTGCTGGCGTCGAGCGTCAGCAGCGTGGCATGCAGCTCGCGCCCCTGTTCGTCGCGCAACACCAGCACCGCCGGACGATTGGCCTGGCGCAGTTCTTCGAGCGCCGCAGCGCCGCCCAGACCGATGCGGCAGGTCAGCCCGAGTTCGACGGCCTGCACGCAGGGATCGGCGCCGCGATATTCAGCACCCCAGGCCTTGAACAGGCTGGCGTAGGCCAGCGGCTGGCTGCGTTCGCGCGCCGACGCCTGACTGGCGGGCCAGCGCACGACGCTATCGCCAGCTGCGGCCGGTCTGACCGCGGGTGCTGCAGCACCTGCTGACGCCGCGACAGCTTCGCCGGCCGGTGCATGGCTCTGGCTGGCGGACGGCCGCAGCGCTGGCAACAGCGCCAGGCTCAACCCCACCAGCGCGACAGCCGCGCCCACGGCCACCATGAGTGGCGGGCGGGCGAACCAGCGGCGCGCGCCGGGCTGCAGCACTTCGCGCGCCGCCTGTTCGAGCGTCGCAGCATCAACCTGCTCCTTGCCCTGCGTATAGGCGCCCAGCAGCGCGCGGTCGCAGATCACATTGATCAGGCGCGGCACGCCGCCACTCAGACGGTACAGACGGCGCATGAGCCGGGCCGGGAAAAGCTGCCGCTGCGCACCGGCAACGTCGAGGCGGTGCTGCACATAGGCGGCGACTTCCTTGCGGCTCAGGGGATCGAGGTGATAGCGCGCGATGATGCGCTGCGCGAGCTGGCGCAGTTCGGGACGCGCCAGCATGTCGGTGAGCTCCGACTGGCCGAGCAGGATGATCTGCAGCAGCTTGCGCTGATCGGTCTCCAGATTTGTCAGCAAGCGCATCTGCTCCAGCACGTCGGCGGAAAGATTCTGCGCTTCGTCGATGATCAGCACCGTATGCCGGCCGCGCGCATGGGCGTCGAGCAAATAGGCGTTGATGCAATCGACAAAGACCTTGATGCTGGCATTCCCCGCCAGGCATTCGATGCCGAATTCCGTGCAGATCGTCGCCAGCAGTTCGGCCACCGACAGGCGCGGATTGAAGATGTAAGCCACATCGCAGGAATCCGGAATCTGTTCGAGCAACCGGCGGCACACCGTGGTCTTGCCGGCGCCCACCGCACCAGTCAGCAGCACGAAGCCGCCATCGCCATGCACGCCGTACAGCAGATGCGCCAGCGCCTCCTGATGGCGCTGGCTCAGGTACAGATAGCGCGGATTCGGCGCAATCGAAAATGGCGGCTCGGCAAGGTGGAAATGATTCAGGTACATGTCATAACCACGGCTTGGGTGAATAGCCGCCGAGGAACGGCCGCTGCAACGCGTTCTGGATCAGCAGGCGGCCCCACTTGAATTCCTTGTACAACACGATGAAGTTCCACATGTCGCGCAGCACGCGGGCGCGGTCGCGCCATTCGAGCGCCATCAGCGCGGCCGGAAAGTCGGCTTCGTGCGGACGGTCGAAGGCGATCTTGAGCGGATTCCACTGGTCCGTGGTGCGCCGCACTTCGGAGGCGATCATGCGCCGGTACATCTCCTGCACCGGACGATTGCGCAGCCGCGCCTCGACGATGGCCTCGCCGCTGATCGCGCCCGAATGCAGCGCGCAGCTCATGCCCTCGCCGATCATGTTCAGGAAACCGGCGGCCTGGCCGGTGATCAGCACATTGCCCTTGCCGAACACATAACGGTTGATCAGCGAGGGGCCGAAATTCTCGGCGCAGCCTTCGTCGTCGAGCGGCGGGCCGAGTTTCACGCCATGTTTGTCGGCCAGGTAGCCGACGACGTTCTGCTGCTTCTGGGCGAAATTGTCGCCGCGCTTGAAGCCGACGCCGACGATCTGCCGGCCATCGCGCGCATGGCTCCAGGTGTAGTGACCCAGCCCCGGGTGAAACCAGAAATGAAAATACTGTTCGTCGAGCGGGCAGTCGATGATCTCGTGGAACTTCTGTCCAACGAAGAACCACGGGATCGACTGGTGATATTCGGGATACACCGCGCGGATCACATGCGAACTCGGCCCGTCGGCGCCGATCACCTGGCGCGCACGGTATTCGACCGGCTCGCCCTGCCGGCGCGCCCGCACCGTGACGTGCGTGCCGTGATCCTCCAGACTCACGAAGGCGGTCTGGTCATGCACTTCCGCGCCGCTGCGCTGGATCGCCCAGTGGTCGGAATACTTGCGATGCAGATGCGGCGTGGCGCCGCCGAAGAAATCCATCGGCATCGAGACCATGCTCGGGAAATGGAAGGTCACACCACGGCACGACACCGGCTCATGCAGGATTTCGCGTGGCAGCGGGCCGAAGTTTTCCAGCAAAAAGCGATGGCCACGCGGCGACAGGATGCCGCTGCAAACCTTCTGGCGCGGCAATTCGCGCCGCTCCAGAATCAGCGTCTCCAGCCCCGCATCGACCAGCCGCTTGGCGGCGGCGGCGGCGGCCAGACTCGCGCCGACGATGATGACGTCAACCGTGCGCACGGTAATCCTTTCGCATTATTAAAGACCCCATCATTCGCGGGAATGGCGAGGGTAACGGAACGCCTGTTCTATTCATCGGCGACCTCCGCCAGATGGACGACCGGCAGCTGCGTCAGCTTCTCGAACGCCGCACGGTCGGCAGCATCCTCGATCACGATGCGCTCAAACTGCCGGCCCTTGAGCAGCCATGCCGTCTGCGCCACATCGTTGCTTGCCTCGGCCGGCGCCAGGCCGAGGCGTTGTGGCAAACCCGGTGCGCGCGCCGGAATCGCATTGCGTTGCAGGTCGAGATTGAAGCTGCAGCCGCGCTCGGCGCGCAGGCCGTCGTAGTACAGCACCAGGCGCTGATAGTCGGCATGGTAGGCGCGCGGCTCGATGACATACAGATCACTGGCGCGCAGGCCGTTGCGAATTGCGCGGTGGCTGTTGAGCGCTTCGGCGAGGCTCGTGAACTCAGCGCTGGGCAGCTGCGCACGCAGCAGACGCAGCAACAGCGCATCGGCGACCACGAGCTTCCGTGCGCCCTGCAAGGACCTCAGAAAGTCTTGCAGGCGCTCCGCGCTCACTGCGATGCCGGTTTCGAGCGCCAGCGCGATGTCCGTGCCGGCATCGGCGGCCGGCGGCGCGCCGAGAATCGCGGCGGCCTGCCGCAGCAGTGCGGGAGAAGCCAGCAGCGCACTATCGGCCAGCAGCTGCGTGGCGGCGGCGCCGGAGGCAGCGGCCACTGCAGGTGAAGCGGGAATGCAAGCCTGACGTTCAGCCAGCGGGATGAGCGAAGCGCCCTGGCGACGCTGGTCGAGCATCTGCTCGGTCAACGGAATATTTTCCGGGCACACCGATTCGCAGGCCAGGCACAGCGAGCAGGTGTCCAGTGAGGCGGCGATGTCGGCCAGCGTGGCGCCGTGTTGCAGCGCCTTGGCGCGGCCGTGCGGCGTCAGCTCGATGTCGCGTGTCCGGCGCCACACCGGGCACACCAGCAGACACAGGCTGCAACCGCTGCAGTCGGCAAAGGATTTGTGCGGATCGGTCGCCATCAGAAGATCGCATCCCGGTTGAGGATCATCGCCGGATCGGCGGCGCGCTTCATGGCCAGGTGCCGGTCGACAACGGCATCGCCGAACATGCGCCGGATATAGCCTTTCATGGCGCCGCCGAAACGGTAGTAGCTGCCGCCCAGATCGACGCCGATGTCGTAGATCGCATTCTTGAAGGATTGCAGCGTGTCGCGGCTGTATACCCGATCATCCATCATGGGCTCGAATTCGCAGCCATAGGCCCAGCCTTCGGCGTCAGGCGGAATGCAGGACATCTCGTAATGCGGCTGGTGCTCGGGGCGCAGCTTGATGCCAACGCAATACAGCGTGTAATGCGGGAAAAACTTGCGGCACACGGCGTTGCCGCGTTCGACAGCGTCGACAAATTTGGCTTCCGAGGTGGCCAGATCGGGGATCACCATCTGCTTGCTGCCCCAGTACT
>JBPOIN010000140.1:0-13133 GCA_052034445.1 Pseudomonadota bacterium | reverse complement strand
CCGAAGCCAGAGAAATCGTGCGCCTCTTCAACATCCACCAAGCAAGCCACCCCATTGCCGTGGCAAGCAGCAGAAATACAAAGTTAGGCATTCCAGGAATCATCCCCAGGGCACCAAGAATCATGGCTGTCAGAAACAGTACGTTGGGATTGCCAAACATTTGCCCTGCAACTTGTTGACCGACATCTTCATCGGTTGTCACGCGACTAACCACCAAACCGGCTGCCGTGGAGATGATCAACCCGGGTATCTGGGCAACCAGACCATCACCGATGGTCAGCAATGTGTAATTTTTGGCTGCCTGAGCAAAGGCCATGTCGTGCTGCAGAATACCGACAATCAATCCACCGATGATATTGATGAACAGAATCAGAATGCCGGCAATCGCATCGCCGCGCACAAACTTGCTGGCACCGTCCATCGAACCATAAAAATCGGCCTCTTGTGCAATCGTAGCACGACGTTTTCTTGCCTCTTCCTCACCGATCAACCCAGCATTGAGATCAGCATCGATAGCCATCTGCTTGCCGGGCATGGCGTCCAGCGTAAAGCGCGCGGACACCTCGGCGATCCGGCCAGCACCCTTGGTAATCACAACAAAATTGATCACCACCAAAATTATGAAGACAACAATACCTACCGCATAATTCCCACCGACCAAAAAATGCCCAAAGGCTTCGATCACTTTACCTGCTGCATCCGGCCCCGTATGCCCCTCCAGCAGTACCACTCGCGTCGAGGCCACGTTCAACGAAAGGCGCAACAGCGTCGTAACCAGCAACACGGTAGGAAATACGGAGAAATCAAGCGGCTTCAACGAATACATGGCAACCAGCATCACCATGACCGAGATTGCAATATTAAAAGTGAAGAAAACATCAAGCACGAACGCCGGCAATGGCAAAACCATCATCGACAGAATAACGACAATCAGAACCGGTCCAGCAAGCTGACGCCAGTTCCCGCGGCCGAACAGGTTTTGCAGAACTAAAGCGCCATTCATACGACCACCGCCACTTCCGCATCAGCAGGAGCGTCAGGATCCATTCCTGCTGGCACCACAAAATCGCATGGCATTTGCGGCGCCAACATTCCGGGCACTTCGTTCGCCAGGAACTGATTCAGTTGATAGACATACGCCATAACCTCGGCTACTGCCGTATACAAGACAGAGGGAATCTGGTCACCAACATCAGCGTAGCGATACAAAGCCCGCGCCAAGGGCGGGGCTTCGAGCAGCGGCACTCCATTTTCTGCAGCCAACTCGCGTATCTTCTGCGCCACAAGATCTGCCCCTTTGGCAACCACTTGCGGGGCGCCCATTTTCTTGCCATCGTACATGAGCGCAACCGCATAATGCGTTGGATTGGTAACAACCACATCGGCCTTAGGAACCTCTTCCATCATGCGCCGGCGCGCCATTTCCCGCTGCTGACTGCGAATACGCGCCTTGACGTGCGGATCCCCCTCCTGCTCTTTCCCCTCCTGGCGAACCTCTTCCTTGGTCATGCGCATCTTGCTGTGGTACTGCCAGAGCTGAAACGGAACATCAATTGCGGCGACCAAGGCAACCCCACCAACCAGAGCCATTGCCGCAAACAAAATCAGCCGCAAAGAAGACACCAGACCCGTTTCAATTGGTTGCGCCATCATCGCAAGTATTGAGTCATGTTGCTGCATTACTACCCAACACACGACAACACCAACGAGCGCGGCCTTCAGCAAGGCCTTAACGAGCTCAGCAATACCCTGCATTGAAAAGATGCGCGCCAAGCCCTTAAACGGATCGACACGCCCAAGATCTGGCGCCATGGCCTTCGGAGAAAAGACAACCCCCCCCAGCAAAGCCGGCGAAGCAACAGCACCGAAAATAGAAAGTAAAAATATCGGCGCCAAGAGAGCCACAGCCTCCCAAGACAACGCGGCCATTGCCACATTCATCGCCGCCCCATCAAAAGCTTCTACACGCCCAAAACTCAAGCCACGCCGCAATATTCCGGAAGCATGCTGAACTAACCAACTACCGAATGCCCAACATCCGGAAACCCCCGCGAGCAAGACCAAGAAAGCCGTAAGCTCACGTGACTGGGGAACGCGCCCCTCCTCCCGAGCCTGCTCCAGCCGCCGGCTCGATGCTGGTTCGGTACGTTCAAGATCGCTATCTTCAGCCACAGAAACCCCCTCACATACCGGCAATTATTGCCGGCCAACGCAAGGAAGAAGCCAAGAATAGAAGATGTTTCACCCGTTAATTCGGGTGAAATATGAAAACCAAGCCAGAATCGGTTGATTTATTTAGGAATAATCAAAAAACCATACGAGGAATGCGTGCCAGAAAAATCTCAAGCGGCAATTTCTTCCCTGACAAAAGCCGATCGAGGCACGCCACGACTATCACCCAAACCCGACAACAGCTCTTTCATGTCGAGAATCAGGACAATCTGACCATTTGACAGCGTGGTTACTCCGGCAACGCCCTTGGGGCGGAAGTCCTCCAACGACTTGATGACGGCGTCTTCGCGACCGGCGAAGCCATCAATAGCAAGAATGAACGAACTCTCAGCGGACTGCATCAACACACCATACTCCGGGGTGCGATCGGAGCACCATCCCAGCAAACGGGACAATGGCAAAAGCGGCAAAACTTCGCCACGCACGACCATGATCGCATTCCCGCCGACTTCCTGCACCTGAGCCACATCAATCGGCAGAATTTCACGCACCATTGATAACGGTACCGCAAATGGCTGCTCACCGAGTTCGACCAATAGCACGGGAAGAATCGCCAGTGTCAGCGGCAGCGAAATGACAAACGTAGTCCCTTGACCAAGAACCGATTTGATTTCGATCGAACCATTCAGCTTGTGAATATTGGTTTTGACAACGTCCATGCCGACACCGCGCCCCGAAACATCGGAGGCGACTTCCATGGTCGAGAATCCCGGCATGAAAATCAGGTTGAAACTCTGCCGTTCGTCCATCGAATTGGCTTCTTCATCAGTGATGAGCCCCTTCTCGACGGCCTTGGCTCGCAACTTTTCCGGATTCATGCCTCGACCATCATCGGCAACAATCAGCACGATATGGTCGCCCTCCTGACGCGCCTCCAGTCGGACCTCCGACTTTTCCGGCTTGGCATTTGCCACGCGCACGGCTGGCAACTCAACACCATGATCCACAGCGTTACGAATCAGGTGAATGATCGGATCGGAAAGATCCTCGATCATGGTCTTGTCAATCTCGGTTTCTTCGCCAATCAGTACAAGCTCAACATCCTTTCCAAGGCTGCGGGCCAAATCTCGAGCGATGCGCGGGTATTTCTGGAAGAGCCGACCAATGGGCTGCATGCGCGTCTTCATAACCGCGCTTTGCAGATCGGACACTAGCAAATCCAGCTGGCTAACCGCCTGATCGAGTGCCGACATGGTTTCAGAATCGTTATGTCCAGCGAGAATATCACTGCGCAAGGAGTTGAGGCGGTTTTTGGTCAGACCAATCTCACCCGACAAATTCAATACCTGGTCCAAGCGCGCGGTGTCTACCCGAATGGTGTTATCGCGAGTCTTTTCACCCTCGCGTCTTCCAACATTTCCACCTTGATATCCCGGCTTATCAACCGCCCTGCGTCCCACTGCCTGCTGGATTACATGCTCCGCTACAGCCAACGAAGCAGGTGCATCGACTGGCGCAGAAGCAATTTCAGTTACGGAAGCACCCCCGACCGGCCCATTCCCCCCCCCCTTGGGAGGCAACCAAGGGGAATGAGTGCGGTGATTCGGTTGCAACGGCCTGCAACAGTCCGCCCCAATCTGGCCCATTATCCGCAGCAGGATCTGCATGAACCGCTGCAACAGTTGCGTAGCCAGGGGTTTCAGCAGAACCACTATCCTTTTTATCAATCACCCGCTTTAGCTTTTCCAAGAGAGCAGGCGCTGCTGGCGCTGGCTGAACTGCGCGACCTAAATCCACAAACATATCGCGCACAGTGCCAGTCGCATCCATGATTGCATCCATGATTTCGCGCGTCACAACCAGTTCGCCATTACGCAACAAATCGAACAGGTTCTCGGTCAAGTGACAAAGAGTCACAAGCTCAGTGGCATTCAAAAAACCCGCGCCACCCTTGATGGTATGGAAGCCGCGAAAAATATCATTGAGCAGACCATGATCATGGGGATTCTTCTCCAGATCAACCAGTTTGTTGTCGACGCTTGACAACAGATCGGTTGCTTCTATAAGGAAGTCCTGCAAAAGATCTTCCATTCCCTGAAAATCACTCATTTTCAATCACCCCACTTTTTCTGCACACCCGGGCTACCCAATGCTGCAGACTCTGCGCTGGAATTTTTCAAAACCCCAGACTTTCGAGCAAATCATCCACCTGCGTTTGGGTACTGACCACATCGCTGCGACCTTCTGCATTGATCACCGGACCGTTCAGCAAACCGGACGGTGCCTCCACCCGAACGTCTGCCGGCATAGCCTCCAGCAGAACGTTCAGCATTTGCGTTTCCATATTCTGTGCCAGATCAACCACTTTCTTGATTACTTGACCGGTAAGATCCTGAAAATCCTGGGCCATCATGATTTCCATCAACTGCTCATTGGTTGCACTCACTTGTTGAGGCACCACACGCAAAAATGCTTGCGTATCGGCTGCCAGCGCCTTGAATTCATCGGGAGATAATTGATTCGCAAAGACCTTATCCCATCGCTGACCGAGCGCCTCCGACTGTGCCTGCAAGCCATCCTGAATGGGTTTGGCGATCTCGGTAGCATTGAGTACCCGACTTGCTGCTTGCTCCGTCATCTGGACAATGTACGAGAGCCGCTGGCGGGCATCCGGAATTGCCCTGGCGGTATCCTCCAATACTTTGTCATAGCCAAGCTCGCGCAACGTGTTATGCAGTTCGCGCGTCATCTGGCCTAGCCGATTGAATACCTGGGTGGAGCCTTGCGGCGCCGTAGGCTCGGCGTCCAAATGCGCACCACTCGCCTCTTCCGGTTGAGCTACCTGAGAAACAACACTATCGAACAAAGCCTGCAATTCGTCAGAGTCGCCAGAAGCGTCGGGGGCAGATGATTTGCTAACAGCGCAAACGGCAGACACAACAGTCGCGCCCTTGCCCTCTGCAGCGATACTATCGAAAAGCGCCTGCAGATCCTCGCTGTCACCCGATTCATCAAACTTAATTGGCTTGGCCATAATATTCCCTTGACATCCAATGAAACCTCATTTCAAGCCGAGGATTTCTCAAGTTTTTCAAAGATTTTGACCAACTTCTCGTTGAGCGTTGCCGCCGTAAAGGGTTTTACGATATAGCCACTCGCTCCAGACTGCGCTGCAGCAATGATATTTTCCTTTTTGGCCTCGGCAGTGATCATGAGGACCGGCAAATGTTTCAATGTGGGATCGGCACGAACTGCCTGGAGCAGTTGCAGGCCATCCATATTAGGCATGTTCCAGTCCGAAACGACGAAATCGAAAGCATCGCCCTTCAGCTTCTGCAGAGCAACAGCCCCATCCTCGGCTTCTTCGGCATTCGTATAGCCCAATTCCTTGAGTAGATTTCGGACGATACGACGCATCGTGGAAAAGTCATCAACTATCAGGAACTTGATCTTGTTCGGATCTGACATGATCTCTCCGCCTTAATTTCTATGATGTTTCATCAACAACGGCCGCAGCGTTTCAGCCAACATTTCCGCATCAAACTTGGCGACATAGGAATCCACTCCGACAACCTTGCCCATCGCCCGATTTGCCTCAGATGACAACGAGGAATGCATCACCACTGGAATACCATTAAAGCGCGGATCGGCCTTGATATTCCGGGTCAGCACATAACCATCCATTTCGGGCATTTCTGCATCGACGAGAATCAATTGAACATCGTCACGCAAATCCTTTTTGGTTTGCTCGGCATGAGAAGCCATGCCGACAAGCCGCGTCCAAGCCTCCAAACCGTTCATCGCGTGCTTGTGTCTGACACCGAGTTTATCGAGCACCTCTGCAATTTTCTTGCGTGCCACGGCCGAGTCATCGACAAAGAAAACGTTGTACTCGACACTATCGTCCAGCTTCTCGACCTCGGGGATTGGAGCCTCCCCGAATGTATTTGCCAGAATCTGCTCAACATCAAGAATGGAGACCATCTTGCCCGAAGGCAATTCGGTAATCGCAGTTATGAAGCGATTCGTTCCACCAGTTCCAACGGTCTCAGGCGTCCTTACCTTGTCCCACTCGACGCGAATGATTCGATCCACATCATGCACCAAAAAACCAAGTATGCGCTTACTGTACTCGGTCACCATCATCGATCCGCCCAAGCCTGAGGGGGCGCCAGAAAGCTCCATAGTTTGAGCAAGTGACAAAACCGGTATAACATTTCCGCGCAAGCTAATCAGACCTTCAACCCCTGCGGGCATATTCGGCGTCTTTGTGATTTTTGGAGTTTTACTGACTTCCCGAACCTTGAAAACATTGATGCCAAATGTCTCTTGGGTACCCAAAGAAAACAGCAAAATCTCCATCCGGTTCGAACCTGCCAACTGCGTGCGCGCATCGACAGTTTCAAGAATCCCTTGGCCATCTTTTTCCATAACGGACGCTCTCCTGCGGACTAATTTCCGTTAAATGCAAACTATTTTTCAGAAACATTAGATTGACGACACCTGAGCGCTATTTGCGTCAAGGTTTCCGCCAAGCGCTGGGGTTCAAACTTTGGTACATACTCATCGACACCAACCGACTTCCCAAGCTTCTGATTTGACATACCAGACAACGAAGAATGCATAATAACGGGAATTCCAGCAAACCTCTGATCTGTTTTAATATTCTTGGTCAGAATATAACCATCCATTTCTGGCATCTCAACATCGGTAAGGATAAGCTGCACGATGTCGCGCACCTGACGTCCTGAACTGCTTGCATATGCAGCAATTTTCTGCAGCTCATCCCATGCAGCGCGACCATTCACAGCGCTAATCGATTTCATACCAAGAGCATCGAGCGTCCGCTGCACCTGAGCCCGAGCAACAGACGAGTCATCCGCAAAAAATACCGTCAAATCGTCACCAACAGGCTTGATATCCTTAAACAAATAGGCATCATCATGCTGGCTGGTCTCGGCGAGCACACGTTCAACATCCAGCATCATCACCAAACGACCATCCGCGAGCTCCGTCACCGCAGTGACCATTCCGCCCAAGTTGGCTGTCAACATCTCGGGCGGCACCCTCATTTGCTCCCAGTCAAGACGCAGGATCGTATCAACGCCTTCGACCAAGAACCCCTGCGTATGGCGATTGTATTCTGTCACAATCATGATTTCCCGATTGGAACTTGGCTGCATATTCACATACTCAGCCAAATCAACCACAGGCACCAACGCGCCACGCAAGCTCACCATCCCCTTGACGGCTGAGGGCATATCAGGTGAAGCCGTGAGTGTCGGAGTTCGCATCACCTCGCGAACCTTGAAAACATTGATGCCGAATGTCTCTCGTCGCCCCGTTCGCTGATCGACACCAAGAGTGAACAACAATATCTCCAGCTTGTTAGTGCCGGCCAACCTTGTCCGTTCATCGACATTCTTCATTAAATCAGACATTTTCTGCCTTTCTGCCGACAGCCTCGAACTTCAAGCCCGGGGCATCCGATCACACCAACCAGCAACAGCATTTCGAGCCACCCCGAATGCCAGATATTACGCCATTTTGCAACCAACAGAGCCACTCCCGTCAATTGGTTTCACATGCGTTCAAAAACAGCAGCGATGCCCTGTCCTCCACCGATACACATGGTGACCAGGCCATACCGCTTACCTGTCCGCAGCAACTCATGCAGACATTTAACCGTAAGAACCGCTCCCGTCGCTCCAAGAGGATGACCAAGAGCTACCGCACCACCGTTCGGATTCACCTTCAGCGGATCAAGGCCCAACTCCTGCGTCACGCAGAGCGCCTGCACCGCAAAAGCCTCGTTGGATTCGATCACATCCATATCCTGCACCGTCAAACCTGCACGTTTCAATGCCAGCCGAACTGCAGGAATCGGACCGGTCCCCATAATGCTCGGCTCGACACCTGCAACCGCATAAGAAACCAGACGCGCCAAGGGGTTCAACCCGGCCTTGGTAGCAGCCCCGGCTTCCATGAGCACGACGGCAGCCGCGCCATCATTTATGCCAGAGGCATTTCCCGCTGTCACGGAACCATCCTTCTTGAACGCTGGCTTGAGCTTGGACAGCGAATCCATGGAAGCCTCGGCTTTGGGATACTCATCCGTATCGAATAGCACGGTTCCTTTGCGACTTTGAATCTCGATCGGCACAATCTGGGACTTGAAATGCCCTGCAGCAATCGCTGCCACGGCACGTTTTTGGCTTTCCAGGGCCAATGCGTCTTGCTGTTCGCGGGTAATGCCGAATTGGGCGGCGATATTTTCGGCGGTAATACCCATGTGATTCGGACTGAAAGGATCCGTCAAGGCACCAACCATCATGTCAATCATTTTGGTGTCACCCATGCGCGCACCAAACCGGGCAGCAGGCATCAGATAGCCTGCGCGACTCATGGTTTCGATACCACAACCCACGGCAACATCCGTGTCACCCAACTGAATTGCATTGGCCGCGGTGACAATCGCCTGAAGGCCTGAGCCGCACAGTCGATTCAGCGTAAGCGCACAAGACTCCTTCGCCATCCCGGCATCCAAGGCCACTGCACGCGAAAGATACATGTCGCGAGGCTCGCCATGTATTACATTCCCGCATACCAGATGCCCGATCTGACCGGCATCAACCTTGGCACGCGCAATCGCCTCTTTCACGACCACACTGCCAAGTGCCGATGACGAGAAATCTTTCAGTGTGCCACCGAAATTGCCGATCGGCGAACGCACTGCACTAACCAACACCACATCGCGATTATTTGACATCTGAATAACTCCAAAAAAATGATCAACCTAGCCAGTTTGCCACCCAAAATAAAGCAAGCAGCAGGATGAACAAAACCAAAGTACGCCAGGCAAGCCCAATGGTACTTTGCATAAAATCGGCATCCGCCTCCTCATCCAATCCCAGTTCCGGGCGATCCTGCAAGCCGGTTGCCGCATGCACTGGTTGTCCCAATTGAACACCCAACGCTCCGGCACCACTCGCAAGCAGAATGCCTATATCCCCGTCTGGCCATTTATGCGCCTGCGTGCGCCAGCAGTAAACCGCATCCTCGAAATCCCCTACGACGGCAAAAGCCGCTGCCGAAATCCGCAAGGGTACTGCATCAACCAGAGAAAACGCACGCCTTGCCGTCTCTCCGAACGATCCAAATCTTTCACCTCCCCACTGGCCGCGAAAGAACAACGCCAGACGATAGAGCACGGCCCCAGCCGGGCCGAATACGGTAAAGAAGAGAATTGGAGCAAACACATGCCTGTGAGATGCCACAAGCGCCTCTTCAATCGCACGGCGGGCAATCTCCTGGGAAGTCAGCCGGTCAGTGTTCTGTCCAACCCATTCAGCGAGCAGCGCCCTGGCCCGCTCCAACTCCCCCATGCGCAAAGCCAGATGAATGTCAGTGAAAAAATGACTGAACTGACGAAATCCCATCGAAACATACAACACGGCGCAGCTGAGCAGAAACCAGAAAATCTGCTGGGAAAACCACAATTGCAGCAACAAGACCAGAAGAACCACCGGCCCGACAGCAAAACACCAGGCAATCGTGCCATGATGGCGCTGACCATCGTTGAACCGATCCTCTAGAAAACGGGCATATTGGACCAACGGCGCAAGCACAAAACGCTGCTGCGCGAGAGGCTGGAATTGCTCCAGAATCAGTGCAACGACAATTGAAAGCAGAGTCATGCTGAGCAGATATGAGAAGGCGATTCCATCTCAAAATTAAACCGTTATTTCGGAAGATACCACACCAGCGCTATTTCCGCCGCAGAATGCCGCTCAAGAGCCTGTGACAGGGAATTCATCATCCGTCGGTGTTCCCGGGAAAAGCACATGCCGCAAACTGACCAGCATGCCGGCCGTGGCCCCCCAAATAAAATACCCACCCCATGGCATGGCGAAGTAGTCACGTTTATGGCCTGAGTATTCGACTTGATGCCGCTGCACATTCGCCGGGTCCAGCAAAAAACCCAGTGGCACCTCGAAGGCCTCGGCAACCTCAAAATCATCGAGATGCAGATTCAATGGTGGGAAAATCAGACCAACAACCGGGATGATATTGAACCCGGTTACAGTGCGATACTCGGGCAAGAAACCGAGCACCTCGACCTGTGAAGGACTCAGGCCAATCTCCTCCTTTGCTTCGCGTAATGCTGTTTCAATTGGGGATCGATCGAAATCTTCACGGCGCCCCCCCGGGAAGCTGATCTGGCCCGCATGATCACGCAAATGGGCGGTGCGTTGAGTCAACAAGACAGTCATACCGGTTTCACGCCAAACTAAAGGCACCAGCACTGCGGCTTCGATCAAGGCGGCACCGTCGATCGAATCGTCGCTTGAAATACCGAGCGCCGCGCCTTGCGAGCACTCTGACAACACGGCAAAACGATCGCGCAACCAAGCAGCAGACAGCGTATCCATATGCATTACCAAAACGGCGTCAAGTCTATAATGCGGCAATTGTCGGCCCCGGAGCGAAGCCATGAAACCAGTTGCAATCTTTCGTCACAACGCAGGAGAAGGACCGGGGTATTTTGCCACTTTCCTTGAACGACATGCGATCCCCTGGCAGTTATTCAGGATCGATGCCAACGACGCTATACCCGCTGCTCCGAACGATTACTCAGGTTTGGTCTTCATGGGCGGCCCAATGAGCGTCAACGACTCTTTACCCTGGATCGCCAATGAGCTGACCCTGATTCGCCAAGCCGTCGCCCAGAACATTCCGGTTTTAGGTCATTGTCTCGGCGGTCAGTTGATGGCAAAGGCGCTTGGCGCGACGGTCAGCAGGAATCCGCAAAAAGAGATTGGCTGGGGCTCTGTGCAAGTGCTGGAAAATGCAACAGCCACGGCCTGGTTTGGCGAATTCAAGGAGTTCATGTCATTTCACTGGCACGGGGAAACCTTTGGCTTGCCCGCGGGCGCCACACGAATTCTTGAGAGTCCGTATTGCACGCACCAAGCATTTTCTCTTGGCCCACACTTGGGGATGCAATGCCATGTCGAAATGACGGAAACCATGATCGCCACATGGTGTAAAAACGGCGCAGAGGAAATCGCCGCAAGCCCTGCCACCTCTGTTCAGCAGCCGGCTGAAATTCTCGCCACAACACCGCAGCATCTGCAGGCCCTGCATACCGTGGCAGACCGGATCTACAACCATTGGATTGCCGGCTTGTCGCGCTGACCCGTTCTGGGCTGAATCCGCGGGCGCCGCTTGGTCAGCAAGGCACAGCACTCAATCGCGAAAATTGCCGTACTTCACAGGAAAGTCGGTGATGCTCTTCTTGACCAGGGCGATCGCCTCCTGAAGCACGTCACGCTTGGCACCGGAGACACGCACCGTGTCACCCTGGATGCTGGCCTGCACCTTGAGTTTGGAGTCCTTGAGCAACTTGACGAGCTTCTTCGCCAGTTCGCTCTCGATGCCAACCTTGATCTTCAGGTCCTGCTTGACCTTGTCGCCGGACACCTTCTGCACCGTCTGCTGATCGAGGCGCTTGACGCACTCGGGCTCCTTCTTCTCCATTTCGGGGAAGAGGATGTCCTTGACCTGATTGAGCTGGAAGTCCGAGTCGGCGTGGATCGTGACGACCTTGTCCTTCTCGTTGATCTCGACGCAGGCCGAGGTGCCCTTGAAGTCGTGACGGCCGATGATCTTCTTGCCCGTGGCGTCGATGGCGTTCTTCAGCGCTGCCATATCCACTTCGGAGGTGAAATCGAATGACGGCATCAGAGCCTCCTTTCAGCCGAAGTGGCAGACGTAGTGATAGGGCTCGGCCACTTCGATGTCGAAGCTCGAATTGCCGGGCACGCTGAACGCCTGGCCGGCGCCATAGGCCTTCCACTCGCTCTCGCCCTTGAGCCGCACGCGGCAGCCGCCGGCGACGCCTTCCATGATTTCCGGTACGCCGGTGTTGAAGGTCAGGGGCGCCGATCCCGGCAGGATCACGCCGACGCTCTTCTTCGTGCCGTCGGCGAACTGCACGGTGTGGCTGACGCACTTGCCGTCGAAATAGACGTTGGCCTGCTTCACGACGCTGACGTTTTCAAATTGCGACATTTCAAATCCCCCACATTTTTTGAATGATGGTCTTGACGATGAAACCGAACATGCCGAACGCAAGAACGAAGAACAGCACGAAAGTACCGCGCTTGCCGGCCTTCGACTTGTAGGCCAGCTCGCCGATGATGAACAACATGAACAGCATGAACAGGGCGAGCCCCCAGGTCACGAAGAACTCGGAGAACTGCTCCTCGCTGATGCCGAACATGGCGCGTCCCGCTCCCTGTTACCCTTGCCCGCCCTACTTGCCGCGCCGCGCGCCGAGGTTCGCGGCGATGCGCAGGCGCAGGGCGTTCAGCTTGATGAAGCCGGCCGCGTCCTTCTGGTCATAGGCGCCGGCGTCATCCTCGAAGGTGGCGATGGTCGGATCGAACAGCGAATCGGTCTTCGAATCGCGGCCGACGACGATGACATTGCCCTTGTAGAGCTTGACGCGCACGTTGCCATTCACGGTCTGCTGGGTATGGTCGATCAGCACCTGCAAGGCGCGGCGCTCGGGCGCCCACCAGTAGCCGTTGTAACTGAGGCTGGCATAACGCGGCATCAGGTCGTCCTTGAGGGGGGCGACTTCGCGGTCCAGGGTGATCGACTCGATGGCGCGATGCGCGCGCAGCAGGATGGTGCCGCCCGGCGTTTCATAGCAGCCGCGCGACTTCATGCCGACGATGCGGTTCTCGACCAGTTCGAGACGGCCGATACCGTGTTTGCCGCCGATCTGGTTGAGGCTGGCGAGCAGCTCGTGCGCCTTCATGCGCTTGCCGTTGATGGAGACCAGATCACCCTTTTCGAAATCGAGATCGAGATACTCGGCGGCGTCCGGCGCCTTTTCCGGCGATACCGTCCAGCGCCACATCGACTCTTCGGCTTCGGCGGCGGGGTCTTCC
>JBPOIN010000254.1:0-31520 GCA_052034445.1 Pseudomonadota bacterium | reverse complement strand
GCAAACCCCTGGTAGTCCGCATTATTCGCGGCATATTCGAGGTGGCGCTGAAGAACATCCCATGCCGCCATGGAATTCCCGCGTTCGACATGAATGCGGGCGGCAATCATCGCCCAGGATGTCTGGTTCGGCAGCAAACCCAACCCGTCCTTCAGCAATGCCAGGGCTTCATCCAGCTGCTTTTGCTCAAGGTACCAGCTCAGCAGCGTTTGACGCACGGCCACATGCCGCGGCGCCTCCTGCAGCGCCGACTGCAATTGGGCGATGGCCTCCGACGTGCGGCCCTGTTTATAGGCCGAGACACCCTTGCGATACGCCTCCTCGCCGATTTCAGCGCCCGAACCGTGAGAATCGCGCACGGTCTTGTTGATCACCCCACTGCCGGCGGCCTTGCCCACTGAAGTCGGTTTCACCGATTCTGGCTTGGCTGAATCGCTACTCGATGTCGCAACGCCAAGAACCGCTGGCGCCATCGGTGGAGCTGTCGCCAATTGATCCATGGCCTTGGAAAACGACGTATCGAGCTTCAGACCGCCGGGGCTGCCCCTCGCTTCCCGTCCGGTGCCAATCTTCTGCGCACTAGCGACCTCCTGCACATTCGACTTATTGGATGACAACGTGATGCTGCGCGATAGCGCAGTCAATGCCGCAGACGGCGCCACTGGCGCGACACGTTCGGAAACCACAACAGGAGAATGCAGCGATGCGGCCTGAACATCGAACGATGCATCCACAATCGCCTGAGCGGGAGATGCCACCTCGGCTGGCGCCTCGTTGGCAGTTCCAGATGCGGGAGCCGCGCTCAGCGCCTCCGATGCCGCGGCATGCTGAGCCTGTCCGGCATCGGTGGGCGACCATCGCCATTCATCCAATACGGGCAGCCAGGCTTCCGACATCAGAATCGCCAACAACAACAGAACAAAGCCGGCCAATGCAAAAAGCGCACCGCGGCGATTGCCTTTTGGCGCCTCCGGTTCGACGAGCAGAGTCACCCCGTGCGGCACATCGGCGACCGCATCGGTCGCCTGACGCGCATCGAGATCACGCAGCATTTTATTGATCAGGCTCATCGGACCAGGGAATGGGAAATTTAAGTGCGGCGAAGTGGAGTAACGCTCAGATCGGCGACCACCAGGGTTTCAGTTTGACGCCCTCGGTATCGCGTGCAGCGGCGATCACATGCTGAGCCGTAATTTGCGACACACCTTCACCGTAAGCAGCCAAGAGAGACTTGTTGGCCAGGATATTGACCAACCTGGGGATGCCTTTCGAATACTTAACCAGTCGCCGCATGGCGCCGGCGGTGAATAATTGCGCGCCACAATATCCTGAAACCTTGAGACGATGCTCGACGTAACACGCCAACTCATGCGGCGGCAGGCTGGGCAGATGGTAATGAAAAGCAATGCGCTGCAACAGCTGGCGTACCGCCGGGTCAGCGAGTTTCTGATTGAGTTCCGGTTGCCCAAACAGCACCACATGCAACAACTTGCGCTTCTCGGTTTCCAGATTCGACAACAGACGCAAGGCTTCGAGGCTTTCCAAAGGCGCCGTCTGCGCCTCATCGACGCAAAGCACCACGGTCTTGCCCATCGCGGCCAATTCAAGCAAACGCTGATTGATGCGTTTGATCAACTGAAATTGCGCCAAGGGCTCGTCGAGTTGCACACCGAGCTCTTCGCCGGCGGCGAACATCAGTTGCAACGGAGCCAACGAGGGATTGGGCAAATAGGCCGTGTAATATCCATCGTCAAGCGAAGACAAAAAGCGCCGGCAAAGCAGCGTCTTCCCCGTGCCGACTTCCCCCGTGATTTTGATGAACCCCTCGCCACTGGCACTGGCAATCAACAGCGTGTTCAGGGCCTCCTGATGCGCAGATGCAAAATAGACGAAGGACGTATCTGGCGTAATGGCAAACGGCTGCTCATTCAGCCCGAAATGGGTTAGATACACCTCTGCCCTGCTCTGCGTCGTTGCACAGCCGCGCCTTACTTCGCGGCAGCGGCCGGTGCGACAGCGGGAGCATCCGCATCCAGTGCAGCGATGCGGCCTCGCGTCGCGTCAAGATCATCCTGCCATACCTTGTCGGAATTGATAATGGTCGGTTTGATAAGGATAACCATCTCGCTCTTGCTATAAGTCGAAGAACGCTGTCCCAGCAACTTGCTGCTGAGCGAATCATCACCCGCCCCTGGCAACTGGGAGTTTGTGCGCGATTGCGACTGCCGCATCAAGCCGCCAATCGCGACGATATTGCCATCCTGGACGCGCACGATGCTGTCGGTTTCATTGACAACGCTATAAGCCAACGGCAGCTTGAAGGTTCCCATGCTGGAACCGAGATCGACAATCTTTTCCTTTTCGGTCACGGTGCTGATCGCCGGATGAACATGCAGAATGACATTGCCTTCGTCATCGATTTGCGGCGTCACATCCAGAGAGATACCGGAGAAATAGGATTGCAGCGTCACGCTCGGCGCCGTGCCGGCGACAGCCGTCGTAGACGCCGTACCACCCGACACATTCGTCACGAACATTTCGTCGCTGCCAACCTTGAGTACCGCCTTTTGATTATTCAAGGTCGCAATGCGTGGGCTGGAGAGCACCGAGACATCGCCCTGCGTCTCAAGGAAATTCAGCAGCGCGGAAAAGTTCGCTGTCTGGAATGCCAGACCGATGAACCCCTTGCCGATGTCGGTTGCCGTCGCCGAACCGAACTTACCCGGAGTCAGCGTCACGCCAGCTGCGGTTTGCGCAGTCCCCAACAGTGTGCTGGTGCCGGCATTCAGAGAAGAACCCGGCGCCAGCACACCGATCGCGCTGCGTCCATTGCTCACCGAATTAAAGATCGACCAGTTGATGCCGGACTGTGCATCGTTGCTCAAGGTCACTTCGACAATCTTGGCCTCAAGCATGACCTGACGTTCAACCACAAACTGAGTCGCCTTCAGATACGTTTCGACATTACGCAGATCGGCCGGAAAGGCACGAATCACAAGAACACCTGTCATGGGATTCACCACCACGCTGCGCCCTTCGGTCGTGCCGACAATAGCGTTCAATGAAGTCGTCAGATCACGCCAGAAATCTGCATCCGAGCTGGTGCTGACCCGACTGGTGTCGGTGGAACGTCCGCCGGAAGCCCCACCGCTAGAGCTACCGCCCGCCGGCGGGGTTGAGGAGGTTGTCGAAGACGAGCTCGACGACGAACCACCGCTCTGGCTGCTTTGGGTCGATGCTGACAGAACCCGCAAATCGCTATTCCCCTGACGCCGACCCGCCAAGTAATTGATCTGAAATACACGCGCCTGCAGAGTGTTTGGCTGAATGAAAATGCGATTACCCTGAATCCGGTATTCGTAACCATACAACTCGCGGATGGTGTCCAGAGCTTCCTTGACGGTCACATCCTTCAAATTGATAGTAATGGCGCCCGACATGTCGTGCGGAAGCAACATGCTATATCGCGTTCCCGTCACAAGCGCCATAAAAACCTGGCTAGCCGGCGCCCCGACCACCGACAAGTCGAAACGAGTCTCGGCCCCAGCGGTAGCCTTGGGCAATTCAGCCTGCAACGGAGGCATCTGGGCGCGTTCATTGGCCTCGCCCTGATTGCGTTCAGCGGCAGCACGCTGCAACTCCTGCTGGATGCGGTCGCGCGTCGCCGCCGGCTTCTGCGGTGTCGTGGTGCAAGCCGTAACCATGAAGGCCGCCACCACCGCCAAACCAACGCGACCTTTCAGACGCACATCCAAACCCAGCGAACCATTGCTGGCAGCGAACCCTTCAGGGCGATTCGAAACAGAATTGATCATGGCCATCATTTAACGTGTCCGTTTGAGTTTGGTTTTTGATTTTGCCGAGTTTTTCTTGCCAGCACTGCGCTTTGGGCCTCGTTCGGTCTTGCGGGTAAGCGTCATTTTCTTCTCGATCCCGGGCGTCATGCGCAGAATTTCCCGGCCATTCGGGCCTTGCAAAACGGCCTCGGACTCGGTCAGCGAAACCAGCCTGGCTTCACCGACCTTGCCGCCCAAGACAACTGTTTCGCCATTAATGACAGCTCGCGGCTTGCCATTTTTATTCAAAATCACCGCCTGCAGGCCGCTTGCCGAATAAAGAACGCTCTGGTCCAGAGCGCCGGCCACATCGTTAGCAGCCGGCAGGAATTCGGCAGGCGGGCGGGTCGGGTCCGGCAACGACACGACAGCCCCGACCGAAGCCGGCTCCGCTGCGCCTGCAAGCCCCAACGCTCCTGCGCAGACCAAGCCGGCCAGAAAGCGCGGCAAGTGTTTCAAACCACTAACCATTGTTTATCCTGACTCAAAGTAAAAACCGTCAACGTCAATACGCTGACCGGATATTTTTCGCTCGCAAGCTCAATGCGGTTCCAAAGAATGCGATGCGGCAACCCCTCAACCTGTCGAACATATGCCAGCAGATCGTGATAATTCCCCGAGATGCGGATTTCCACACCGTGCTTGAATATGCTTGGCGCATTTGCCGCATCAGCCGCTGCTGCAGCTGCTGCCGCAGTCGGTGCAACTGGAACACCGGGGGCGACAGACTTGTTCTCGGCCTTGGAATCGGGTTTTACCTCTGTCTTGGCATCCGGTGCATCCATCAACGGTGTCGGTGGCAGGGTACGCAAAGAAACCAGTTCAAGACTGCGATTTTTGGCCAGCAAGCCCTTCAAGAACTCCTGCATTTTCTCGGGCGGCACCATGCTGTTCTGAAATTCGCTGAGTTTGGCGTCAATCGCGGCAAGCTCCTCGCGTGTCTGCGCCAAAGCCAAGCGATTTTTGGCATCAGGATCCACCAAATCCGCTTTACGAACCGTTAATTCGGCCTGCGTCGTGGCCAATTCAGTTTTCGCTTGCGCCAAGCGTTTAGCCTGGGTCTTTTGACGCAAAACATGCGGCTCAATAAAAAACGTATACCCCAGAAAGCTACCCCCCAAAAGCACGGCGGCAGCAATCAAGGCCCGCTCGCGCTTGGCAAGGGCATCAAATCGCGCTATCTGCTCCAGCAACTGTTCTTTCATCACTTCTTCTCCGGCGAAGGCTGCGAACGCTCTTTGAGGGTTTCGCTGACGATGGACGGCTTGGGAGCAGCAGCCACCTGCGCTGACAACGCAGCCTCGGATGACAATGCACCCGGCACCACCGTACCTGATGGCGGAACAGTAGCTGCGCCACTGGCAACAAGCTTGGGGCGGTCTTGCGCTGCGGTTGGCAGAAGGAGGAACTCAACCACAGGAGGCAATACGGGCTGAGCCGGCGGCGCTGCAGTCGTACCGGGAGAACCAGAAGCTGCAGTTGTTGCACCAGTGGAGGCTGGCGCCGCAGCCGGCGCGGCTGGCGCTGAATTCTCCTGGGTACGATTAGCAGCGACCACATCGACGCGCTTGATTGTCAAAGCAGAAAAACTGCGCCCCTGAAATACCGCTTCGTTATTCAGCCGACGAATGTACTCCGGCAAAGCCGTAGGCGCCACCATGCGGCCGCGGACCTCCATATCGGCGCCGCCAGAAGAAATCATGAAACCATTCAACCACATTCCACCTGGAATCTGGCGCGCAAATCCACGCAGATATTCCGAAAAACCGGTCACATTGCCAAGACTGCCGCCAGCCAGGGTATTCATCATCCCTTCGCGCGCCTTGAGTTTGGACTTGGTCAAAGCAAGTTCATCAATTAAAGCTTGATTGGGTTTGCTCTCGGCAATCCTTTTCGACACATCGATCAGCTCAGCCTGCGTTTGTTTCAAGGCATTGGTCGTATTTTCCGCTTCAGCCTGGCGCTCATCGGCGACACCCTTGAACCACAGGCCGCACAACAACATAACAAGGAGTGCTAAACCAGTCAGAATGGCCACGGGCAGCGCCGACATCCAATCCTGAGTTTTACGCAATGCGGGATTTAATAGATTGATCTGCTGACTCATATCTCTAGCCTCATTCGCGCAGCGCAGCGCCGAGCACCTTCAGGCTCTGCGCCTGACGATCCAGCAGATTCAAGCCGGGCACTGCCGGAAAATCCAGCACCTCGGCGAGATCAATTTCATCGACGGGCAGGGACAAATACACACGCAGATAATCCACAAAACCCTCGACGCCCGGCAACGGCGAAACCATCAAACGTGACAACGTGATATGCCCATGCAGACGATCAAAGTTATCCAGGGAACGTTGCGTCTCGAGCGCGACACGCTCGAACAATTGCTCGCGCCGAGCGCCATCAGCACGCGCCATTTGCATCAAATTAACTTCCGTCTGGCGCACGGCATACAGCTCGCCCTTGAAGGTGAATGTCAGCAGAGCACAATTCTCATCGATGCTCAGCATAGCCAAGCCCTGGCCTTCCTGCTCAAACAAGGCGGAAACATTGCGCTGGGCCAGCTCGGGAATGTCAACGACCTCCAGGTTCAGGCCGACCGCATCAAACAGATCAATCCGTGGTTTCAGCAATTCGTTGCTGGAAACCACCGCGAACATCTGCTGCACCTTCCCCAACAACGAACCAAAATCGTCCGGAACAGCCAATGTATCGACCATGGCCAACTCGACAGGAAACTCGATGAGATCCTTGATACTCCAACGCAATGCCTCCTTCATCTCATTCGGCGGCACCGCTGGAGGATCGACAGGCAGCAGCTGGTACTCTCCCGCACGCAGCATGTTCGTGCAGCGATAACGAACCAAATTCAGGGATTTTCGCAAGCCGCTCAGAATCCCGAAATCGTCCTCGGCGCGCGCAAACGTTTCCAGAAGCAGGACTTCCGGCTTCTGCCCGGTACGTCGACGAACATGTGCAATATCGAGCCGATCCTGCATGAAGGAGACGGACAACCAGCCATCCTGCAATTTCGGGCGCAGAAAGGCAGGCAATAATGGAGTTAATTGCATAGGCTCACTTCGGCAACATATATTTTTCGGATCATAGCAGAATTATCAGTTTGTAATGCTTTTCAAACATATGTTTCTGGAAATTCACTTGAAATCTCGTGTACACGATTTTTCATGACAAAAAAAAGATGCACAATTTTGAAATCCGCGTCAGCAAAAACCATCAAATCGCCCCCCCCAACCCCGCTCTTGATCAAATTGCCCTCCAGCCTTACCCGCCGGCGCAGGAACACGCAACAACCTGCTGAACACCAAGGTATATTCAAAAAATCCAGTCTAAAAAAGCGACCATGTCGATGGCAAAAACCGGCTGTACACCGCAGTGCACGGCCGGTTTCATGACTAATTCCGCCCCACATCAAGTTTCAACGAACATGGATGGATGGATGGATGACAGAGCGCTATAGCCGAGAATCGAATCAATACCTCTCCCGCATATAGAGAAACGGGCTCTTGGCCGTACCGAAGTTGATGCGGGCATGCGGGTCTTTGTCATAAGAATTGCTGCACCAAGCCCCGCGCAGATAATTCATGCTTGCGCCATCGGTGGCATTCGGCGCACTGGCGCCGCCGCCCCAGACCACGCAGGACGAATCGCTGTGAGTGGTCGCCGGGTTCAGATTCAACGCAATATCGGCACTGCCAAACTTGCCACTACCGGGCGCTTCGATCCTGATCGAGCCAACCCCGGCATTCAAGGTCACCGTAGCCGCCGTGATCGTGATATCAGCACTGGTCAGATTGGCCTTGTAGTTGCCGATAGCCACGTTGCGCGCAGCGCTGGTCGCAATGGCCAAAGCGGTACAGGAGTCCAGTGTATTGACAGCCCAGGAAGACCCGTTCCAGAACAGCGCCGTCACCGGCACATGCAGTGGCAACAGCTCGGAACCATAGGAATTACTTAGTTTCAGCATCCCATAGCGCAGCCTTGTCGGCAGAACGGACGGAGTCGTCGTCGGCGCACAAACCGTCGTCGGCGCAACGGCGACATCATTGCATCGGGTGATCTTGACGCCATCCGGGTCGGCGATCGTTGTCTTCAGGCCGAAGGCTTCATAGTTCGGCGGCGTTGCGGGTTTAACGATATTCGGGTGGGGAACGAGCCCCTTGTTGACGTCTGTATTCTCATACACGCCGCCGTTGCCGTTAAGCGCTGACCAGTCGAATGGTGTGCTCAACGCCATCGACACCGGCGCCGCCGTCGCCGGGCTCGCCAGAACCGTAGCACCATCCACAGCGTCCACCGTGAATGTCGGTCTGTGAGCAACCGTATAAGTACTGATGAGATTCCGCAACTGGGCGCCATCCGCCCCCATCGCCACGACCCGTGCAGCAGGGGTTGTCTTGAACCCCTGGCCAAAATACGTCATCCCGCCAATGCCGCCACAGCTGGATTCGAGCCGATTATCCACTTCATAATGATCTGGAATGAAGCGCGGCAAGGACAGCGCGGTCGAGCCGATGTTACAGCCATATTTACCACCAGAGAGCGTAGCGGAAAAGGATCCCGCCACACAATCTCCCTTGGCGGCATCGCCGGAGGCCGTTGTAAAGGTCCTATCTTCCACCGAACTCGTGTCGCCGTTCGTCCAATCACTGTGCGTCGCGTGATTATCGACATCGTAAGCCAGAAAATCGACCGCCCCCACACCACTGAACTTGAATGCAGTCCCTGTAGCGACGCCGGCCACTGCGTCGGCAAAAGCGCCGGACAGCAAACCCAAACCGGAAATACTCGCGCCATCCCAGCCATAAATGTGACTTTCATCCATCGTGGGTAATACACCTGCCCCCGCATAACCCGTGGTCGTGTTATTTGAAGAATTCTTCGCTGTCGCCGTCAGGGTAAAGTCAGCCCCAGCTGTAGCCGTGGAGCCCGCCAACGACGTCGCCAAAACCAGCTTGGTTGGCCGGATGCTGAAAGTATCCGAAGACGAATAACAAGTACTTGTTTTATCAACGATACGCACGGCCACCTTGGCCGCGGCATCGTCATAGCGGACATTAAATGTCTTGCGTCCCGCATCGCCACCAACGAAGGCATAGGTATTCGTTCCCGTGCTCACCGAAGGCGCGGAGAATACGGCGCTGGCCAAGGCCGTGCCACCCGAACAGGCCGTGCTGCCTGCAGCAGATACATCGACGAGATCGATCGTCGCATTCCCCGTGTACGCGGCATTGCCGACCACATCAAACGTAAACGCCGTACCGGCCTGCTTGGTGTACAGATTCGTCGCAGTTGCCGCCCCCGTTTCGACGGCGTCGAATGGCGGGCAGGTCGTATAAGTAAAAGCGGCCGTGCAACTCACACGCTTGTTGGTCGCAGTGTCGTAACATTCGAGGGCGGTATCCGCCACAACCATGCTGGCGCTGGCATAACTCAGATTCACGGAATCGCCTACAACGGTATGCGACAACGTAATGCCACTCGACGTCCCCGTGAACCCTGTCAGGGGCGCTGCACTCAGGCCATTCCAGGAGCCTTTCGAAGCAACGGGCTTTAACACCGAATACCCGGTAAAAGGCGTGCATGAATCCGTCCCCCCGATAGCCGGCGCCGGGTTGACGCATAGCTGGACTGTCACCGGGACTCCGCAGGCCGATGTCTTCGTAGAATCAAATTCGAAACGGACATGATCGGGCGGCGGCGGCTGATAACCACCACACTTGATTTTTGCGCCAGAACTGCTGCAGGAAGGCGCCAGATTGCGGACCCAACTATCGCCCCAATGTCCGTAGTTCCCGTCTCCCGGCGCGATCAAGCGACGACTCAACGCAAGACTGCTGTCCGAGCCCATGCAGCCATGACTGGGCCAACTGGGATAACCGGCCGTTTCAAAGGTGGCATAGCTGCCACTGATGTTCATTTTCCACTTGGCCTGATCCGCGGTGTAATCACAGTAATTCCCGCCAGGCATAGTGGCCGAGTCCTGAATGGCCACTAGATAGCCCGCACTGGAATTCGAACCTTTGCGCGTACCACTGGACTCGTAGACGCCATTCCCCGAGGCCAGACAGGTTGCATCCGTCGTATTAAGGATGTTGTAATACGTGGAGCTGCCCGGCACCTTCTTGATCTGAAAGGTCTTGCCCGGATTCAATTGCGTTTGCAGAACATGCCCCTTGAAGCCGATGCCCGGCTGGATCGACCACCCCGGCTGGTAAATTGGCCAGATATTCCACCAGATCGGTGGCGAGCAGCTCACACTATGCCCCGGCGCAACATAATCCCCAGCGTTGCACGCCCAGCCGATATACCCCCCCGTATTGTTGAATTGCAGCGAAGTGTACGTTCCCTCGCCAAAACAACCCGAGCCACCCGTGGTGTCTGGCAACACATATTCGGTGACCGGATCGGCCGCTTCGTAGTTGGAATCACCCGCCTGCGTGTACAACACCGTACAAATACCCGTAGCCGAAGTCATGGTGAGGGTCACCGGGCTATTTCCGCCACCAGAGCAGCTCCCCACGCCGTCAATCCGCACCGCCAGCCCGGTAGGGCTGCCGCTGGCCACGGCATACGAAGTCGCGGCGACAGAAAACGTTCCACCATTGACCTTGGTCCCCGGAGCGTGCGTTGTCACCGTAATCTGTTGCAAGGCCTTGGTTAACTGAACGGTTTCGGTCACCTGCGATGCCGCATCATAATTGGCGTTCCCCGCCTGATTCGCCGCGATGATGCAGGTACCCACACTCTTCATGGTGACCGTCGTTCCCGCCACGGTGCAAACCCCCGTGGACAACGAACTGTAGCTGATCGCATTGCCTGAGTCGGGGCTGCCTCGAGTCGCGACCGGATCGATGGAAAAGGTGCTATTGAGAACAAAAAGACGGCTTGTCGTCGTTTGGGCGGAGAAGGTAATGGTCTGACTCAACTTCGTAGCGCTGGTCGCCGGATCCGATACCGTCGGCGCAGCGGCAAAGTTCGCGTTGCCGGCTTGATTGTAACTCACCGTACAGGCCGTAGTGCCGCTGTTCATGGTGATCGTGGCGGTAGCCGAGCCACCGCTCGTGATCGAGCAGCCCCCCGCCACGCTGATGGTAACCGGCAGCGCTGAAATCGCCGTGGCGGCGACATTGAACGAGCTGTTGTAGGCCGCACTTGCTGGCGCCGGCGTCGTCACCGTGATCGACTGCGACACTTTGGTGGTGCTGGGCGTACCCGCCGGAGCGGCAGCCGCACTGTAATTGGCATTCCCGGCCTGTGCATAGGATACGGTACAGGCCTGACCGCCACCTGCATTCATTGTGATCGTTGCTGCCCCTGTACCGCTCCCCGTACATCCGTTGGAGGCTGTGATGGCCACGCCCAGTCCAGAACTTGCTGTGGCGGCGACATCGAACGAACTGCTGTAAGCCGCTTGAGCAGGCGCCGGTGTCGTCACCGTGATGGTCTGTGTCGCCTTGGTGGCCGTCGTCGTATTTGTGGTGCCGTTGTTCGTCGCAGCGAAATAATTGGCGTCACCCGCCTGCGTATAGGTTACGGTACAGGGCGTGGTGCCACTGGTCATTGTAATGGCCACCGTGCCCGTACCCGTACCCGAGCAACCGCCGCTGCCAGTCGCAGTCACCGGCAAGCCTGAGGGCGAAGCCGAAGCTGCGACATTAAAACTCGTGCCATAAACAGCGCTGCCCGGTGCTGGCGTTCCTACAGAGATGGTTTGGTTGCCTTTGTTTACGGTGACTACTACAGTCTTATCCGCTCCTCCACAACAAGTATCCGAGTGAATTTTAAAAGTACAGGTACCCACCGCCGTCATCGTAACGGGACCAGTATTGTTATGCGCCGTAGAACACCAATCCCCAACCTTTTGGTGACTACCACCACTAGGACATCCCGTCCCCGACCAACTGATGGTCGTCGTACTGGCAAGGCTTGCACAACCATCTGCCGTTGTAGTCTGGCCAGCCAATACCGGGTTAGGCGCTGCACTAATACTCAACGCAGCGTAAGATGCGCTGGCACCGAATAAAGCAACCAACATAACCACATACCGCATCAGAATCCGGGACAGACCACGATTTTCTGGCGCTGTCGCCAATCCAAATAAACCAAATAAACGGGGACAGACCACGGTTTCGGCTGCGCTCGCGCAGTTAACGCGCGAGGTGCTGTTCGTAGTAACAGGTGTACGGTTCATGTTCATATGCTTGCAGCCTCCAAACGACTTTCAGTTTGCCTTCTTTTATCCAGTCCCAATCGATCGACAATTTCCTCACAGGAAACGCACCCGGCTAACATCAATTCGTATCCGCCCGCAACCTGGCCGCCAGCCGTCGCTCGATGTACATATGGACAGGATTGCTCGTTCGCGGACAGCGCCCCCACCCTGCCCGATGACAGGCCGCCGACGTCATCTGATAACACCGTGGCACAGGGATGCGATCGAGATAGATTCCAGATTCATTCCAGATCAGATTCCTGATTCCTGATTCCTCAGATTCCCTGGGCGCAATTGCGCACGAGGCTAGCACGAAAAAACCATTGTATCAAGCCAGTCACGTACGCAAATTTCAACATTCTCAATGCATCAGCAATCCATGGCGTAGGCGCCCTGCACGACCAGCCGGCGGCTCCTGGAAAGTTAAAAATGGTGTACTCTCACGAAGCCCCCTGAGGGGCCATGAGTAACCGTTTCCACAAGGTACATGCCACAGCGCCGATTGACTTTGGCTGCAAGGTGGTTGCCCACCAGAACGAGGATTTTTATGCGACTCAAGCCATATTCAAGAAACCAATAACGCCCAATAGCCCTGGCTAGCGAGCAAAAAGAGCGTAATTGTTGCATTCTCACCAGAAACCGCTCCCTTGAAGGGTATCGCATGCACACAGCTCTGCCACGCCATTCCTGGCCAGTGTCTTGCAGGAAGCGCCCTTGAGGTGCGAGAGGCCACAGGGCCGCAAAGGAGCCCACAATTGCAGGATTACCGCTTACCCGGGAATGCCGACAGTAGTTCGAAAGTCGCACGCCACATTGCTGAAAATTATAAACATTTCCACTTTAGAGTAGCCTTGAAGGAAACCACCCCAATGACATTCGTGCGACTGCGGCCCAAGGTTCGCAGGAGTGCCCCCTCGGCGGGGCGTTGCGCTGCGCTTACCCCACACTTCTTGAGCCCACCCGACAAGCCGTGCGTAGCGCCATTGAGGAAATCACCTCAATACCGTTCGCGCATATAGATGAATGGGCTCTTCGCCGTGCCGAAGTTGATACGCGCATTCGGATCTTTCGCATATCCAGAACTATCGCACCAGTTGCCGCGCAGCCAGGCCATGCTCAAGCCGTCGGTGGCCGGATGCGCGGCATTGCACGACGCATCGGCAGTTCCCGTCCCGGCGCCGAGGTTGATGGCGATATCCGCGCTGCCCTGAAAACCCAGTCCCGGCGCCGCAAATTGCAGCGAACCGATACCGCCGACGAGTTGCAGTGTGGCCGGCGTGGGTGCCAGCCGCGCCAGCGTCAGAGGCCCCTTCACGATCGTGGTCGCCAGACTGGCGCCTGTTCCCGTCACAATGAGTTGGGTACAGCTGTCTTTGTCATTGACCTTCCAGGATGCCGGCGAAGACACGCCATCCCAATACAGAGCCCGAACCGGCACGTACAAGGGCAGCAGCTCCGAGCCATAGGCGTTGTCCAGTTTCAGAATACCGTAGCGCATGCTTGTCGTCGGTGACGAGGTGCAGCTCGTCGTTCCCGCAACATCCACTGCATTGCACTTGGTGATCTTCACACCATCCGGATCAGTAATCGTCGTTTTCAGGCCGAAGGCTTCGTAGTCAGCCGGGACTGCCGGACGCGGCACAACGCCGCTCGCTGCATTGACATACAAGCCACCAGCGCCGCTCGTCGCCGGCCAGTCGAACGGCGTCGTCAGATCCATCAGCACCGGCGCGGCCGTCGCCGGACTGGCCACGATCGTCGCACCATCCAGCGCCTCGATCGTAAAGGTTGGCCGATATGCCAGCGTATAGGTATTGATGAGGTTGGTCAGCTGGTTTCGATCCGCATCCATCGCCGCAACACTTGCGACCGGCGGCGTATTGAAACCTTGCCCGAAATAGGTGGCGCCAGTCACCCCAGAACCACAGGCCGCTGCGATCCGGTTATCCACCTCGTAGTGATCCGGAATGAAGCGTGGCAAAGTCAGCGCGGTCGAGCCAATGTTGCAGCCATACTTGCCGCCAACCAGCGAAGTGGAATAAGAATTCGCGACGCAATCGCCCTTCGTCTGATCGCCCGAGGGTTGGGTAAAGCTCGTATCGCCCACAGGGCTGCCGAAATCAAATATTTTGTAGACGGTGCTATCCGTATAGACAGGAAAGGTCAGCGCACCGACGCCGCTGAACTTGAAAGCATTGCCCGTCGCAACTCCTACCGTCGCCGCATCGAAGCTTCCCGCCAACATGCCGGCAATATTCGCACCATCCCAACCATAAATGTAATTATCATAGGCAGTCGGCGTCCCCACATACGCTGTTGTGGTCGTGTTGCCCGAATTCTTCGCCGTCGCCGTGAGGGTAAAGCTTGCCCCCGCTGTCGCCGTTGAACCCACCAGTGTCGTTGCCAGAACCAATTGGGTTGGCCGGATGCTGAACGTATCCGTGGAGGCATAACAGTTATTGTCCTTGTCGATGATGCGCACGGCCACGTTGGCTGCCGCCTCGGCATAACTTGCATTAAAAGTCTTCCGCCCCGCATCAGCACCGACAAAAGTATAGGTAATTGCGCCCGTGCTGTTCGAGGGCGCCGTGAATGCCGCGCTGGTCAGACGCCCTCCTGGAATGGTCGGACAAACCGCCGCGCCGCCCGATACATCGACCAGATCGACGATGGTGGTTCCCGTATAAGTACTCGCGCCAACCACATCGAACTCGAAGGCTGTGTCCGCCAGCCTGGTATAGAGATTGGTAGCGACATCCGCCCCTTTCTCGACGGCGTCAAACGGCGGGCAGGTTTTGTAGACAAAGGCGCCCGTACAGCTCACGCGCTTGCTGGTTGCGGTGTCATAGCATTCCAGCACCGAATCGGTCAGCGTCATGCTGGGGTTGGAGTAGCTCAAATTAACGGCATCGCCCACCACGGTATGCGACAACGCAATCCCCGTCGATGTACCCGTGAAACCAGTCAGCGGGGCTGCTGTCAGGCCGCTCCAGGCGCCTTTGGTGGCAAAGGGTTTAAGTACTGTATAACCGGTGAATGGATTGCAGGTTCCATCGCTCCCGACATCGGGGGCTGGATTGTTACACACCTTGATCGTGATCTTGGCGCCACAGGTGTAAGTTCTCGTTGAATCGAATTCAAAGCGAACATGATCGGGCGGCGGCGGCTGATAACCACCGCACTTAATCTTCGCCCCATTGCTGCTGCAGGAAGGCGATGCGTTGCGCACCCAGCTATCGCCCCAATCTCCATAGTTGCCGTTACCTGGATCGAGCAATTTGTTGCGTAAAGCCAGGCTGCTCTCAGAACCGATGCAACCGTGACTGGGCCAGTTGGGGTAACCCGCCGTTGCGAAGGTGACGTAACTGCCGCTGATGTTCATCTTCCACTTGGCCTGGTCTGCCGAGTAGTCGCAATACTTGCCCGGCAAGGTGGCTGAATCCTGGAAGGCCACCAGATAGCCTGTACTTGTAATAGCCCCCAGGCGCGTACCACCGCTTTCGTACGCCCCATTCCCCGAGCCAATGCAAGTCGCATCCGACGTATTGAGAATATTGTAGTAATCGCCAGCACCCGGAGCCTTCTGGATTTTAAAAGTCTTGCCCGGATTCAATTCGGTTTGCAACACATGGCCCTTGAAGGCGCTGCCCGGCTTGATCGACCATCCAGGCACCCTTGGAAAGATCGTATAAGGCCAGGCGCCCGGCAGATAGGTCGGCGGCGAGCAACTCACATTGTGGCCAGGAGCAGCATAATCTCCGTTGTTACAGGCCCAGCCGATATAGCCGCCGGAATTGTTGAACTGCAACGAGGTATACGTGCCTTCGCCAAAACAGCCCGAGCCGCCCGAGGTGTCGGGCGCGACATATTCGGTGACCGGGTCGGCCGCGCCATACGTGCTATCCCCTGCCTGGCTGAAGTACACGGTGCAGATGCCGGTCGATGAAGTCATTTTGAGGGTGGCGACATCAGACCCGCCGGCAGTGACGGTGCAATTCCCCATCGCCTGGATGCTCACATGCAAACCAGTGAGGGCATTATTGGCCACCGCTCGCGACTCAGCCGCCACGGAAAATGTGCCGCCACTGACCTTCACCCCCGGGGCATGCGTCGTAACCACAATTTTCTGCAAGGCCTTGGTGAGCAGAACGTTCTGCGTGGGCTGAGGGGCGGCATCGTTGTAATTGGCATTCCCCGCCTGCCTTGCTTCGATAACGCAGGTTCCCACGCTGACCATGGTCACCGTCGTCCCTGACACCGTGCACACCCCCGTAGACAGCGAACCGTAGGTGATCGCATTGCCGGAGTTAGGGCTGGCGCTGGTCGCCACCGGACCGATGGGGAAGGTGCTGCCGACGCCGCTCGCGACGAAAAGATAACTGTTCGGCGACTGTTCGGGAAAGCTGATGGTCTGATTCAGTTTTGTCGCGCTGGTCGAGCTGGAAACCTGCGTTGCCGGAGCATAAGACGGAGAATTGTCTGCTTGGTTGTAATAAACCGTGCACGCCCCGCTGCCGCTGGTCATCGTGATCGTGGCGCTGCCGCTGCCGCTGCCCGAACAACTACCGGCCGTGGTAATGGCCACGACCCGGCTCGGACTCGCATTGGTCGTTGCCGCGACCGTAAAGCTGGTGTTGTACGCAGCGCTCACCGGCGCGGGGGTTGTCACCGTAATGGTCTGCGCGAGGCCCGTGGCAGTCACGTTATAGGACTTTGTTGGAGCAGCCGCCCAAGTACCGTTACCAGGCTGATCAAAGTTTACCGTGCAAGTTCCACTGGTTTTAGTCATGCTGACCGTATTGCCTGCAACCGTACAAGCCCCCCCCGAAACAGAAACAACTACAGAAAAACCAGAGCCTGCTGTTGCAGCGACTAAAAAGTTTGTTCCACCATCTTTGCTTGCCGGCGGGGGGGTTCCCACCGAAATAGATTGTGAAAACTTAACTACATTGGTGCGCACTGGATCACCAGACTCGCCACCGCCAATATTGTCACGTACATCATAATAAACAACACATGCTCCGGAGGCGGGAGCACCCATTGTAATGAGCGGGCTGTAGCTATTCGATTGGCAAAGAATCGAGCTCCCCTGCCAGGAGCTGCTCCCTCCGCTACACCCCCCTCCCGTATAAATTTTGATCTGGTTACCACAGTTACCGTTATGTTGGGCAGTTCCATTAACAGTAAACGTATCGCCAGTTGTACTCTCTGACGGCGCGGGAGTATTGACAGAAAGAGTAACACCAGCAGCCCAAGCAGACTCGACCACACCAACCGTCGCAATCAGACAAAGAACAACCCAAAAAACAACAACAGTCAGGGATAAGCCACGGTTTTCCAGCACCGCGGCGCGTGTAGCGCCCAATGTAATGTTTGCATGCATGTCACAACCTCCAGACCACTTCCAGTTTGACCGCCCTGTCTCACAGAGACAATCGCATTAAACGTATTTATCCCCTCGCCCACTTGTGGGAGAGGGGCGAGGAGAGGGAAGGCGTGTGATTCATGCTGCCCCTCATCCTCGCCCACTGTATCTTCGAGTAGTAGCGTCCACTATCCGGGATGCACGCGAACCGTCAGGCCGGGATTCCCGCTTTTGTGGGAATGACAAAAACAAGCATTGCCGGCGCCATCAACTCGCACACACCAGGCAAACACTACACTGGATCAATAACCACCAAATCTGCGGAACATCAGTTGAGATCGGTGCGCAACACAACATCCACCCGGCGCTCGACATACATGCCATCGGGATTGGCCTCATTCGGGCAAGCGCCAGCATTCGGCTGGTTGCAGGCCGTCGCCGTGATTCGATAAGCGGTGGCAGTGCCCGTGCAGGTCACCGTGACCGTAAGTCCAGCAAAGGTGTCCCCGGCCAGCGCCATGTTGGTTGGGACCGGACAATTGCCGCCATTTGCCGGCTGCACACGATACAACGCCCATTCAAGCCCCGAACGCGCGGCCTGATAGGCGCGCACACTGAGTACATCCTGCGCTGAGCCGATATGCTGCATACTGGAGACCTGCACGGCAAACGCCCCTATCGCCGCCAGCACGACCAGAATGAAAATCGCCGAAATAATGGCAAACCCACGTTGAGCCGCGATCCCTCGACAGGTGCTGTGCTTCATGGCGAATTATCCAGATGAATTTCGCGCAACAGGGTCACGCTGGCGTCCCCTTCAGCGTCGGACAGAGTCAGTGCAATGGTCAGCAAGCCATTGCGCTGGTTGGCGATATTATTTTCGTAGGTCACCACGCAACTGGCATCATTGGCGATGATGGTCGACGCGCCGCCCACCGGCGGTGTCGCCTGCGCGGCATTGAAGCCGTAATTCGCGAAGCGCTGCATGACGCCCCGGACGGATGGGCAGGCATAGGTCACGGCGCGCGTACCGCCCGGCACTACATGAAAACGGTTGGAAGGCGAAGGCAACGGCGGTGTCTGATGCGCAAACACATTCACGCCACCCGCATCCGGCGCCAATGTAATGGTAGAGACGCCAGCGGCGGTGGCAACCGCCGCAACTGCGGCGATATTGCAACCCGGCGGCGTCGTGCCGCAGGGAGCATAAGCGTCGGCCGGCGCATAGCTGTTTTTTGCTGAGTCCTGGCCGAGGTTATAGACGACGATAAAATCACCGGCCGCCACCGGCGTCTGAGCCGCCGTCATGCCGACAATGTCGAACTGGCAATTTGCCGGCGTCGGTGTCCCGCCATTGCACAGCGCCGTGCTGGAGAAATTCAATGGATTTCCTGTGCCCTCAAGCACATCCCGATATCGCCCACCGCCGCTCGTGACGATGAACTCAACATAGGTCACACCACCCACGGTGGTCACGCGCAAACTGTTGGGCAGGGCCAAGCGTACTTCGCGCGCGATACGGCGCAGTGAATAATCAGCAACATCGCTGAGTTCGGCACGTCGTGTGCTCTCAATATAGCCCAGCACCGGACCACGAATGAGGGTCGCCCCCATCGCTGCAAGAATGCCCATGATGACCATCACCATCAGCGCTTCGATCAGCGTAAACCCGCCGGCATGCCGGCGTTGTGTCCGGAATAGTTGGGTATGCATCATATGTTCGGCGCCCAGCGTGTCCGGTAGCCTTGCACCGTGACCGTTTCGCTGCTGTTGACGTAACTGACGGTTACGGTAATCAGGATCACATTCAGGGCCGCCGCTGATCCGGCTGCCGAAGCAATGTTGGCGCCCCCAGGACCCAGCGCCTGCGGCGTCAATGTGATGGTGGCCCAATAGCCAGGCGGAGAATTACCGCTGACCCCGGTAATATCCTCGATGCGGCTGGTAGCGCTGCCTGCCGTACCGAGTGTCACGGGGGTGCATGCCAGGCTGTCAGTCCCGACTTCAGCACAGTAATTGCCGACATTGTTGTAGGTTGACCGGGTCGCCCCACCCGTGTGGCCAAAAGCCTGCACCAGCGTGGTGCAACCGCCGGCGCCAAGCACCGCAGCTGTCGCCGTGGCTGCAGTCGCATCGATGGGGTCGCAAAACGTGAACGGCTTCATTTGCACTTCTTCGAGCAGCGCCTCGGCAATCGTCAGCATTTGCTTGCGAATCAGGGGTTCCGCGCTATTGCGCGTCGTAAAGTTCAGCACCGACAGGACACCGGCCAGTGCGACGCTGACAATCACCATGAAAACGATCAATTCGATCAGGGAGAAACCGCGCACCCACCGGGGATGAAATGCCATCGGCTTACGCGCCCGGCCAATCACAATCAGCCCGGTGCGTTCAATACACATAGCCGGACTCCGCCGCTACATTCAGGGAAACCGCATCGCCGGTTTTGCCGTTGGTTACAGTCCACGTCGTCGTTGCCGTCAGCACCGCACCCGCGCCATCCAGCGGACGCCCCAAGGCATCGAAGCTCAGGCTGGCGTCAGGCAGACTCACGGCGTTCGGTGGGCAAATCATGTTCCTTACGCCGCCCGAACAATGGGTGTCAGCTGTCGGCAGGTTCAAGTCCTGCGAGGAAACCAGCCCTGCCGTTGCGCACGTTCCGCTGCCCACGGTCTCGGGAGTCGTCAATTCGATTCTCAGCGACACTTGGCTACCAGACACCGTCACACAAGCAATGCGCCGCTGTGCCACCGCGCTGCGGCGTGCGTATTCAACCGCCGCCTTGACCTTGTCCCGATAACCGGTCTCATCGTAGCCGAACATCAGCGACATGTTCGGCAGCGCCACGGCCGCCATGATGCCAACGACAATAATCACCACGATCAATTCGACCATGGTGAAACCGCTCTGATTTTCCAGCTCGCGTCCCCTCTGCCAGAGGAAGCGCGCTTTCGGTTTGATCGACTGCTTCAAGTCGACAGCACGCGAAACGGTCAAGACAGACAATGCTGCCAGCCTTCAACCCTCTGGCGGCGACATGTCAAAGAAAAGTGCTTCATTGCCTGGACTCCTAGGTTAGCCCCATGCACGACGAGACCACAATACACGCGATTGCGCGTATATCGTAATACATATGCGCGCCAAGTGTATCAGTTTTTTCTGGCCGATCAACAGTTTTCCGCCGCCCGAAGCGTCACTAAACCTACCGGCAAAGCCGCCTGAAATCACCAGTAGAGGTGTGAGATCCCCTCACTCCCGCTACTTCACGGCCACGACATTCAGACTGATCAGTTTCCCATAGGGCGCATAGGTGCTCGCATCGCTGAACAATTCGAACTTTTCGACGCGCTGCACGTCCCTGAAACCTGCCTCGCGCAGCAAATCCGCCAGCAAATCAAAATCGAGACCGATATAGTGATAATCATGCGGATCGGTTTGTCCGCCAAAAATCATGCGCATGACATGATGCCGTTTGCGTTTGTCGCTCTTGAATGCCAGGTAATGTTCGCAGAGCACTTCCATGTCCGGCACCGAAATCATCAATTTCCCGCCCGGCTTGAGGACGCGGCGCATGCCCGAGAGCACCCCGGGCATGGCGGCCAGATCGACATGTTCGAGGACGTGGCTGCCATAGATTTCATCCACCGAATGGCTGTCGAAGCCCGACAAATCGGCGATATCCCCGACATGATCAACATCCGGGCCGGGCGTGATATTGAAGATTTTCCAGCCCGGTCTGGCTTCCAGGCCGCCGATGTGCAGACGCACGGCCTCGCCTGCGGTCGGTTTCGCCACGGCATCCGGCTGCGCCGCCAGTCGTGCAGGAGCATCTCCCGCGTCGCCGGCCTGCTGCCGCGCTGCGTCGATGCGTTCGGCTGCCAAACGCCACATTTCCCGATAGGCCGCTTCAAGGTTGCGCGTAAAGCCGACGTGATCGAGAAGCGGCGACTGGCGCATGCGTCCGCGCAACCCGGCCCGCAGATTCTCGATACGGGCCGTATCGCCGGCCAGTTCGACGGTCAGACGGACATACTCGTCCTTCGAATCGGCCACCAACTCCGCCATGCCCAACTGAGTCAGCAGACTCGCACCGACGCGCGCCGAATGCCGCTCTCCGGCCAGCGTAATGACCGGAACCCCCATCCATAAGGCTTCGCAGGTGGTCGTGGTGCCGTTATAGGGGAAAGGATCCAGGGCAATGTCGATTTTGGCGTACAGATCCAGATGTCCGGCCACCTCGGGATGCCAGTTGAACAGCTCGACCCGCCCCGCCTCGATACCCTGCTCGGCAAACAGGGACTGGAAATACGCCTTGCCGCGCTCGCTGGCAAAGGTCAGGGATTTGAGCATCAACCGGCTATCAGGCACTTGCCGCAAAACGCGCGCCCAGACTTCGACGACGGTTTCGGTCACCTTGAGGGCATTGTTGAAACTGCCAAAGGTGATGTAGCCATTTTGCAGACAGGGAGAATGGGCGACATCCGCAGCGGATTTCGGCGGCTGATAGGTCAGGAAGCAGCCCGGCAAACGCCAGAGTTTTTCGCTATGGAAGGCATCGTCCGCCCCCGGCGGGTCCGTGATGGCGTCGACCAGGCGATAGTCCATTGCCGCGACGCCGGTCGTCGCGGGGTAGCCGAGATAATTGATCTGGACCGGCGCCGGCTTGCGCGCGAACAAGCCCAGCTTGCCACCCGTCGTGTGGCCCGACAGATCCAGCAGGATATCAATCTCGTCGTCGCACACCATCTTGACCAGATCGGTGTGATTGACCAGCGGGATCTCGCGCCAGACATCGGCATAAGTCTTGAATCGTTCGGTGACCGCATCCGGATGAAACAGACAGGCATAGCAATAAATCTCGAAATTTTGCCGGTCATGATTGGCGAGGATAGGCTCCAGAAAAAAGGAGACCGAATGCAGGCCAAAGTCCTTCGACACATAGCCGATGCGCAACTTGCGCTGCAACTGCGTGGATTGCGTATAGCCGGAAAAATCCGGCACGACATAATCGGGACCTTCCACATAGCGTTTGGCCCAATCGCGTGAAATCTCGAACAAGCGCTGCGCATCGGTCGCATCGTCGTACAGGCTATGAAAAATGAATGAGGTGCCAACCCCCAGACCAGCGCCGTTTTCCAGCGCCTTGCGATTGAGTTCGAGCACCTTGCGATTCAACCCCTGTCCTGCGGCAACGGAGCCCAGCAGCGTCAGGGCATCCAGCGCGTCGGGTTTGAGCTCCAGCACCCGCTGGACATAATCTTCCGCCTTGTCGTGCTCACGCTGCGCCAGACAGCCTTGCGTCAGCCGCAACAGCGCCAGATACGAATGCGGATCGCGCTCCAGCACGCGCTGAAAATGCTCCATCGCCACGACCAGGCGCCCCGGCTCATCGACACAAAGCGCCAAATTGACCTGCGCTTCGACGAGGTCTGGCTGCAACTCCAGCGCGCTGCGAAATTGCTCAACCCCCTCGGCAAAACGACCGAGATTCAGCAGGATGCTGCCCAGATTGTTGATGGCGCCGGCAAAGTCCGGCTTGAGCCGGATCGCTTCGCGCCCGACGCGCTCGGCTTCCTCGAAACGTCCCGTGCGATTCAGCAGCGGCGCCAGATTGCAGAGCGCCTCGACATATTCGGAATCGCACTCGAGCGCACGGCGAAAGCATTTCTCGGCCGCCGCAAAATCGTTGTGCGCCAGAAACACATTACCCAGATTGTTATGTGGCGCCGCCCAGTCGGGTTCCAGTGCGATGGCCTGTTGGTATTTATCTTCCGCCGCGTCGAGACGGCCTTCGGCCATATCCATGACCCCCAGCAGGTTCAATGCTTTCGCATGCCGGGGAGAGGAGACCAACAGCTGCTCCAGCAACCGTCTCGATTCGGTGAAATCCTGGTCCAGCCAACGCGATTTGGCCAGATCGAACACGCCATTTGCTGCTCCCGGCGACAAACGCAAGGCTTCTTCAAAGCACCAGGCAGCCGCACGATGCACTCCCCGGCGCACCAGCAGCCGCCCAACCTGATTCAGACCGAATGCCGCCAGTGCATTCCGGGCACGCATCATTGTGTTCATTCGACGGGCCTATTCAAAAACGTCATGCATGCCAAAACCACAAAAAAACCCGCTACTGCGGGTTTGTTCGAAATTACGCCTTGCGTTGCGACGCCCAAGCACGAAAAATTGCTGGCCTGGAACTGATTTACTTCGTTGCGGTCGGTGAAACTTTTGCCTGCTTTCCGACCAGGGCATTCATTGTCAGCGCGCTCGTCACCTGCGTCACCATTTCCGCCGGATAGCCTTGGGCAAACAAAGCCTGCTGAACGGTGCGCGCGAATGCCGCACGGCGAATGATGCCAAGCTTTTTTTCAGCAACAAACTGCCCGGCTTCGGCATACAGTTTGTTCAAAACCGCCTCAACGCCCTTGGGCGTCACGGCGTCTTTAATCTTGCCGCGCGGCGGATAAACGGCGACCAGATTCGCCACCAGGACATCGGCCTTGTCGCGCATGGCTTGCGAGACGAAGAGATCAGAAAAACTCACCGGAATTCACCCTCAAAAAACAAAAGCCCCTCCTGCGCGAGCAAGAGGGGCCTGCATCCGAATCAATTAGCTGATGCCATGCGCCGTGAAATTGGCGGAGATACTCGTCGTGACCTTGTCACGAACCACACAGCCGGTCTGAATGCCGCCCGGAGTCGCGGCAAGCGAGGTTACTTCCATCGAATTGGTCGGAAAGGCATCGATGAACCCCGTACCCGTCAGAATGTTGCAGTTATTCACCGAGGTGCCATTGCTGGTGTTGATCGTGCGCTTGGCCAGATTCATTGCTGAGCCAGCCGACAAGGAGCCTGCCACCCCACTCACCGCCGCCTGCTGCGCATCGCTCTTCAGGTCGATGAAGCGCGGCAAGGCTGTAACCGCCAGAATACCGAGAATCACAATCACGACCACCAGTTCAATCAGGGTAAAACCTTGTTGCTTTTTCATATAGTGACTCCCGTTTATGTTGGTAAAAACGACCTGCAGTTACTTGCCTGCCAAAATCGGCCACTGGAACCAGACCCGACCATTGACAGCCAATTTTCAAGAAAAATAAGCCGGATCAGTATATCTAACTAAACGCATAAGCTCAATAAGTAAAAACCTTAAACAATCCCGAAAAACGCCCCAAAACCACATGCATTTCGACGCGTCCAACCAAAGCAGGATCAGTGCTTGACAGCCACCTTGCCCAGCTCCCAGATCGGCAGGAAGATGCCCAAGGCCAGAATCAGCACCATAACGCCCAGCGCCACGATCAGGATCGGCTCGATTTGCTGCGCCAGCGACTTGAGTTCGTATTCGACCTCGTTTTGATACATCTCGGCGATTTCCTCCATCATGTCGTCCAATGCACCGGACTCTTCGCCAATCGCGATCATCTGCACGACCATTGGTGTAAACACTTTGGAATTGCTGGCGGTGCGCAGGATGCTTTCGCCGCGCTCGACGCCTTCGCGCATGCCCGTCACCTTGCCCGCGATATAGGCGTTATCCACCGTTTGCGCAACGGTATTCAGCACCTGCATGATGGGCACGCCGCTGCGCGATGCCAGCGCAAAGCTGCGCGCGAAACGCGCCAGGGTGGCCTTGCGGATAATTTTGCCGGCAATCGGAAAATTGAGTTTGAGCCGATCCCACCACAACAAGCCCTTTTCGGTGGAGATGAAGCTGCGAAAACCGAAAATCGCCGCCATCAAACCGCCAAGCATGACATGCCACCAAGCCATGGTGAATGCCGAAACACCCAGCAACAATCGAGTCAGGAACGGCAGTTCGGTATTGAAACCTTCGAAGACCTTGGCAAAGGTAGGGATCACGAACAGATTCACGAGAAACATGGCAATCACCATGGCCGCCACGACGAACGTCGGGTAGCGCAAGGCGGATTTCACCTGCTCGCTCATGAAACGTTCGAACTCCATGTGTTCAAACAGCCGCAGGAAGATGTCTTCAAGACGCCCGGTCATCTCGCCGACGCGCACCATGGACAGGTAAAACAGCGTAAACACCTTGGGATGGCGCGCCATCGCTACTGACAATTCTCGCCCGGAATCCAGACTTTCACGCAAATCCTGCAGCAGTTCCTTCATCGTTTCATTGGTTCCCGACTCCTGCAAACCCGTCAAGGTTCGCATGAGCGGCACGCCGGCCTTGAGCAGTGTATGCATCTGGCGCGAAAACAGCAGGATATCGACATGCTTGATCGGCTCCTTGAACAGAGCGATCGACAGCAGGGGGGGTTTATCGCCGGCCCCGCCTGCCTCGCCGACATTGACAATCGAAGTCGGGATGACCGCCCGCTCGCGCAGCATATCGGCGGCAACCGCCGAATTGATCGCCTCGATTTTCCCCGTCACGGATTTTCCGGAGGTATCACGCCCCTTGTAGGCAAAACTTGGCATGTCGCCCCCCTTATTCTTCCAACATATTACTGATGCGCATCGCTTCTTCGACGGTGCTCACGCCCTCGACGGCCAAACGCACGGCATCGCGCCGCAAGGTGGCGCCAGCCATCTGCTCACGGCCAAGGCGCATGAATTCATTGGGATCGCCGTGATTGGCGGCTTCGACCAGTTCGTTGGTCATCTCAAGGAACTCGTAAATACCCTGGCGTCCGGTATACCCGGTTTCGTTGCAATGCGCACAACCGCGGCCTTTGTAGTACCTGTGTGCATCGATCTGGTCACCAAGCTCAAAACGCAGCCAGCTATGTTCGTTCGGCGGCAACTTATAGGATTCCTTGCAATTCTCGCAGACCACCCGCACCAGCCGCTGGGCCAAAACGAGCTGCAACGAAAGTGCCACCATGTAGCGCGGAACACCCATGTCCAGCAAACGTACCGGCGTCGACAAGGCATCATTGGTGTGCAGGGTCGAAAGCACCATGTGGCCCGTCATGGCGGCGCGCATGCCGATTTCCGCAGTGGTCTGATCGCGCATTTCGCCGACCAGCACCACGTCCGGGTCCTGACGCAACACCGAACGCAACACCCGCGAAAACGTCAGGTCGATCTTGTCATTGACCTGCACCTGATTGATGCCCGGCAGGCGATATTCCACGGGATCCTCGACCGTGATGATTTTGACCTCCGGCGTATTCAACTCGGACAGCGCGGCGTACAGCGTCGTGGTCTTTCCCGACCCTGTCGGGCCGGTCACCACAACGAGACCGCTCGGCCGGTGAATGGCATGCCGGATACGATCCAGCACCAGCGGCGGGATACCCATCTTGTCGAGACCGAGGATCGTCGAACTCTGCGCCAGCAAACGCATGACAACCGACTCACCATACTGAGTCGGCATGCTCGAGATACGCACATCAACTGATTTTTCACCAAGCCTGATATTGAACCGGCCATCTTGTGGCAGACGCTTTTCCGAAATATCCAGGCCCGACATGAGCTTCAGTCGCAACACCATCGCCGAAGAAATTTTGCTGTCGGCAATCGTCTGCACCCGCATCGCACCGTCGATACGAAAACGGATCACCAGGTTTTTTTCCTGCGGCTCGATATGAATATCGGAGGCGCGCAGATTCAACGCCTCCTCGAAGACCGAATTCAGCAGCTTCTTGACGACTGGGGCATCTTCCGGGTTGCCGTTATCGCTGAGCGCCAAACCCGCACCAAACTCGATCGGCACATCATCCAGGTTCGCCGTCAGTTCCTTGGCGAGGCCGGAAATCTCCTCCGTGCGCCGGTAAACCCGATCAATGACAGACAGCAGCTGCCCCTTGAGCACCACCGCCAGCGTAATGTCTCGCCGCAGGATGCGCGCAACCTCGTCATAGGCCGTCAGATCGGTCGGATCTGAAAAACCTACGATCAACTGATCATCGTCGTCATCAAGAACCAGCGCACGGTATCGCCGCGCCTGTGCTTCGGGCAGAAGCTTGATGAGATCAGGTTTGGGCTCGAAGCCCTTCAAGTCGACGAACGAAGCTCGCAATTGTTTGGCCAGCCCCTTGGCGATATCTTCCTCGCTGACAAAACCGCTCTCGGTAAGCACACGGCCAAGCTTATGGCCATTGCGCTTTTGTTCTACCAGCGCAATTTGCAGCTGCTCTTCAGTAATCAACCCCTGATTGAGCAGCAACTCTCCGAGGCGGACTTTCTCCGGACGGGCCATCCAATTCTCCAGTATTATTTCAACTTTTAATTCTAATTATCTGATTCTACTTGAACAGCTTCGATATTAACGCAAATCAGAAACAATTGACATGTTCAACATCATTCTGTTCGAGCCCGAAATTCCGCCAAATACCGGCAACGTGATTCGTCTGTGCGCCAATGTCGGCGCGCGGCTGCATCTCATCAAACCGCTGGGCTTCGAACTCAGCGATGCACAACTGCGTCGCGCCGGCATGGATTACGCAGAAATTGCCGACGTGCGCATCCATGAAAACTGGCAGACTTGCCTGCAACTGCTCGACACTGCGCGCCTGTTCGCCTTGAGCACCAGAGGCGTGCAGCGCCACGACCAGACGCAATTCCAGGCCGGCGATGCTTTCGTGTTCGGCCCCGAATCGCGCGGCCTGCCGCAGGACATCCTGAACCAGATTCCGCAGCAGCAGCGCATTCGCCTGCCGATGATGCCGGGCTGTCGCAGCCTGAACCTGTCAAACGCTGTCGCCGTATTGGCCTATGAAGCCTGGCGCCAGACCGGCTTTCCGGGGGCGCTGCCGCAGCCAGACTTCGCGTAGCGCCAACGGGTTGGACAGCAGCCTGAGGCATGCGATCGGCTTACTCGTCCCTGGGGTCGCGCCCCATGAGCTGACCAACCGCAGCCGCCGCCGGCAGACTGCCATCGAGGACGGCGCACACGGCCTGAGTAATCGGCATGTCGACGCCCAGCTCCCCGGCACGTCGCGCCACCTCCCGGGCACTGAAAACCCCTTCGGCCACATGGCCGAGTTCGTGCGTAATCCGTTCCAGCGGACGTCCGGTGGCAAGCGCCAGCCCGACGCGACGATTACGCGACAAATCACCCGTGCAGGTCAGGATCAAATCGCCCATGCCCGCGAGCCCCATGAAGGTTTCACGCCGCGCCCCGAGCGCCAGGCCGAAACGCACCACCTCGGCCAGACCACGCGTCATCAACGCCGCACGGGCATTCAGACCGAGTCCCAGCCCATCGGAAATGCCGATGGCGATTGCCAGAATATTCTTGACCGCACCGCCGACCTCGGCGCCGATCACATCGTCGTTGGCATAAATCCGCAGGCGCGAGCCTGACAAGGCCTGGGCCATCCGGCGCGCAAAACCGGCATCGGCACTCGCCAGCGTAACGGCGGCAGGCAGACCGCGCGCGACTTCCTCGGCAAAGCTCGGGCCGGTCAACACGCCACAAAGAACCGGGGTTCCATGCATTTCCTGCGCCGCAACCTGATGCGGCAGCAAACCCGTTGCTGCCTCAAGCCCCTTGCACAGCCAGAGAAAGGGCAGCCCCTTCGCCTGCTGGTGCAACAAGCGCAAGGTCGGCCGCAAGCCAGCCAGGGGCGTGGCAATCAATACAAGATCGGCCGCATCCAGGGCCAGCGCCAAATCAGACGCGATTTGCAAGCCGGCAGGAAAAGCACTGCCCGGCAAATAGCGATCATTCTCGCGCGCCGACTCCATCGCCGCGCACAACGCCGCATCACGCGCCCACAGACGCACTTCGTGCGTTTGCGCAAAGGCGATGGCGAGCGCCGTTCCCCACGCTCCCGCCCCAAGCACCGCGATTTTCATACCGAACGCATCCGGATCAGAGCCCCCAGACCTGCATCACGCGCACATAGCCCGCCTGGCCGCCGCGATGCCGGACTTTCGCCCAACCATTCACGAGGGTGGGCTCGACGAGTTCGAGCACAACATCCTTTTCGGCTTCGAAAACCAGTACCGCACCGGTTTCTGGCTGACTGCGCACCTGGGCGCGGCTTGCCGTTACCTGAAGCATGCGTTTATCGCTCAGGAAGCGTTTTTCGACCCAGGCGATGCCGCCTGAAGCATCGCGCACCTTTAACCAGCCTTCGATCGCCACGACAATTTCGACGGGCGTATGGCGCGCAATCACGAACAGTGGCGCTCCTTTTTGCGATGGCGCATCGTACATCACGGCAGGCTCGGTGAGGGACCGATAGTCGAGCCCCCAGGCCGGAAAAACCGTCAGGGCCAAAGCCAGCAGAGTCAGTCCGCGCTTCATGTTTTACTGAATCGGGATTTCGCCAGCAGCATGGGTCTGCTGCTGCTCCATGAGGCGCTGCTGATAGATCGCCTCGAAATTCACGGGAGAAAGCAGCACAGGCGGGAAGCCGGCGCGCGTGACGAGATCCGAAATCGTTTCGCGGGCATACGGAAACAGGATGTTCGGACAGGCAACCGACATGATCGGATCGAGATCGGCCTGCGGTACATTGCGAATCTGAAAGATGCCGGCCTGACCGGCCTCGACCAGAAACATGGTCTTTTCGCCGACCTTGGCGGTCACCGTGACCGTCAGCACGACATGATACAAACCCTCGTCGACGCTGCCGCCTTCGCTGTGCAGTTGGACCTCGATCTGCGGCGTATCACGATCGAGAAAAATCTCCGGTGCGTGAGGAATCTCCAGGGAAATATCCTTGGCATAGACTTTCTCGATGCTGAAAATCGGGATTTGCGGTGCTGCTTGTTGTTCGCTCATGAAGTGGCCTGTGTCGTTGAAGATTGAATCGAAAGAAACCGGCAATGGCCCAACAGTTTTTCCGCTGTTGGAGCTGGCCGGCGAGAAGGATTCCGGGGATTCTGGCGCACTGAATCGGGTTCAGCCTGTTGCCAGCAATTCGTCGAGCTTGCCGGCCTGATCCAGCGCGGCAAGATCGTCATACCCGCCAACATGCGTATCACCGATGTAGATCTGCGGCACGGTACGCCGTCCCGTTCGCTGCATCATGATTTCCCGCTGCGACGGATCAAGATCGACGCGGATCTTTTCGATCTGCGTGACCCCCTTGCGTTGCAGCAGTTGCTCGGCACGGATGCAATATGGGCATACGGCCGTGGAATACATCAGAACATGAGCAGCCATGAAAGCTCCGCTGAAGCTGAAAAGGTTATTTGGTCGTCACCGGCAGGCCGGCTTCGCGCCAGGCCGCGATACCGCCATTCAAATTAAATACTTTTTCGAAGCCGTGCTTATGCAGCACGCTGCACGCACCGAGGGAACGATTGCCAGCATGGCAATTCACGATCAGCGCGCGCGACTTGAATTTTTCCAGTTCCGCAATACGTTTTTCCAATTGTCCGGCCGGAATATGGCGCGCATTCGGAATATGCCCGGTAGCCCATTCCCCCGACTCACGCACATCAATCACCACGGCATCGTCGCGATTCATCATGAGCGTGGCCTGCGCAGGCGAAATCTGATTCCCGCTCCGCCCCTGAAAGGTCTGCCATAGCAGCATGCCACCGCTGATGGCCGCCAGCGCAACGTACAACAGATTGTTCTGCAAAAACTCCAAAATTCGCTCCATTCTTAAAAAACTGCCGCAAACATCAACACCGCAATGCTGGCGCCACGCAGCCCCCCGGAACAAGACGTGTCACCGGCGGTCTAGCGCGGTTTCCGGCCCGGTTTCTGCGCCAAATTGAGATCGGCGTTCCCGACGGGCACGCCACAAAAAACTTCGCGCATGAGTTCGATCAATTGCAGGGTGCGGGCATCCGCAACGCTGTAATACACGCGATTGGCTTCCTTGCGGGTTTGCAGCACATCCTTGTCGCGCAATATCGCCAAATGCTGGGAAATATTGCTTTGGGAAGTACCAACCGCCTCGACGATATCCTGGACACACACCTCCTGATCACCGACGACGCAAAGAATCTTGAGGCGCAAGGGATGCGAAATGGCCTTCAGCGCCCGCGCCGCAGTCTCGATATGTTCCTGCTTGTCCAGTAGATCCAGAGAAAAATTGCTCATTCAGCTTCGCCAGCCTTTTCGCGCCTCAGTATGTTTCATTTCTCAATCGCGCAATATCCATCGGCCCGCGCAGGTCTCGAAGTGAAATGCCGAATATTATAGAATACT
>JBPOIN010000135.1:0-6354 GCA_052034445.1 Pseudomonadota bacterium | reverse complement strand
ACGAGGGCGAGCTCAAGGAACATGTGGAAACCTATCAGCGCGCCGAGCGCGATTTTCTGCAAAACCACCTGGGGCAGTGGGTTCCGACGCTCTGTGAGCGCATCAAGCAAAACAACGCCTTGCCGTATTACAAGGCCGTGGCCGAATTGCTGAACCGTTTCATCGATCTGGATGGGCGTCATGTGCTTTCAATCGTCGGCCACTCGGTCCAACCGATGCCGCGCGTCGAGCAGATGGGCGATGTACAGATCCACCGCAATTCGATCATCACCACGCCACTGTCGCGGGCGCCAAACGATGACGACGAGGTCGACGAGTTTTGAGAAAGCAGGACAATAGCCTAGAATCTGACATTGTCATGTCAACTCGGGTTGTCGCAGCGGCGTTAATGCCTGCACGGCCTGAATTTGCCGTGTCTTTTCCCATCCGGCTGCCAAGCCGGATTCAATGATTTTCTGGAGATTGCCATGCATAAACTGATTGCTGCTGCACTGATGTCGCTGTTTGCTGCTCAAGTCGCTCTGGCCCAGGCGCCTGCCGCGGACAAGAAAGCCGAGACCAAGCCCGCCACTGCGGCCACGCCCGCGACTCCGGCAACGCCCGCAACCCCGGCGGCGCCGGCTGCAGAAAAGAAAGCCACGCCGCAACAAAGCCGCATGAAAACCTGCAATCAGGATGCCAAGGGCAAGAAAGGCGACGAACGCAAGGCCTTCATGAAAGAATGCCTGAGCGGCGGCGCACCCGTCGCGGCAGAAGCCAGCGAAAAGCCGCAACAGGCCCAGCAAAACAAAATGAAGACCTGCAACGACGAAGCCAAAGGCAAGAAGGGCGATGAGCGCAAGACCTTCATGAAAGAATGTCTGTCGGGTGACAAGAAATAATTGTCAGCCACTGCATGAAGTTCGGTTCGCTTCTCTGAACCGAAAACAGTTCGCTTCTCTGAACCGAAAACAAAACGCCGACCAGACAGGTCGGCGTTTTGTTTTTAAACCCGAAAATACCGACAAGCGCCTACGGCGTGGCCTTACAGGCCAGCATCCGCGCGTAGCGCGGCTGCCGTGAAACAGTTTTTGGCTGCGGCCGGCGCTGCGCGCCTTGACCCGGGCTTGCGCCCGCGTCAGCCTGCGCCGAAATACCGACAAGCGCCTACGGCGTGGCCTTACAGGCCAGCATCCGCGCGTAGCGCGGCTGCCTTGTCGGTATTTTCCCAACTGAACTCGGGTTCGTCGCGGCCGAAGTGGCCGTAGGCAGCGGTCTTGCTGTAGATCGGGCGCAGCAGATCGAGCGTCTGGATGATGCCTTTCGGACGCAGATCGAAATGCTGGCTGATCAGCGCGACGATTTTCTCGTCGCTAACCTTGCCGGTGCCGAACGTGTTGACCATCAGTGACACGGGTTTTGCAACGCCGATCGCATAGGCCACCTGAACCTCGCAGCGCTCGGCGAGGCCGGCGGCGACCACGTTCTTGGCCACATAGCGCCCCGCATAGGCCGCCGAGCGGTCAACCTTCGACGGATCCTTGCCCGAGAACGCACCGCCGCCATGGCGTGCAGCACCGCCGTAGGTATCGACAATGATCTTGCGACCAGTCAGGCCGCAGTCGCCGTGCGGGCCGCCAACCACGAAACGGCCGGTCGGATTGATCAGATAGCGCGTATTGGCGGTCAGCATATGCTTGGGCAGCACGGGCTTGATGACTTCCTCGATCACGGCCTCAGACAGCTGGGCGTGGGAAACTTCCGGATTGTGCTGGGTGGACACCACGACGGTATCGATATCCACCGGCTTGCCATCGACATAGCGCACGGTGAGCTGGCTCTTGGCATCCGGGCGCAGCCAGGACAACCGGCCGTCCTTGCGCACTTCGGCCTGGCGCTGCATGATGCGATGCGCATAATAAATCGGCAGCGGCATGAGGCTCGGAGTTTCGTTGCAGGCATAGCCGAACATCAAGCCCTGGTCGCCAGCGCCCTGGTCAAGATCGAGCCCTTCGCCTTCATTGACGCCCTGAGCGATGTCGGGCGACTGGCGATTGATGGCCGTCAGCACCGCGCACGACTTGTAATCGAAGCCGATATCGGAATTGTCATAACCGATGCGGCGCACGACATCGCGCGCGATTTCCATGTAGTTGATGTGCGCGGTGGTGGTAATTTCGCCGGAAATGACGACGAGGCCTGTGGATACCAGCGTTTCGCAGGCGACGCGGCCTTTTTTGTCGAGAGCCAGAATGGCGTCGAGCACGCCATCGGAAATCTGGTCGGCCACCTTATCGGGATGACCTTCGGAAACAGACTCGGAAGAAAACAGAAACTCGTTGGACATGCTTGCAACTCCTGATCATGATTCCCCGGATAGCCAAAATCAGCCGGCGCTACCGGTTCCGGGGAGGAGACCAGGCGACGCTTTAGCAGTATTTTTCCGCCCATAGCGCCGCACTGCGTGCCGCACCATGGGCAAATCCGCCCTGCAAGTTGTCCTGATTAACTCGGCGGAAGCGATAATGCTATCCTGTTTCGCCTTGGCCGGTCAAACCTGCCGTGCTGAAACGATTTAAACTGCACTTTTACCGACGCATCCCGATGGTTTTCCTGTTTCGCCTGCTCGCTCATCTACCCCTGCCCCTGCTGCACAACCTCGGCGCCCTGCTCGGCTGGTTGGTGTATGCGTGCTCGCCGACCTACCGGCGGCACCTGCGCGAAAACACCGCCCGGGCCGGGGAATGGGCCACGGCCGCGCGCAGCGCCGCGATTGCCGAAGCCGGCAAGGGCATACTCGAATTGCCCTGGATCTGGTTGCGGCCGCAGCAGCAAGCCGTGGCCCAGGTAGCCCGCGTGACGGGCTGGGAACACGTCGAGACCGCCTGGCAGAACCAGCAGGGGATTCTGTTTCTGACCCCGCATCTGGGCTGCTTCGAGATCACTGCACAATACTTCGCCACATTTGCGCCGATCACCGTGCTGTACCGGCCGCCCAAGCAGGCCTGGTTGCGCGAACTCGTCGAAGCCAGCCGTGGCGCCAATCTGAAACTGGCGCCCGCCGATCTGGGTGGTGTGCGCGGCCTCATGAAAGCGCTCAAGAAGCACGAAGCCATCGGCATGCTGCCCGACCAGGCGCCGGGGCGCGGCGAAGGCGTCTGGGCGCCATTTTTTGGCCACCCCGCCTACACCATGACCCTCGCCGCGCGGCTCGCCGAGACGGGCGCCACGGTAATCCTCGCCTACGCCGAACGCCTGCCCTACGGCGCCGGCTACCACCTCAAACTGCAAGCATTGCAGAGACCGCTCGAAGGAACACTGGAAGTACGCACGGCGCAACTCAACCGCGAACTCGAAGGCTTGATCCGCGCCTGCCCCGGACAATACATGTGGGGCTATAACCGCTACAAAATCCCGGCCGGCGCACCGGCGCCCACCGACACGGCTTCGACATGAGAAACCATCCGAACACCCCGTCCATCAGGAACGCCACATGGCGCGCCTAGCCATCGCCCTGCTCTGGCTGCTGCATTTCCTGCCCTTGCGCTGGCTCGCCGCATTGGGAACACTATTTGGCAATCTACTGTATGCCTTGGCCAAGGAACGCCGCCACGTCACGCTGACGAATCTGCGCCTGTGCTTCCCGCAGCTGAGCGAAGCGCAACGCACTTCCCTCGCACGTCGTCATTTCCATGCCTTCGGCCGCAGCTTCATCGAACGCGGCCTGCTATGGTGGGCCTCCCCCCAACGTCTGCGCCGCATCGTGCGCATCGAGGGGCTTGAAAACCTCGAAGCCCAGAACGGCCGGCCCGTGATCCTGCTGGCGCCGCACTTCATCGGCCTCGACATGGGCTGGACGCGCCTGACGCTGGAGCGCGACATGGTGAGCATTTACGCCAATCAGAAGAATCTGCTGTTCAACGCGGCGCTGTTCAAGGGGCGCAAGCGTTTCGGCAATTCCACCCTGCTCTCGCGCCAGGAAGGTACGCGTCCAGCGATCCGCGCCATGCGCGACGGCTACCCGTTCTACTACCTGCCGGACATGGATTATGGCGAGCGCGACACCATCTTCGTGCCCTTCTTCGGCGTCCCGGCCGCCACCATCACGGGATTGTCGCGCCTCGCCCGCATGATCGACGCCGCCGTGCTGCCCGTCATCACGCGCATGCTGCCGCACGGCCAAGGCTATGTAGTCAGCATCGGCACAGCGTTCGGCGACTACCCCGGCGAGAGCATCGAAGCCGACACGCGCCGCATGAATGCCTTCATTGAGGCCGAAGTTAACAAGCTCCCGGAACAATATCTCTGGCTGCACAAACGCTTCAAGACCCGGCCAGCCGGCGAAAAAAGCATTTATTAACACCGGCCGAATTGCACGATATGAACGCCATGATCGGTTAACATTGTGCTGATATCCCCGCAACCCAAGCCGGCTGCCCCCTCCAGGATGTACACAGGCATGAAACTCAGATTCACCAAAATGCACGGCCTCGGCAACGACTTCGTCGTGATCGACGCAGTACGTCAATCGTTTTCGCTCACGCCCGAGCAGGCGCGCTTCATCGGCAACCGGAATTTCGGCATCGGCTGCGACCAGATCCTGGTGGTTGAAAAAGCCGGTCAGCCCGGCGTCGATTTCCGCTACCGGATTTTCAATGCCGACGGCAGCGAAGTCGAGCAATGCGGCAACGGCGCCCGCTGTTTCGTGCGCTTCGTGCATGAGCAGGGACTCACTGACAAGCGCGAGATTCGTGTCGAGACCAAGTCCGGCATCATCGCGCCGCGCCTCGAAGCAAATGGCGAAGTCAGCGTCGACATGGGCGCACCGCGCTTCCTGCCTGCCGAAATCCCGTTCATCAGCCCACTCGGCGAAAACAGCACGGCCGTTCTGCAACCGCTCGATGTTGGCGGGCGAACCATCGACATCACGGCCGTCTCGATGGGCAACCCGCATGCCGTGCAGGTTGTTTCAGACTGCGATACGGCGCCCATCGCCGAACTCGGCCCGCTGCTCGAAAACCATCCGAATTTCCCGCGCCGCGTGAATGCCGGCTTCATGCAGATCGTCGATCGTCAAACCATCCGCCTGCGCGTGCATGAACGCGGCGCCGGCGAAACCCTGGCTTGCGGCACGGGCGCCTGCGCCGCCGTGGTGGCGGGCATCCGCCGTGGCTTGCTGGACTCGCCCGTACGCGTGCAAACGCGCGGCGGCGATCTGCGTATCGCCTGGGCCGGCGATCAATCCCATGTCATCATGACCGGCCCGGCCGTCACCGTATTCACCGGCGAAATCGAACTCCCCTGACGAAAGCGACCCATGAAAAACACCCTCGATGCGAATGAAATTGCCGGCTATCTCAAAAACCACCCCGAATTCTTCGAACGCCATGCCGATCTGCTGACGCAGATCCACATTCCCGATCCGCACGGCGGCCGCGCCATCTCCATCACCCAGCGCCAACTCGGCGCCCTGCGCGATCGCAACCGCCAGCTCGAAGCCAAACTCGCCGAACTGATCCGCTTCGGCGAGGAAAACACGCTGATCAGCGAAAAACTGCATTACATGACCGTCGCGCTGGTTGCCGCCAGCAACTTCACTTCCGTGGTGCATGAGCTGTCCGAACATCTGAGCGATGTCTTCGCTGTACCGCACGTCGCCCTGCGTCTGTGGGGTGTCGCCGCACTCGAAGGCCTGGCCGAATTTTCGCCCGCCGACGAGGAAACCAAGACCTTCACGGCCAACCTCAAGGAACCGTATTGCGGGCCGAGCGCCGGGCTCGAAGCCCTGGCCTGGCTCGGCAGTGGCGTGCGCTCTCTGGCCCTGGTGCCACTCAAGCGCGGCCAGGACACCATCGGCCTGCTCACACTCGGCAGCGGCGAAGCACATCGTTTTTATCCCGACATGGGCACGATGTTCCTCACGCATATCGGCGAAATCGCCAGCGCCGCCTTGCTGCGCACCTTGCCCTAAGGCCACCGGGCAATCCATGACCCACCCACCTGCGCCCAACACCCCAGCGCAGGCGGCCGTCGGCGCCTTCCTGCAGGCGCTCGCACACGAGCGGCAGGCAAGCCAGCACACGCTGGCCGCTTATCGGCGCGATCTCGCCCTGCTGGCCCGGCTCAATCCGGAACACCCGCTACCCAGTCTCACCACACTCGACATCCGCCGCAGCGCCATGCAGTTACACAGCAGCGGCCACTCGCCGCGCTCAATCGCCCGCGCGCTTTCGGCCTGGCGCAGTTTCTATCGCTGGCTCGGGCGGCGCGGAGATGTGCCGAGCAACCCCTGCCAAAACGTACGCCCCCCCAAAAAAAACCGCGAGCTACCCAAAGCCCTATCGATCGATCAAGCCCAGGCCCTGCTGGATGGAC
>JBPOIN010000118.1:0-3981 GCA_052034445.1 Pseudomonadota bacterium | reverse complement strand
GAGGATCACGGCCGCCGCATACACGGGTCCGGCCAGCGGCCCGCGCCCGGCTTCGTCGACGCCGGCAATCAGCCGTGGTGGCGATTCGTTGCTCATCGACGCCTCACTGGCGCTTGCGCAAGACTGGCAGGATCGCTGCGGCGGCCTTTTCGACGGTGTTCTGTCGTAGTTGCAGATGGATCTCGGTAAACAATGCATGCAGACGTTCGCGCATCTGGACATCTAGCGCGAGATTGCCGAGCGCCTGGGCGAGATTTTCGGCCGTGGCATCTTCCTGCAAAAATTCGGGCACGGCAAAACAGCCGGCAAGGATGTTCGGAAGGCCGACCCAGGGCTGATATTTCATGCGGCGCATGAGGCGCCAGGAGGATGGCGACATCTTGTAGGTGATCACCAGAGGTTTCTTGATCAGCGCGGCCTCGAGCGTGGCCGTGCCGCTGGCGACCAGCACCGCATCGGCGGCGGCCATGGCGTCCTGCGCGTGGCCGAACAACAGGATCAGCGGCAGCTCCTGGGCGCCGCTGGCCCAGAGTTCGGTTTCGAACTGCAGACGCGTTTCGCGCGAGACCAGCGGCACGAGAAACCGCGCCTGCGGGAAACGTGCGTGCAGCAGCTTCGCGGTCTCAACGAAGGTTTTGGCCATGTACTGCAATTCGGACTGGCGACTGCCGGGCAACAGGGCGAAGATCAGCCGGTCCGTGGGCAGATTGAGCAGTTCACGCGCCTGTTTCTGGTCGGTTTCGAGCGGCAGGATGTCGGCCAGCGGATGGCCGACATAGGTCGCCTGAACGCCTTGCTGCACATACAGCGCGGGTTCGAAGGGGAACAGGCACAGCATCTGGTTCACCGAGCGCGCGATGCGTTTGATGCGCCCGCTGCGCCAGGCCCAGACCGATGGGCTGACGAAATGCACACTGTAAATTCCCGCCGATTTGAGGCGCGCTTCGAGCCAGAGGTTGAAATCCGGGGCATCGACGCCAATGAAAATGTCGGGCGGATCAGCCAGCAGGCGCTTGAGCAGCTGACGGCGGATGCCGGCGATTTCGCGGTAATGACGCAGGACTTCGGCATAGCCGCGCACGGCGAGCTTTTCCGCCGGCCAGTCGGCCTGAAAGCCGACGGCGGACATTTTCGGCCCGCCGATGCCATAGAAGCGCGCGTCAGGCAGATGCTGTTTGAGCGCCTTGATGAGATGGCTGGCCAGCATGTCGCCCGAGGCCTCCCCTGCCACCATGGCGATCTTGAGCTGCGCGGGCATGGATTTCAGCGGACGATGCCGCGCCCGGCAGTCGCCAGAAAACTGGCCAGCGGTTCGAGTTCGGGCGTCTGCGCGGCTTCGGCGGTGATCGCCTGCTGCGCATCGGCAAACGACAGACCAGACTTGTAGAGCGTTTTGTAGGCGCGCTTGATGGCCATGATCGCCGGCGAGGAAAAACCGCGCCGCTTGAGGCCTTCGCTGTTGATGCCGTGCGGCTCGGCGGTGTTGCCAGCGGCCGTGACATACGGCGGCAGATCCTGGAACAGGATGCTGCCCATGCCCGTCATGCTGTGGGCGCCCAGGCGCACGAACTGATGCACGACCGTGAAACCACCCAGAATCGCCCAGTCGCCGACCTGCACATGGCCGGCGAGCTGCGAATTATTGGCGAAGATCGTCCGGTTGCCGACCTGGCAGTCATGCGCCAGATGCACGTAGGCCATGATCCAGTTATCGTCGCCGACACTCGTCACGCCGACATCCTGCGCGGTGCCGCAATTGAAAGTGCAGAACTCGCGGATGGTGTTGCGATCGCCGATTTCGAGGCGCGTCGGTTCGTTGGCGTATTTCTTGTCCTGTGGAATTTCGCCCAGTGAACAAAACTGGAAAATCCGGTTGTCGCAGCCGATGCGCGTATGGCCGGTGATCACGACATGCGGGCCGATCCAGGTGCGGTCGCCAATCTCGACATGTTCGCCGATGATGCTGTACGGACCGATCTCGACATCCGCGCCGATTCGCGCGCCGGGATGGATGATCGCCGTCGGATGAATCTGCGAACTCATTCGATCACGCGGATCGTGCACATCAGTTCGGCCTCGCAAGCCAGCATGCCATCGACATGCGCCTGACAGGAGAACTTCCACATCCCGCGCCGGTTCATGGTCAATCTGGCCGACAACTTGAGCTGATCGCCAGGGCCGACCGGCTTCTTGAAACGTGCGCCGTCGATGCCGACGAAGTAATACACGTTGTTGGGATCGGCCGTCGCGCCCATGGTCTTGAACGAGAGAATCGCGGCAGTCTGGGCCAGCGCCTCGATGACCAGCACGCCGGGCATCACGGGATGATGCGGATAATGGCCCGGGACAAATGGTTCGTTGATGCTGACGTTCTTGAGCGCCAGGATGCTCTCGCCGGGCACGCACTCCAGCACGCGATCGACGAGCAGGAACGGGTAGCGATGTGGCAGATGTTCGAGAATCTGGTTGATGTCCATCGCATTCATCGTATTCGCTGTATTCGTTGAATTCACGGTTTTTTCTCCATTACAGCCAGGCGCGCTTCAAGGGCGCGTATTTTATCCGCCATCGCATCGAGGTGGCGCAGGCGAGCGAAATTTTTCAGCCAGTCCGCGTGTTCGAGAAACGGCACCATGCCGGTATAAGTCCCCGGCTGGGGAATCGACTTGGCAACCAGCGTACCCGCCGAGACATTCACGTGATCGGCGATCTGCAAATGGCCAAGGATCACGGCCCCACCGCCCACCGTGCAGTGGCGGCCGATATGCGTGCTGCCGGCAATGCCGACGCAGCCGGCCATGGCGCTGTGCGCACCGATGCGGACGTTGTGGCCGACCTGGATCAGGTTGTCCAGCTTGACGCCATCCTCGATGATCGTGTCATCCAGTGCACCGCGGTCGATGCAGGTGTTGGCGCCGATTTCGACATCGTCGCCGATCACCACGCGGCCGATCTGCGGAATCTTGAGCCACTGACCGGCCACTTCGCCGGCCATGGCGCTGTGCGCGCCGAGGCGCGCAAAGCCAAAGCCGTCGGCGCCGATCACCACGCCAGCATGCAGGATGGCGCGCGCACCGATCTGGCAAGCGGCATACACCGTGACATTGGCATGCAGCAGGGAGTTTTCGCCGATGCTGGCGCCGGCGCCGATCACGCAGCCCGGGCCGATGCGTGTACCGGCGCCAATCCGTACCTGCGGGCCGATGCTGGCGCCGGCCGCCACGCTGACGCCGGTGGGCAGCGGCGACTCGACGGTGGCAGAGGCATGAACGCCGTCAGACACGGCAGCGGCCGGATTGAGCCATTGCGCAACGCGGGCGTAATAGGCATAGGGATCGTTGCAGACAATGCAGGCCACGGGACAATCCGCGGCGGCGGCGGCGTTCAACAGCACGGCGCCGGCGCGCGTGGCGGCCAGCTTGGCGCGATAGCGCGGATTGGACAGGAAACTGATTTCATCGCCTGTCGCCCGTTCGAGCGTGGCGGCCTGACGGATCGTCCGGCTGCCGTCGCCGACCAGCTCGCCGCCGAAGCGCGCGACGATTTCATCAAGACGAATTTGGATTTGCGCCATGCCGCCCCTGCCTGGTGCCCTGCCTGAAATCACCACACAGCGCACCCATGCAGGCACGCTGGCTGGCGTCGGTGCGACGCCGCTTGATGCGCAGGCTGGATGATTGGGTTACTTGCCGCCCTCGTTGAGCACCTTGATGACCTTGTCGGTGATGTCGATGCGCGGGTGGGCATACACCACTTCCTGCAGGATCACGTCGAACTTCTCGGCCTCGGCCACGTTTTTGATGGCGCGATTCACACGCTCGAAAATCGCCATCATTTCTTCATATTGACGCAGACTCAGATCTTCCTTGAATTCACGCTGCTTGCGCTGCAGATCGCGGTTCAGATCGCTGAATTCGCGTTCCTTGCCACGCCGATCGGCTTCGCTGAGCGATGATGCGCCCTTCTCGATGGATTCCTGCA
>JBPOIN010000119.1:0-21736 GCA_052034445.1 Pseudomonadota bacterium | reverse complement strand
AAAGGACGAGTTTTACTGGGCCGATCTGATCGGTCTGGAGGTCGTGAATCTGCAGGACGAAGCGTTGGGCATGGTGTCCAGCCTGATGTCCAGTTGCGCGCATGAGGTGTTGTGCGTGCGCGATGCGCGTGTCGAGGGAGGCGAACGGTTGCTGCCTTTCGTCGCGCAGGTGGTGAAAGATGTGGATCCGGCGCAGCGCCGGATTCGCGTCGATTGGGGGCTGGATTGGTAGGCGTTGCTCCCGCGGCGGCAGAACGTGCGCGCAAGCCGCTGGCTTTCGATGTCGTGACGTTGTTTCCCGAGATGTTTGCGGCGCTCACGCAGTCGGGCATCACGCGGCGGGCGCTGGAAAACGGTTTGTGGGATTTGCAGTTCTGGAATCCGCGCGATTTTGCCGAGGACAATTATCGCAGCGTCGATGATCGCCCTTACGGCGGCGGCCCGGGTATGGTGATGTTGCCCGCACCGCTGGAAAAGGCCATCGCTGCGGCGCAGGCGCGGCGCGCGGCGGCCGGGGTGGAGCAGGACGGAAATGCAACGCGGGCGAAAGTGATCTACCTTTCGCCGCAGGGCAAGCCGCTCACGCATGCGCGGGTGCTTGAACTGGCGCAGACCAGCGGGGCGATCCTGCTGTGCGGGCGGTACGAAGGAGTGGATGAGCGCTTGATCGAGCGTTGCGTGGATGAGGAAATCTCGCTGGGCGATTTTGTCCTCTCGGGCGGCGAGGTGGCGGCGCTGGCGTTGATCGATGCTGCTGTACGGCAGTTGCCGGGCGCGTTGAACGATGCCGATTCGGCAGTACAGGATTCGTTTGTCGCGGGCTTGCTGGATTGCCCGCACTACACGCGGCCCGAGGAGTATCAGGGCCAGCGGGTGCCGGAAGTGTTGTTGTCCGGCAACCATGAAAAGATTCGCCGCTGGCGCCTCAAGCAGGCCCTCGGTCGAACCTGGCAGCGGCGCCCGGAGCTGATCCGGCAGCGCACGCTGAACCGGGAAGAGGTGGTGCTGCTGGAGGAATTCCGGCGCGAAACCGCAGCCGCAAAGTTGTTGTAGGTAGTTGTTGTAGCAAGAAGCATGTAGCAAGAAAGCGCACGCATCAGCACGATTTCTGTACTGCTCTGCGTGAACGGCCAATGGCCATGACCTGATCTATGGAGCATCAAATGAATCTGATTGAACAACTCGAAAAAGAAGAAATTGCCCGCTTGGGCAAGACCATCCCTGATTTCGCCCCCGGTGACACCGTGGTCGTGCAGGTCAAGGTGATCGAAGGCACGCGCGAGCGTACCCAGGCTTACGAAGGTGTGGTGATCGCCAAGCGTAACCGCGGTCTGAATTCCAGCTTCATCGTGCGCAAAATCTCTGCCGGTGAAGGCGTCGAGCGTACCTTCCAGTCCTACTCGCCGTTGATTTCCAGCATCGAAGTGAAGCGCCGTGGCGCTGTGCGTCGCGCCAAGCTGTACTACCTGCGCGATCGTTCGGGCAAGTCCGCACGCATCAAGGAAAAGCTCGCAGCCCGCAAGGACTGAGCTGCCGGATGTTTCGACCGCTGCGGTTGTGGTGGTCGACAAAAAAAATACCGGGGCGTGCCCCGGTATTTTTTTGCCTGTCGTTTTTACCGTTATCGCAGCTTACTTGCGCTTGTCTTTCTCGATCAGCGCATAGGCCGAGTGGTTGTGGATCGACTCGAAGTTTTCCGATTCGACCATGTAGGCATCGATGCGTGGTTCGGCATTCATCACGCCGGCAACGTCGCGGACCATGTCTTCGACGAACTTGGGGTTGTCGTAGGCGCGTTCGGTGACGTATTTTTCGTCGGGCCGCTTGAGCAGGCCGTAGAGTTCGCAGGAGGCCTGACCTTCGATCATCTGCACCAGATCCTCGATCCAGATGAAGGCATTCGTGGTGGCCGTGACGGTGACATGTGAGCGCTGGTTGTGCGCGCCGCGCTCGGAGATTTTTTTCGAGCACGGGCACAGGCTGGTCACTGGCACCACGACGCGCGTTGTCTGGCGATACACCCCGCCCGGCAGGATTTCGCCGATGAAGCACACCTCGTAATCCATCATGCTGCGCACACCCGAGATGGGCGCGGTTTTGTCGATGAAGTAGGGGAAGCTCATCTCGACATGTCCGGTCTCGGCTTCGAGACGCACGACCATGTCGCGCAGCATGGATTCGAAATTCTCCACCGAGAACTCGCGTTCGTTGGTGTTGAGCAGTTCCACGAAGCGCGACATGTGGGTGCCCTTGAAGTTGTGCGGCAGGCCGACATACATGTCGAACGTCGCGACGGTATGCTGGACGCCGCCGTTCTTGTCGAGCACCTTGACCGGGTGGCGAATGCTCTTGATGCCCACCTTGTTGATCGGCAACAGGCGCGAATCCGCGCTGCCTTGTACGTCTGGTATCGCCATAATGTCTCTACTGTTCATGGGAAGCGCTCCTGAAATCGCTGTGGCGCGGTGGCTCGGAACTGAGCCTGGGCGCCGGATTCCGGAATCCTAACATTCCCGACAAAATCACTCAACTATTTTGTTGAGCTCCCTGGTAATGCTGGCCTCGATGCCGGCGGCATCGAGGCCGAGTTGCGCGAGCAGCGTGGTGGTGTCGCCGTGGTCAATGAACTGGTCGGGCAGGCCGAGGCGCAGCAGCGGTACGTTCAGATGCCGTTCTGCGAGACAACGGGCGACTTCGGACCCGGCGCCGCCGATCAACGTGTTTTCCTCGATGCTGACGAGCAGGTCGTGGCTGCGCGCCAGCGTTTCGACCATGCCGCAATCGAGCGGCTTGACGAAGCGCATGTCGGCGACGCTGGCGTCGAGCTGTTCGGCGGCGGCCAGCGCTGGTGTGAGCATGCTGCCGAAGGCCAGGATGGCCACGCGCTGGCCGTTGCGACGCAATTCAGCCTTGCCGAGCGGCAGTGGTTCAAGCGTCGCTTCGATCGTGACGCTCGGGCCATTGCCGCGCGGATAGCGCACGGCGCTCGGGCCGTCGTGATAAAAGGCCGTCGTGAGCATCTTGCGGCACTCGTTGGCGTCGCTCGGCGTCATGATCAGCATGTTCGGCAGGCAGGTCAGGAATGACAGGTCGAAGGCGCCGTTGTGCGTCGCGCCGTCGGCGCCGACCAGCCCGCCGCGGTCGATGGCCAGCATGACGGGCAGATTCTGCAGCGCGATGTCGTGCACCAGTTGGTCATAGGCGCGCTGCAGGAAGGTCGAGTAGATCGCCACCACCGGGCGCTGATTCTCGCAGGCCAGACCGGCCGCAAATGTCAGCGCGTGCTGTTCGGCGATGCCGACGTCGTGATAGCGCCGCGGATGTTCGCGCGCAAAACGCACCAGACCGGAGCCTTCGCGCATCGCCGGGGTGATGCCGATCAGGCGCGTGTCCTGTTCCGCCATGTCGCACAGCCAGTCGCTGAAAACCTGGGTGTAGGTCGGGTTGGCGGGTTGTGCGCCGCCGGTCTGGATGCCGCCGTGCGAGTCGAATTTGGAAACGCCGTGATACAACACCGGGTCGGCCTCGGCGAGCTTGTAGCCCTGGCCCTTGCGCGTGATGACGTGCAGAAATTGCGGGCCGGACAGTTCGCGCAGGTTCTGCAGCGTCGGAATCAGTGATTCGAGATCGTGGCCATCAATCGGGCCGATGTAATTGAAACCGAGTTCCTCGAACAGCGTGCCCGGCACCACCATGCCCTTGACGTGGTCTTCGGCGCGGCGGGCCAGCTCCAGTACCGATGGGACAATCGACAGCACCTTTTCGCCAGCCTTGCGCGCGGCATTGAAGGTGTGGCCTGACAGAATCCGCGCCAGGTGTTTGTTGAGTGCGCCGACCGGCGGCGAGATCGACATGTCGTTGTCGTTGAGGATGACGAGCAGGTTGGCGTCGATCACGCCGGCGTTGTTGAGCGCCTCGAAGGCCTGGCCGGCCGACATCGCGCCGTCGCCGATGATGGCCACGCAGCGCCGGTCCTCGCCCTTGTTGCGCGCGGCGACCGCCATGCCGAGTGCGGCCGAGATCGAGGTTGAGGAATGGCCGACGCCAAAGGTGTCGTATTCGCTCTCGTTGCGGCGTGGGAAGCCGGAGATGCCGTCGAGCATGCGCAGCCGCGGCATGCCGCTCTTGCGCCCCGTGAGCACCTTGTGTGCATAGGTCTGGTGGCCGACGTCCCAGACCAGCCGGTCATGGGGCGTGTTGAAGGCGTAGTGCAGCGCGATGGTGAGTTCGACGGTACCGAGGTTCGAGGACAGATGGCCGCCCGTGCGCGAGACCGATTCGATCAGGAAGGTGCGCAACTCGTCGGCGAGCCGCGGCAGATCCTCGCGCGCGAGCTGGCGCAGGACCTTGGGGCTGTCGATGGTGTCGAGAAGTGGGGTCGGAGTCATTAGGGCGTGTTTCAGAACTTGCGGTCGACGAAGAAGTCGGTCAGCTCGCCCAGGCGGCGTGCGGCCGGGCCGAATGTGGCCAGGGCGGCGTGGGCTTCGGCGCGCAACTCGGCGGCTTTGGCGCGTGCTTCGACGAGGCCGAGCAGGCTGACGTAAGTGGGTTTGTTTTGCGCAGCGTCCTTGCCGGCCGTCTTGCCGAGCGTGGCGGTGTCGGCGGCGCTATCGAGGATGTCGTCGACGACCTGAAACAGCAGGCCGGCGATCTTGGCGAAATGATCGAGGCGTTGCCGTTGATCGGCCGCCAGCGGCGCGCCGCTGGCGGCGCCCAGCAGCACGGCGGCGCGGATCAGCGCGCCGGTCTTGTGGATGTGCATGAATTCCAGCTCGCTGAGCGTCAGCGGCTGATTCACGGCGGCCAGATCGATGGCCTGACCGCCGGCCATGCCGCGCGAACCGGCGGCATGGGCGAGGAGGCGCAGCATTTCAATCTGCTGCGCGGGATGCTGCTGGCCAGCGGCGTCGGGCGGCAATTCGGCGAGCCACTGGAAGGCCAGGGATTGCAGTGCATCGCCAACCAGCAGCGCGGTGGCTTCGTCGTATTCGACATGGCAGGTGGGCTTGCCGCGGCGCAGCACGTCGTCATCCATGCAGGGCAGGTCGTCATGCACGAGCGAATACACATGGATCAGTTCGACAGCGGCGGCGGCAATGTCGAGCCGCGCCGGGTCGGCCTGCGTGAGTGCGCCGGCGGCATGGCACAGCAGCGGCCGCACGCGCTTGCCGCCGCCCAGCGTGACATAGCGCATCGCTTGATGCAGGCGCTGCGGCGCAATCGTGGCGGCGGGCAGCAGGCGGTCGAGGGTGTCCTCGCTGCGTTGCTGCATGGCGCTCATCCAGGTGCGGAAGTCCATGGGGGCGGTCAGTGGCGAATCGGTGGTTGGCGGCATGGTGGTTTTCTGGCCGACTTAGTTGCGCGCAGGGGCGGCAGTAGCGTCTTCGGGGAGATCGCGCAGGGCGCCTTTTTCGAGGATCTGCAGCTTGCGTTCGGCTGCGCCGAGGGCTTCCTGGCAGTATTTCAGCAGTACCGTGCCGCGTTCGTAGGCCGCCAGTGAGTCGTCGAGCGACAGCTGGCCCGAATCCATCTCACGCACGATGGTCTCAAGCTCGGCAATGGCCGACTCGAACGAGGCAGGTGTGGTGTGGCGAACTGTCTTGACCATGATTCAGATTATTGATTGTGCGATGATTTTTTCGCAGGTCTGGCCGGGAAGGCAAAATTTGCTGAAAAGGCGAGAAAATAACGCATTCTGCGCCTCCAGGTCAAACCCGGAATGGAGTCGCGAAGGGCTAATTCAGCACCGGATCTGGCCGGAATTGGCAACATGCGCTCGGCAAGGCGGGCGATTCGGGCTCCAGGCGCACTCGGGTGCAGCCCTGAGGCGGGGCGGGGCAAGGCGATAGCCGCGTGCAGCTGGCGACAGCTTGGCCTTTGCCCGCCTGCTCCGGAGGACTCGGCTATACTCCCGGGTTTAGTTGCTTCCGGCCGCATCGTGGCGATGCGCAGTGCCGGGCTTGGGTTCCGGGGAGTGAAACTCGTGTCTGACAGCATCAAACAATCTAGCGCGGCGAATTTTGCGACGCAGTTGCCGGCGTCCTGGTATTCCGACCCGCAGCGTTTCGAGCGCGAGATGGAGGTGTTGTTCGCCGCCGGCCCCGGCTATGCGGGACACGAACTGATGGTGCCGGGGCTGCACGATTATCGCAGTCTCGAATGGCTCGATCATGCCAGGCTACTGGTGCGTCAGGCTGAGCAGGGCGCCGGGGGCAAGTCGGGCAGTGGCATCGAGCTGTTGTCGAATGTCTGTCGCCACCGGCAGGCCATCATGCTGCAAGGTACCGGCAATGCGCGCAACATTGTGTGTCCGATCCATCGCTGGACCTATGACCTCAACGGCGAGTTGATCGGCGCACCGCATTTCCCGGCCAATCCCTGCCTGCATCTCGACAAGCAGCCGCTCGAAAACTGGAACGGTCTGCTGTTCAAGGGGCCGCGTTCGGCACAGGCGGATCTGGCGGGCATGAAGCTGGCCGACGACGGCCTGTTCGATTTCACCGGCTATCGCCTCGATCGCGTCGAGATGCACCAGTGCAATTACAACTGGAAGACCTTCATCGAGGTGTATCTGGAGGATTACCATGTGGCGCCGTATCACCCGGGGCTTGGCAATTTCGTCACCTGCGACGATTTGAGCTGGCAGTTCGGCGACTGGTATTCGGTGCAGCGCGTCGGCTGCACGGCGCTCAAAAAGGCCGGGTCGCCCGTGTATGAGCGCTGGCAGAAGGCGCTGCTCGAATACAACCAGGGCGAAGTGCCGAAGCAGGGGGCGATCTGGCTCACCTACTATCCGAATGTCATGGTTGAGTGGTATCCCCATGTGCTGGTGGTTTCCTCGCTGATTCCGCAAGCCGTGAATCGCACCCTGAACGTCGTCGAGTTCTACTATCCCGAAGAAATCCAGCTGTTCGAGCGCGAACTCATCGAGGCCGAGCAGGCGGCCTACATGGAAACCGCGATCGAGGACGACGACATCGGCGAACGCATGGATCGCGGCCGTCTGGCCCTCGTTCAGCAGGGCATCAGCCAGGTCGGCCCGTATCAGTCGCCGCTCGAAGACGGCATGCGCCATTTCCATGCGTTTTACCGGCGCATGCTGGGCGAGAATGGCGCGGGCTGAGACCGTTGCGGTCATGACCCCCGAACCACGACAGGCGCGTCTCCGACATGCAATCGCTCTGGATGCTGGCTGCCAGCCTGTTGTTTGCCTGCATGGGCGTGTGCGTCAAGCTCGGCAGCGCACAGTTCTCGGCCGCCGAACTGGTGTTCTATCGCGGCTTCATTTCCCTGCTGCTGCTCTACGGCTATGTGCGCTGGGCCGGCTTGTCGCTGGCCACGCCCTACTGGCGCGAACACATCACGCGCAGTCTGTCGGGCTTCGTTTCGCTGGTGATGTATTTCTATTCGATCAGCATGATTCCGCTGGCCACCGCGGTGACGCTGAACTACACTTCGCCGCTGTTTCTCGCCGGGTTGCTGGCGTTCTGGCAGCGCGAGCGCATCCGGCCGTTGCTGCTGCTGGCGCTGCTGGCCGGCTTCGCCGGGGTGGTACTGGTGTTGCGGCCGACCTGGCATTCCGAGCAGATCCTCGGTGGCCTGTTCGGCCTCGGTTCCGGCGTGATTTCGAGCATCGCCTACCTGAACGTGCGGCGCCTCGGCGAACTCGGCGAGCCCGAATGGCGCACGGTGTTCTACTTTTCGCTGATTTCGACGCTCGGCGGTTTGCCCTGGCTGATTTCGGCCATCCGGGCGATGCCTGATGTCACGCAAGCCGCGCATGGCTGGAACGGCCTGCTGTTGCTGCTCGGGGTCGGCGGTTTCGGTGCACTGGCGCAACTTTGCATGACGCGTGCCTACAAGCACGGCAAGACCATGGCGGTCGCCAGCCTGGCCTACAGCACGGTGATTTTCTCGTCGCTGTTCGGCCTGCTGCTGTGGGATGAACGGCTGCCGTTCATCGCCACCTGCGGCGTCGGACTCATCATCGCCAGCGGGGTGCGGGCGACCGCCTGCGCACGCCCGGCGGCGGCTCCTGCGCCCACCCGGCTGGGGCCGGATTAGGCTATATTCGGAACATTCACAAGGAACTCCATCATGATAACCAAGGATCATCAAGGCAATCTCGTCACCGTCGTCGTTCTGGGCGAATTCACGCTGGCCGACTACACGGAATTTGAAGAGCTGGTGCGCTACAAGATCAAATTCGAAGGCCCCGTCGACCTGTTTTTCGATCTGCGCCAGATGGCCGATTTCACGCTCGATGTGGCGTGGGAGGAACTCAAGTTCTCGCGCGCGCATGCCCACGATTTCCGCCGCATCGCAGTGCTGACCGACAGTCAGTGGATTACCTGGAGTGCCTGGCTGTCGCAGATCTTCGTCGATGCCGATGTGCGCGTATTTTCGAATGCCGATGCCGGCGATGAGGCCCTGGCGCGCGCCTGGTTGGCTGAGCCCGCAGAGGCATGAGTTTCGGGACTCCGGCGCTGGTCGAAGTCGCCGAGCTTGCAGCACATATCAACGATCCGGAATGGCGCATTTTCGATTGCCGCCATGATCTCAAACAGCCCGACTTCGGCGTCCTGTCCTATGCTGCGGGGCATCTGCCCGGTGCGCTGTTCCTGCATCTCGATCGCGATCTGTCGGGGCCGATGACGGGGCGCAATGGCCGCCACCCTTTGCCCGAGCGGGTTGAGTTTGCGCAAAGGATGGGGGCGTGCGGCGTCGGCCCGACGACGCGGGTGGTGGCTTACGATCAGAACGGCGGCATGTTTGCCGCGCGACTGTGGTGGTTGCTGCGCTGGTTGGGGCATGCGCAGGTCTCGGTGCTGAACGGCGGCCTGCCGGCCTGGCAGCGCGCCGGCCAGGCGCTCGAAACCGCGCTTGCTCCAGTCTCCCCGGCACAATTCACTGCTGCGTCGCCGTCGCTGCAGACGGTCGATACGGCATTTGTCCTGGAACATCTGCAAGACCCGCAGATGCTGTTGCTCGACGCGCGCAGCCCGGATCGCTTTCGCGGCGAGAATGAAACGCTCGATCCGTTTGGCGGCCACATTCCGGGCGCCGTGAATCGCTGTTTTCTCGACAATCTGGATGCCCGGAGCGGCTGCTTCAAGTCGCCGGCGCAATTGCGCCGTGAATATGCCGCACTGCTCGGTGCGCATGCACCAGCGGATGTCGTGCAGCAGTGCGGGTCCGGGGTGACGGCTTGCCACAATCTGCTGGCCATGGACGTCGCGGGTTTGCCGGGGGCGCGTCTGTATCCGGGGTCGTGGAGCGAGTGGTGCGCCGATCCGGTGCGTCCGCGCGCGACAGGGCCGGTTTAACGTGAAATAACCCATTTGAAATCGGGGTGACCTCACGAGCGCAGCGAGCTTGGCCAGTCACCGTTGCGGCGATTTTTCACCACTTGTCGGCTGTCAATTGCGCACCGGCTGTTTTGGTGCATCATGGCGCGCTTGTAAACGTGCCGCGACAAAATCACCCGGATTGTCCGGTCGGATGCCAAAGGAGCTTTCATGACTGTTCGTAGCGTGGGCAAGAAAATTGCCTTGGGGTTCGCGATCTTCAGCGTGTTCTGCATGCTGGCCTGCGTTGGCCTGTTTGTCTATTTTGTCGCCGAGAAAGGCTGGTATGACGTGATGTCGGCGAGTTTCATGTCGGCTTCGCTGTTCTTTGCCAGTACTGCCACGGTGTTGTATTTCATCAGCAAGCCGCCACTGTACGAGTTGCTGCCGTGGGATGCGCCGACGCCCGAGGCGTCCGCGGATTCAGGTCGCTGACAAGCTGCGCGCTGCATGTCGGGCGAGCGCCCAGGCGACATGTTCACGCACCAGCGCTGATGCATGATCGCGCCGGGTGGCCAAGGCTGCCCTGATCTCCGGGGTACTTGGTGCATTGCCAAGTGCAACGGCCAGATTGCGCAGCCAGCGTTCATGGCCGATGCGATAGATCGCCGAACCGGCGAGCCGGGCCTGGAATTCCTCCTGGCTCCAGGCAAACAGTTCCACGAGTGACGCGTTGTCGAGTTTGTTGCGCACGGCGAAGTCGGCGACCTGCGTCGTTTGTGTGCGGCTATGCCAGGGGCAGGCGAGCTGGCAATCGTCGCAGCCATACACGCGGTTGCCGAGCAGCGGGCGCAACTCCTCGGGAATGCTGCCTTTGAGTTCGATGGTCAGATAGGAAATACAGCGTCGCGCATCGACGACATAGGGGGCGACGATCGCGCCGGTCGGACAGGCATCGAGGCAGGCCGTGCAGCGTCCGCAGTGATTGGCTTGCGGCGCATCGGTGGGCAAGGGCAGGTTGGTGTAGATCTCGCCGAGGAAGAATGCCGAACCTGCGTTCTGCGTCAGCAGCAGGGTGTGCTTACCGCGCCAGCCCATGCCGGCTTGTGCCGCAAGGGCGACTTCGAGCACCGGCGCCGAATCACTGAACACGCGGTAGTGCAAGCCGTCCCCGGCCGGGCTGCAGGCGGCTGCGATGCGTTCGGCAAGTTGCTGCAGCCGGTTGCGCATCAGTTTGTGATAGTCGCGGCCCAGCGCATAGCGCGAGAAATAGGCGCGCGCGCCGTCGGCGAGATTGGCCTGCGCATCGGCGGCTGCGGGCCAGTAATTGAGGCGCGCCGTGATGACGGACAGTGTGCCGGGTTCGAGCTCGGCCGGCCGGCTGCGCTTGACGCCATGGCGTGCCATATAATCCATTTCGCCGTGATGGCCGGCGGCGAGCCAGCGCTTCAGCTCGGCTTCCGCGCTATCGAGCTGCACGCCGCTGATGCCAATGGCGTCAAAGCCGAGCTGGCGGCCCCAATCCCTGATGTTTTCCGCGAGACTTGTCCAGTTCGCGGTGTTTTCTGGAGTCTGATCCGTATGCATGGTCGCGATGATACCTTCGAGCGCACAGCCTGTGCGGAGACCGCAGGGGATTCTGCCGCCGATCCCGGTCAGCCGTTGGTGATCGATCTCCCCGACGAACGCGCGACCCTGGAACTGGGCGCGGCGCTGGCGCCGCTGATGGAATCCGTGTTGGCCGCCAGCCGTGGCCTGGTGGTTTTTCTCGAAGGTGACCTGGGCGCGGGAAAGACGACGCTGGTGCGCGGCTTGCTGCGCGCATTGGGTTATCCGGGCAAAGTCAAAAGCCCGACCTATACTTTGGTTGAGCTTTACTCAGTTTCTAGATTAAACTTGTATCACTTTGATTTTTATCGGTTCGATCGCCCGGAAGAGTATCTCGATGCAGGACTCGACGAATATTTCCATGAATGTGCCGATGGCACGGCGGTTTGTCTTGTCGAATGGCCGGACAAGGCGGGCGGCTATCTGCCGCAACCCGATCTGCGCCTGCAACTCGCTGTCGTCGGCGCGTCGGGAGAAGCGCGCACGGCCAGGCTGTACGCCGCGACTGCGGAGGGCCGCAAATGTCTGATGAACTGGGATTCCTGCATGGCCGGCGCAGCCGGCGCGAAGCGCTCAAGCTCGCCGCCGCGACGCTGACGCTGCTGGTCACGCGCGTCGGCGACAGCGCAGCAGCGCAGCAGTCGAGTGTGCTGGCGGTGCGTGTCTGGCCGGCGCCCGATTACACGCGCATCACGCTGGAACATAGCGATCCGCTCAAATATTCGTATCTGCAGGTCAAGGATCCCGAACGTCTGGTGCTCGACCTTGAGGGCGTCGAATTCAATTCGGTGCTGCAGAACCTGCCGGGCAAGATTTCCGAAACCGACCCCTACATCAAACTGATTCGTGCTGGCCGCAACAAGCCAGGCGTGGTGCGGTTGGTGATCGAACTCAAGGGGCCGGGCGGGACAATTCGCCCGCAGGTTTTTACGCTGCAGCCCGTCGGCGAATATGGTCACCGGCTGGTGGTGGATCTGTACCCGACCGAGCCCCCCGATCCCTTGATGGCTCTGCTCGACAAGGAGCCGGAGCAGGGGGCCGGACTCAAGACCGAGCGCGAACTGGAATTGCGCGATAAACCGTCCGCCGAGCAGGGCCGGGTGGCGAAAGGCGATGATAAGCACGACAAGCATGGCAAACCGAATATTGCCCGTCTGGTGACCATCGTGCTCGATCCCGGTCACGGCGGCGAGGACCCCGGGGCGGTCGGCCGCGGCGGCAGCTATGAGAAGAATGTCACGCTGTCGATCGCGCACCGGCTCAAGGCCAAGATCGATGCCGAAGTCAATATGCGTTCGGTATTGACGCGCGACGGCGACTATTTCATTCCGCTGCACCAGCGCGTGCAGAAGGCGCGCCGAGTGCAGGCTGACCTGTTCGTCTCGGTGCATGCCGATGCCTTCATCAAGCCCACAGCGCGTGGTTCGAGCGTGTTTGTGCTGTCGGAAACCGGCGCATCGTCGTCGGCCGCGCGCTGGCTGGCGCAGCGTGAAAACGCGGCGGATTTGATCGGTGGGGTGAATATCGGCGTCAAGGATCCGTATCTGGCGCGCACGCTGCTCGATCTGTCGCAAACCGCGACCAACAACGACAGTCTCAAGCTCGGCAAGGCCGTGCTGGGCGAACTCGGCGGCATCAATACCTTGCACAAGGGGCAAGTTGAACTGGCGGGTTTCGCCGTACTCAAGGCGCCCGATATTCCCTCGATCCTCGTCGAGACGGCCTTTATCTCGAATCCCGAGGAAGAGAAGCGCCTGAATGACGATGCGTATCAGGACCAGATGGCCGAGGCGATCCTGCGCGGCATCAAGCGCTATTTCGCCAAGAATCCGCCGCTTGCCAAGTCTAAGCTGACCTGATGCGCCGATGCGCGGCGCGCGTTGCGCTTGCCGCGCGCAACAGGCCGGGCGGCGGGGGCGAACCCTGGCTCGGCTGCTATAATCGACACTTTTTTCGGCGCGACTTTACACGGCGATGCTGGTCTTTCGCGGGATTCCTGAGCAGGCTTCGACGGCCACAGTGCTGACCATCGGCAATTTCGATGGCCTGCATCGCGGCCATCAGGCATTGCTGTCGCGCCTGACCAGTCATGCGCGCCGCCTCGGTCTGCCCGCTGCGGTACTGACGTTCGAGCCGCATCCGCGCGAATTCTTTGCCCCCGACCAGGCCCCCGCGCGGCTTACGAGCCTGCGCGAGAAACTCAATCTGCTGGCGGCCAGTGGCGTCGATCGTGTGTATGTGTGTCGTTTCAATGCACGGCTGGCCGGTCTTGGCGCCGAGGAATTCATCGAGCGTCTGCTGGTGCAGGGACTTGCGGTGCGGCATCTGATCATCGGCGACGATTTTCGTTTCGGCAAGGGGCGGCGTGGCGATTTTGAACTGTTGCAGCGCACGGGCGCTACGCACGGGTTTACAGTCGAAGCCATGCATACCCTGGATTTCGAGGGCGAACGCGTGTCGAGTTCGGCGCTGCGTGCGGCGCTGGCCGCAGGCGATCTCGAACATGCGGCGCGCCTGTTGGGGCGGCCGTACTGCATCGCCGGGCGGGTCATGCATGGCGACAAGATCGGTCGCCAGTTGGGTTTCCCGACCGCGAATGTGCAATTGCGGCGCAAGCGTCTGCCGCTAGCCGGCGTATTCGCCGTGACGGTTTCCGGTATCGCCGAGCGGCCTTTGCCCGGTGCGGCCAGTCTGGGCGTGCGGCCGACGATTGCGGCAGGTCTCAGGCCGGTGCTCGAAGTGCATCTGCTGGATTTTTCGGGCGAGATTTATGGCGCCCATGTCACGGTGAATTTCCTGCACAAGCTGCGCGATGAGGCGCGATATGAAACGCTCGCTGCGCTGACGGCGCAGATTGCCCTGGATGTCGAGGCGACACGGGGCTACTTTGCAACTACTTTGTGAAACTATCATGGCTGATTACCGCAAAACCCTGAACATGCCCGATACGCCGTTTCCGATGCGCGGCGATCTCGCCAAGCGCGAGCCGGAATGGGTCAAGAACTGGCAGGAGGGCAAGCTCTACGCGAAGATTCGCACGGCCAGCGCTGGACGGCCGCGCTTCATTCTGCACGACGGCCCGCCGTATGCCAATGGCGATATTCACATCGGTCATGCGGTCAACAAGATTCTCAAGGACATCATCGTGCGGTCGCGCACACTGTCGGGCTTCGATGCACCGTATGTGCCCGGATGGGACTGTCACGGTTTGCCGATCGAGCATCAGATCGAGAAGCAACACGGCAAGGGCATTCCCGCCGAGAAGGTGCGCGAGCTGTCGCGCGCCTATGCGAGCGAGCAGGTGGCGCGGCAGAAGAAGGATTTCATTCGTCTCGGCGTGCTCGCCGAGTGGGACAACCCATATCTGACCATGGCCTTCCGGACCGAGGCCGACGAGATCCGCGCGCTGGGCAGGATTTATGAAAAGGGCTATCTGTATCGTGGCTTGAAGCCCGTGAATTGGTGTTTCGATTGCGGCTCGGCGCTGGCCGAGGCAGAGGTCGAGTATCAGGACAAAAAGTCGCCGGCCATCGACGTGGGCTTTCCGGCTGCCGATCGCGACCAGCTCGCGGCAGCCTTCGGCCTGGCCGCCTTGCCCGACAAGACGGCGTATGCGGTGATCTGGACCACGACGCCCTGGACGATTCCTGCCAACCAGGCGCTCAACCTGCATCCCGAGATCGACTATGCGCTGGTCGATACCGAGCGCGGCCTGCTGGTGCTGGCGAGCGAATTGCAGGAGGCCGCGCTGCTGCGCTACGGCATCGGCGGTAAGGTGATTGCTCAGGCCAAGGGCGCTGCACTGGAGGGGATCCGCTTCCGTCATCCCTTCTACGAGCGTTTTTCGCCCGTGTATCTGGCCGATTATGTCGCGCTCGATACCGGTACGGGCATCGTGCATAGCGCACCGGCGTATGGCCTGGATGACTTTGCTTCCTGCAAGAAGCATGGTGTCGGCAATGACCAGATTCTCACGCCGGTGCTCGGCAACGGCCGTTATGCCGAAAGCCTGCCGTTCTTCGGCGGCCTGAATATCTGGAAAGCCGCAGGGCCGATTCTCGAAAAGCTCACGGAAGTCGGCGCGCTGTTTGCCAGTAGCGAGATCACGCACAGCTACATGCATTGCTGGCGCCACAAGACGCCGGTGATTTACCGGGCGACCACGCAATGGTTCATTCGCATGGACGGCGAGCGCGCCGATACGCTGCGCGAATCGGCGCTCAAGGGGGTGGCGGCGACTGCTTTTTATCCCTCCTGGGGACAGGCGCGACTGGCGGCGATGATCGCCAATCGCCCCGACTGGTGTGTGTCGCGGCAGCGCAACTGGGGCGTGCCGATCCCATTTTTCCTGCATAACGAGACGGCCGTGCCGCACCCGCGCAGCCTCGAATTGCTCGAACAGGTGGCGCAACGCGTCGAGCAATCGGGCATTGATGCCTGGTTCCAGCTCGATGCGCGCGAATTGCTGGGCGCCGATGCCGACAGTTACAGCAAGATGAGCGATACGCTGGATGTCTGGTTCGACTCGGGCGCCACGCACTGGAGCGTACTGCGCGGTTCGCATGCGGACGTGAGCCAGTACCCGGCCGATCTGTATCTCGAAGGTTCCGATCAGCATCGTGGCTGGTTCCACTCCTCGTTGCTGACGGCATGCGCCATCGATGGTCACGCGCCCTACAAGGCACTGCTGACTCATGGTTTCGTGGTCGACGGCAAGGGCCACAAGATGTCGAAGTCGAAGGGTAATGTGGTCGCACCGCAGCAGGTGTCGGATACGCTGGGCGCCGAAATTCTGCGGCTGTGGACTGCGGCGACGGATTATTCGGGCGAATTGACAATCTCGGACGAAATTCTCAAGCGCGTGGTCGAATCCTATCGGCGCATCCGCAACACCTTGCGCTTTCTGCTAGCCAACACCGCCGACTTCAATGCCGCCGAGCAGTTGCTGGCGCCGGCGGAATGGCTTGAAGTCGACCGTTACGCACTGGCGTTGACGCGTCGTTTGCAGACGCAGATGTGCGCCGATTACGAAAGCTACGATTTCCACAAGATCGTGCAGGCGCTACAGAATTTCTGCTCCGAGGATCTCGGCGCGTTCTATCTCGACATCCTCAAGGATCGCTTGTACACCTCGGCAGTCGATTCGGTCGCCCGGCGTTCGGCGCAAAGCGCGCTGTGGCATATCCTGCAGGCCCTGACCCGCCTCATGGCGCCGATCCTGAGCTTCACGGCCGAGGAAATCTGGGCGCTGATCGGCAAGACAGACCAGGCCGCCGAGAGCGTGATGCTGAGCACCTGGCATGCGCTGCCCGCGCAAACCGGAGAAGAAGACCTGTTGCAACGCTGGCGCCAGGTGCGCGAAGTACGCGCCGAAGTTAGCAAGGTGCTCGAAGACCTGCGCACGGCCGGGCAGATTGGTTCGTCGTTGCAGGCCGAGGTCGAGATTCGCGCCTGCGGCGCCAAGTATGAGCTGCTGGCGAGCCTGGCCGACGACCTGCGTTTCGTACTGATCTGCTCGAAGACCACGCTGGTCAAGGCTGCCGATGCGGGCGCCGAGGCCATCATCGCCACCGCGACGGCGCATGCCAAGTGTGGCCGTTGCTGGCACTGGCGCGCGGACGTCGGTCAGGATGCCCGGCATGGCGCCGAACATCCGGAACTCTGCGGCCGTTGCGTGAGCAATCTGTACGGCGAAGGGGAGTCGCGTGCTTTCGCGTGAGCTCTCGAAATGGCTGGGTTTGAGCAGCGTGGTGATGGTGCTCGACCAGTTTACCAAGTGGCTCGTGACATCGTCATTTCAGCTCGGCGAGCATCATATGGTGACGGGTTTTTTTGACCTGGTGTTCGTCTTCAACCGAGGGGCGGCCTTCAGTTTTCTGGCCCAGGCCGATGGCTGGCAGCGCTGGTTCTTTGTCGTGCTGGCGCTGGTGATTTCGGTTTGGCTGGTGCGCCTGTTGCAACAGCATGCCACCGAACGGCTGTATGCGTGTGCGCTGGCGCTGGTGCTGGGCGGTGCGCTGGGCAATGTGATTGATCGTCTGATCCACGGCGCGGTGGTGGATTTTCTCTCGTTTCACGTCGCCGGCTATTACTGGCCGGCGTTCAATGTTGCCGATTCGGCGATCTGCGTCGGCGTTGCGCTGATGCTCTGGCAGCAATTCAAACACGACCAGCAAACCAAACACGAACAGCAAGGAGCCACCTCATGAGCGAAACCGTTAAACCCGACAGCCTGATCACCCTGAATTACAAGATCTCGGCGGGAGAGAATGAAATTCTGATCAGCACCTTCGACTCGCGTCCGGCTACGCTGAAGCTGGGCTGCGGCGAACTCATGCCGACACTCGAAACTTGTCTCGAAGGATTGGCAGTGGGGGAGCGCCGCACTTTCAATCTGGAACCCGAGCAGGCGTTCGGACCGCATAACAAGCTGCTCGTGCAGCGTGTGCCGCGTGACGAACTGCCGGTTCCCGGTGCGCAGGAAAACACACTGCTGGAATTCACCGCACCGAATGGCGAGAAGTTCAAGGGCCTCGTACTCAAGACCAGCGAAGGCGGTGCGCTGGTGGACTTCAATCATCCGCTGGCGGGAAAGTCGGTGTGCTTCGAAGTCGAGATCATCGGCGTGCTGTAAGCCGCGCCTGTTTGCTCAACCGTCCGGCATGCTGTGCCGGATCTGAAAGGTGAATGACCGGATGGATGTCCTGCTCGCAAATCCGCGTGGTTTCTGCGCCGGCGTGGAACGCGCCATCGAGATCGTCGAACGCGCACTGAAGTTGTATGGCGCGCCGATCTATGTGCGTCATGAAGTCGTGCATAACCAGTATGTGGTCGATGATCTGCGCAAGAAGGGGGCCGTGTTTATCGAGGCGCTCGACGAAGTGCCCGCTGGTGCTACGCTGATTTTCAGTGCCCATGGCGTGCCGAAGCCGGTCCGCGAGGAAGCCGAAAAGCGCGGCCTGCGCGTGTTCGATGCGACCTGTCCGCTCGTCACCAAGGTGCATGTCGAGGTCGCGCGCATGCGCCAGTCCGGGCGCGAGATCGTCATGATCGGCCATCGCGGCCATCCCGAGGTTGAGGGCACCATGGGCCAGGTGCGCGATGGCATGCATCTGGTCGAGAATGTGGCCGATGTGGCGCACCTGCAGGTCGCCGACCCGACACAGCTGGCGTATGTGACGCAGACCACGCTGTCGGTGGACGATGCCGCAACGATTGTCGCGGCGCTCGTCGGGCGCTTTCCCGGGATTGTCGGGCCGAAGAAGAACGATATCTGCTATGCCACGCAAAATCGTCAGGATGCCGTCAAGCTGCTGGCTGGGCAGTGTGACGTGGTGCTCGTCGTTGGATCGAAAAACAGTTCCAACTCGAATCGCCTGCGCGAAGTTGCTCAGCATCTCAAGGTGCCGGCGTATCTGATCGATCGCGCCGAGCAGATGGACCCGGAGTGGCTTGCCGGCAAGGCGCGCGTCGGTGTCACGGCCGGCGCTTCGGCGCCCGAACTGCTTGTCGAGCAGGTCATCGAACGTCTCAAATCCTGGGGCGTCGAGTCGGTACGGCAGATCGATGGGGCGCCTGAAACGACGACCTTTCCGCTGCCCAAGGAACTGCTGGGAAGCGTTACCTGATCAACGCAGTCCTCGTCATGGCGGCGGCATCCTGCCGTCGTCGTAGGTGACCTCAATGCGCATTGTGCTGCCAACGGGGTGGCCGTCGCGCACACCCGGAGTGAAACGCAGGCGCTTGAAACCAGCAATGGCAACGCGCGAGAATGCTTCCGGCATGTTGGTTTTTTCAATCTGAACCTCGACGACTTCGCCGAGATCGCTGATCCATAGCTTGAGGATGATTCTCCCCGAAGCGATGAGAGGCGTGACCTCCGGCGCTTCCAGGTCCGTTGCCATTGTGGGTTGCGGTTTTTTACTGAGTTGCTCGGCCGGGTAGAACACCGGCGCCGGAATCGGCAGCAGATCGGCGCCTTCATGCGCCTCCTGGTCTTGCATCTCTTCGGCTGGTGCGGCTTTTTGGATCGATGTTTCCGTGGTTTTTGGCTCATGCTTTGGCGCGCTGGCCGAGGTCGGTTGGCCTTCGCTTGTCACGGATGTTGTTTCGGCGGGTTTTGGGGTATCCAGTAGCGTGGGCCGGGGCGCTGAAAAACGCGCGCTCAGGACGACCGATTGTTTGCGCTGGCCATAAATTTCGCTGCGTGTTGCTTCGCGCGATTGTCCCAGATAGGGGAGGCAGAGGATTGCCAGATGTAACAGGCTTGACAGAAAAACACATGCGGCCAATTTTCTGGCGGAATGCGATGCTTCCTCATCCTCGGCCATCGGCATGGGACCCGAGGCGCGCGGAGTGAGGGGGGGGGGCGAGGAGGGTTTCTGGCCGTTCATGCAATAAATCAAACCGTATATCGCCCGAACTTTACTGCTTTTTTCATTTGGCTATTATCTCAACAGGGTTCGATAAATGCCTGTGAGTCTTTCACCGACGATGAGCCGGATGCTCTGAAAAACAGAAAACATACTGCTGGCCGTTGCTTACGGGGTTTTCGGACGATTTGATCTTTTATTGGGTGCGGAATGCACTTGCCGCCAGGAATGCCGGTCATAGTCAGGAATCTAGTCATGAAAAAACAGTTTGGTTTTACCCTCGTCGAAGTCATGATCGTTGTCGCCATCATCGGTATTCTGAGCATGGTGGCATTGCCAGCCTATACCGATTATGTGATGAGGGGGAAGATTCCTGATGCGACGACGAATCTGGCCACCAAACGCGTGCAGATGGAACAGTATTATCAGGACAATCGGACTTATGTGGGGGCTGCGGCGTGTAATACAGATGCGGCGACGAGTCAGCATTTTGATTTTTCATGTGCTGAGGCGGCAACAGCCAGCGCCTATACCTTGCAGGCGGTCGGCAAAGGGTCAATGGCTGGTTTTATCTATACCATCAACGAAAACAATGCTAAAGCCACGACCAGCGTGCCTTCGGAACCCGCCGGTTGGACGACCAGCACGACCTGCTGGGTCACTAAAAAGGGTGGCGCATGTTAATGCATCTGCAGCGCGGCATGACTCTGGTCGAGTTCATGATTGGACTCGTCATCGTGGCTGTGCTGCTGTCCATGGGGGCGCCGAGTTTCATTGAATGGATTCAAAACGGTCAGATCCGCAATTCGGCCGAGGCGATTCAAAACGGCCTGCAGCTTGCGCGGGCAGAGGCGGTGCGCCGCAATACGACAGTACGTTTTCAACTGGCTTCTTCGGTGGGTGACGATTGCGCACTCTCGACAAGCGGCGGTAGTTGGGTTGTGAGTCTGGATGACCCGACGGGTGCCTGCGCCAGTGCACCTTCTGATACCACTGCGCCCCGCATTATTCAGGTGCGACCGGCGGCCGAAGGTTCTGCGAATGCCGTTGTCGCGGCCGGGCAGGCGACTTTTATTTTCAACGGCCTCGGCCGCTTGACGCCCGTACCGGTGGGGAATGTCGATATCGATATCAGTAACCCGGTTGGAGGTTCGTGTCAGCCAGTCGGCGCCATGCGGTGTTTGCGTGTGCGCGTTTCACCGGGGGGGCAGCTTCGCATGTGCGACCCAACACGCGGTTCAACGGATCCCCAGGGGTGTTAACGTGAAAACTCGCAAAATTCCTGCCTTTTCTGTTTTGGCCCGCGCCAGTCAGCGTGGTTCGATGATGCTCGAAGCATTGCTCGCCATCCTGATTTTTTCTTTGGGCATACTGGCTGTCGTCGGCATGCAAGGATCAGCGGTCAAGGCTTCGAGTGATGCGAAATATCGGTCGGATGCCAGTTTGCTGGCCAACCGCCTGATTGGAGAAATGTGGGCAACGAACCGGACGATTGCAACCTTGCAGTCTTTTCAGGGCGGCGCGGGTGTTAATGGCACCGCTTATTCGACCTGGCTGGCCGATGTGCAGGCGACACTGCCGGGGGTGGGGGCGAACCCCCCCCTCTTTGTCGTGAATACAGCCAACAATCAGGTGACCATTACTTTGTTCTGGCTGGCGCCTGGCGAAACGGAAGGTGCGGCGGCGCACCAGTTCGCTGTCGTCGCTCAGATACTCTAGGAGAACAACGTGTTTTTACACCGGACTCCAATACGCTCTCGTCACGCATCGGCTGGTTTCAGCATGGTTGAAATCATGATCGGTATGGTCATCGGCATGTTGGGCATCATCGTCATGATGCAGGTTTTTTCGCTTGCCGAAGGTCAGAAGCGCACTTCCCTGGGCGGTAATGATGCACAGAACAATGGCGCCATTGCGCTGTATGGTTTGCAGCGCGACATCCGTCAGGCCGGGTACGGTATCAGCGCCTTGCAACTGATGGGCTGCAATGTGCAGTTGCCGACGGGCGTGACGCTCAACGCGATGGCCCCCGTGACCATCAATCATGCCTCGATTCCCGCTGGAGACGACAATACAGATAAGTTGAAGGTCGTGAATGGCAATGGCAATGGTGCGCCCGAGGGCCATACCATATCGACCCAGCCGGCCGCGGCTACCAATGCAGTCGCCACGCCGACTTCGTTTGTGGCTGGTGACCGGGTGATCGCCCAGCCGCCAACGACTACGCCGCGCGCCGCAGCGTGCAATCTGGTGTTGACGACGGTGGCTACTGTCGGCGTGGCGAATGCATCGAACGTTGCTGTGGCTGCTGGAACCGGGGTGGCCGGTGCGAATAACGGTACTCTTTTTAATCTCGGCGCGACGCCGCGCATTCTTGTGTACGCGATTCGCGGCGGCAATCTGACACAGTGCGATCTCATGGTGAACGACTGTACGGCTTCTGTGAATGTCGCCAATCCATTGATCTGG
>JBPOIN010000011.1:0-49734 GCA_052034445.1 Pseudomonadota bacterium | reverse complement strand
CGGTCGGGTTTCGGCATAACGACGGTGGAATACCGCAACGCAAATTCGATTGCCAGTAGAATGTCGGGTTTTTCGAAACCTTGGCGAAGCATGCCGGTTGAGGGCAATCACATGGTAGTGCAGTGCGTCAATTTGATCTGTCGCGCGGATTCCTGGCGGAAACCCGGCATGAACCCGATTTGCTCCCGCTGCGTGTGCGCAAAATGTGCGGTTTTTACTCTGCGCCCCTTTGCCCGATGGCCATGGCGCCAGAGTTTTCTGGTGTTGATGGGATGTTTGATTGCCTGTCCTGTCCGCGCCGATGCCGACGATAGCTTCAGTCTTTTCGTCGCCGAAACCGTCGTCAGGGATAGCAATCTGTTTCGTCTGGACGAGGGAGCTGCTCCACCGCTGGCGCTGGGGGGCAATGGCGCGCGCGACGATACGGTGCGCATCGATACGCTTGGCATGAGTTTCGACAAGGCGTATTCCCTGCAACGCTTTCATCTGGGCTTCAGCCTCGCCAACCAGAGCTATCGACGCTATAGATTTCTCGACATGCAGGCCAGGAATGCGGAAGCCCGCTGGAACTGGTCCGTGACGCCGCATCTGACGGGCAGGATGGTCAGCCGCCGCAGTGAAACCCTCAACAGCTTCGTCGACTATCGCAGTTTCGTGCGCAACGTGAATGTGAATAGCGCCCACGATGTCTCGTTCCAGTACGGCGCCTATCAAACTTGGCGCCTGGTTGGCGCGGCGGGACACAGCAAGAGTCAGAACGCCGCGTATGTCCAGCAGACCGGCGATACCGCCAGTGATTCCGGGCAGCTTGGCATCAAATACGTCACGACCGCCAACAATACTCTGACCTTACTGACGCGCACGGCGCGCACCGAATGGTTGCACCGCACGCCGGCTACGCTTACCCAACTCGATAACCGGGCGACGCAAAACGATCTCGAACTGCAGGCGCTCTGGAACCCGGGCGGAAAATCCCGCGTGCAGGCCACACTCACCCGCCTCAAGCGCACGCACGAACATTTTGCCGCGCGCGATTATCGCGGCACGGCCGGGCAGCTCGATTACACGTGGAATGCCGGTGGCAGCACGCAGTTGCAAATCCTCGCCCAGCGCAGCTATGCGCCCTGGTGGGAAGCGACGAGCAGCTATTCCATCAACCGCAACCTGGTTGTCGCCCCGCTCTGGCAATGGTCGGTCAGGACCGCCGTCAAAGCCCGCCTTGAGCGTGGTGTGCGTGACTATCAAGGGCCGATCGTGCCGCTGCCGTTTGCGTTGCGCCAGGACCAGACCCGCAAGGAAAAACTCACCGTGAGTTGGGCGCCCATTAAAAGTCTGTTGCTCGAAGCCTCGCTGCAAAACGAACACCGCACCTCGAATTTTGCCGGGCTGGGCTATCGCGACAAGACACTCGATTGCACCATTCAGCTGTCCTTCTGATCGTGATGCAAGGCCATTGTTGCCACAGCACTCACGGCGAGAGCGGATATTTATTTATAATCAAAAAATTCTTTTTCCTGATTCGCCAAGAAGTTGAGTAGGCGTGAACCTCCCGTCCCTTCAAGGGCTAGGCCGGGGTGAGGATGGAGTAGGTGTGAACCTGCAGCATGAGATCTCCTCCAACGCCTTTTGAAAGGGGGGGGCGATAAACGGCGCGATCCACCGCTCTACGCGGTATCGCTGAACTTTGTAGCGAATCAAATTCATTTTTTGAGGTAAGCACGATGCAAACCAACCCATACTGGCTGTGTCTGATTCCCGCGCTGATTCTGGGCGGCTGCAGCAAGCACGAAGAAAAGAAAGCCGCCACCCAGGTCGCCGTGAAGGTCAATGCCGATGAAATCTCGGTGCATCAGCTGAATGCCCTGCTCGCCAAGGCCGAAGGCGTCAATGCTGAAAACGCCGCGCGCGCCAAGCGCGAGATTCTCGACAAGCTCGTCGACCAGCAGCTCGCCGTGCAGCAGGCCATCGAGAAACGTCTCGACCGCAACCCGAATATCATGCAGGCCATCGAGGCCGCCAAGGCCGAAGTGCTGGCGCGCGCCTATCTGGAGCAGATCGCTGGCGCCTTGCCGAAGCCGACGGTCGACGAAGCCAGGACGTTCTATGCCGAACATCCCGAACTGTTTGCCCAGCGGCGCGTCTTCAACTTGCAGGAAATCATGACGCCGGCGAGCGCCCGCGAAGAAGTCAAGCAACTGGTCGGCCAAAGCAAAACCATGCAGGACATCGCCAACGGCCTCAAGGCCAAGAACATCCGTTTCGGCGCCAATGCCGGCGTGCGTACCGCCGAACAGATTCCGCTTGATCTGCTGCCCAAATACAGCACCCTCAAGGAAGGCCAGATCGCCGTGATCGAGGCCGCACAGACAACGCATGTCGTGTTGTTGCTGGCTGCGCAGATTCAGCCGATCGACGAAGCCGCCGCCATCCCGCGGATCCAGCAATACCTTGCCAATCAGCGTAATGCCGAAACCATTGGCAAAGAAATCAAGCAATTGCGCGAAAAGGCCAAGATCGAATTCGTTGGCGAATTCGCCGCCATCCCCGCTGCGGAAGCCGCGCCGCCGGCACCCGCAGCTGCGTCCGAAGCCGCCAAGGCCGACGCCAAACCGGCCGCGCCGCTCTCCGACAATGCGCTGCAAAAAGGCGTGGCGGGCCTCAAGTAAGCCCCCCCTTACGTTGCTTACGTTGCGCAACCGCCGGCTGGCAGAACCAGCTTCCGGCGCTTGCGCAGCGAATTATTCGCTGCCTCCCGCTGGCGCCGCGGCCACGATGGCGCGCAAGTAATCCTGCGTGAAACGATGCACCTCGGTAGCCGCGAGCGCGGCGTCGAGCGGCCACCAGCGCAACTCCGCATGCTGCGCATCGGCGCGCGGCAAGGCAAAATCCGCCGCCACATCGAGACGCTGGCCAAGCGCCACGTAATGCGTGGACACGCCCACGTCCCCGGCAAAGCAATCGTCATAGAAATGCTCGAAGGCGCCGAGGCAGCGCAGCGGCAGACGCCCCTCATCGAGCGCGGCGCCCAGACCAAGCTCCTGCTGCGCCACCCGGCGCAGCGCCGCCGCCATCGTCTCGTTCTTGCGAATGCGCCCGCCGGGCACGAACCAGAACCCCCGCGCCGGCCGGTTGCTGCGCCGCCCCAGCAACACCTCCGCGCCGCCGCGCACGACGATCAGATCAAGCGAAACCAGCGGCGTCGCCGCGACGACCTGCAGGAAGGCCGAATCATCGAGCGGCGGTGAGGTGGGCATGGTGTGGGGGCGTGAGAGCTGCGGCGTGGTTTGGGTTTTCGACGTGGCGCCGCTCTGAAACTGCGGACTAGGTGCATAGTTATTGTTGTTGCTTGGTCAAACCAAGGCGCTTGAGGATGCGCTGCACGGTAGGGTGGTTTGGGTAGGCGCAAGCCAGAATATTCACCAGAAACACCAGTAGTTGGCCAAGCAGCGTGAGTGCGGCCATCCATCTCTGAGCAAGCGCAAATTTAAGGACTAATAAAGCGCCGAGGATCAAAAAGGGCGAAGCGAGCATGACCAAGAGGCGTTGGAATATGTGGCGAGACCGTGGGTTGGTTGTATGGTCAGTCCCAAGAAATGCCGCACCACAAAAAAGGAACATTCCGGCCAAAAAGCCGCCAAAAGCATCCTTACCTGTCGCCACTACTCCTACAACCATGAAGAGTGTTCCAAGGGCTATGCAGACGAATTGCAGGATGATTGTTGAGGGTTTCATGCGCTTTAACGTGACATGGCCGCCCCCAACTCCCTCAACCGCGCTGCTTGCGTGCTGTCTTGGGGGCGGCCTTGGTCTTGGGCTTCTCGCCGCCGAGTTCGTTGTAGAGCGCCTCGAATTCCTGCGCCAGTTTGTGGCGTGGGTCGAGGTGGATCATCGGTTTGGCTTGCTGGTGGGATTCCTTGATCTTGATCGATGACGAAAGCATGGTCGACAACACCGGCAGTCCTTCGTCGCGCAATTCCTGCACGAGCTGCTGCGGCAGGTTGGCGCGTGGTTGGTACTGGTTGATCACGATGCCTTCGACCTGCAGGCGGTCGTTGTGGTCGGCGCGGATTTCGGCGACGTTGTCGAGCAGCGCGTACAGCGCGCGGCGCGCGAACTCGTCGCAGTCGAACGGGATCAGGCAGCTGTCGGCGGCAATCAGCGCCGAACGCGTGTAGAAGTGCAGCGCGGGCGGCGTGTCGATCCAGATCTGATCGTAGCCTTCGAGCGCGTCGAGCGCCTCACGCAGCTTGTAGATCTTGTAGCGCGATTCGAGCTTGGCCTGCAGCTCTTCGAGCGAGGCGTGGGCGGGCAGCAGGTGAAGATTCTCGAACGGTGTGGCGACGATGAATTCCTCCGTCGCGCGCGGTCGCAGTTTGAAGCTCAGCATCTGGTCGAAGAATTCGGTGGCCGAAAGTTCGAGATCGTCGGCCGCCGCGCCGAGCAGGTAGCGCGTCGAGTTGGCCTGCGGATCGAGGTCGATGACCAGTGTCCGTGCGCCCTGGGCGGCGCCGATGGCGGCGAGATTGGAGGTGATGGTGCTCTTGCCGACGCCACCCTTTTGGTTGAAGACAACGCGTTTCATGATGGTTTCCCGGAGCGAAATAACTCCGCATTCTGCCACAGGCCGGGGTTTTTGTTGCGGTGCGGCAATTATCCCGGAAGGTTTTTCAGCCGGCGGCGCGCTATGATGGCGCTCCCTCATTTCACGCATATCTTTCGTCCCACGCCATGCATTCCTTTCTCATCGCCAATCCCAAGGGCGGCTCGGGCAAGAGCACGCTGTCGACCAATCTGGCTGGCTGGCTGGCCCGCCAGGGCTGCAACGTCATGCTCGGCGACATTGATCGCCAGCAATCGACGCGTGAGTGGCTGCGCCGCCGCTCACCGCTCCTGCCGCGCATCGCCAGCTGGGAGATCGCCGAGGGCAAGCCGGCGCGGCCGCCGCGCGAGACGACGCATGCGGTGCTCGATACCCCGGCCGGCATGCATGGCAAGAAGCTCGAACAGGTGCTCAAGCGCGTGCAGCGCGTGATCGTGCCGCTGCAGCCCTCGTTGTTCGACATTCTCGCGACGCGGGCATTTTTCGAAACGCTGCTGGCGGAAAAGGCCGTGCGCCGTCACGAGACTTTCATCGCCGTGGTTGGCATGCGCGTCGATGCGCGCACGCGCGCGGCGCACGAACTCGAACGGTTTCTTGAATCGCAGGGCTTGCCCGTGCTGACCATGCTGCGCGATACGCAGAACTATGTGCAGGTCGCCGCGCATGGCATGAGTATCTTCGATCTGTCGGCGGCGCGCGCCGAGAAGGATTGGGCGCAATGGCAGCCGCTGGTCGACTGGGTGAGGCAGCCGCCGGCGGCGGAGACTCATTCGGTCAATGACAAATGATTGATCGGTTTGCCGCGCACTAGCCGCCCGGCTTTGGCAGGCCTGCGCGTGTGGGCGGAATTTTCAGGGGGCTGAAAATTCTTCCGCAGCATGCCCATGCAGCAAGGGTTGGCGCGCAGGTGGCTCTAAAGTCTTTAGTCAAAATGAATGGTGATGGCTGCGGCGAACCCTGCGCCGGGTGCTTGCCCTGAGGCAGCGGGCGGCGCAGACGAACGCCGCTACATTTCGACCTGCGTCCCCAGCTCCACGACGCGATTCGGCGGCAAGGCAAAGAAGGCCGCCGCGCTGCCGGCATTGCGGAACATCGCGACGAAGAGCCGCTCCTGCCATAGGCCCATCTCGGAGCCGAGCTTGGGAATCAGCGTCTCGCGGCCGAGGAAGAACGAGGTGTCCATCGGATCGAGATCGAGCCCGTCTTCGGCGCACCATTCCATGGCCGCGGGCAGATTCGGCGATTCCATGAAGCCATAGAACACCTTGACCTGCCAGAAGTTGTTGTCCATTCGGCGTACCGCAACGCGTTTCGATTCCGTGCAGCGCGGCACATCGAGAATCGTCACCGAGACCACGATATTGCGCAGATGCAGGGCCTTGTAGTGCTTGAGGCTGTGGAGCATGGCATTCGGCACGCTGTCGATGTCGGGGGCCAGGAACACAGCGGTGCCGGGGACGCGGATCACGCTGTCGTCGATGCCGGCAACAAAACTCTTGAGGTCCATGGCGTCGGCTGTCAGACGTCGGCGCAGCATGTCGCGGCCGCGCTTCCAGGTCGCCAGCAGCAGGTAGATGGCGAAGCCGAACAGCAGCGGAAACCAGCCACCATCGTAGATCTTGACCGAGTTCGCCGAGAAGAAGGCCAGATCGATGATGGCGAACGGCAGGGCGCCGAGAATGGCTTTCCAGACCGGCCAGCCCCAGACATGGCGGGCGACGACGAAGGCCAGAATGTCGGTGATCAGCATGGTGCCGGTGACGGCGATGCCATACGCCGCGGCCAGGTTCGAGGAGCTGCCGAAACCGATGACCAGGATTATCACCGCGAGTAATAACGACCAATTGATGCCCGGCAGATAGATTTGCCCGATCTGCTGGTCGGAGGTGTGATTGATTTCCATGCGCGGCGCAAAACCCAGCTGGATGGCCTGTTGCGTGATGGAGAAAGCGCCCGAAATCACTGCCTGCGAGGCGATCACCGTGGCCGTGGTCGACAGTGCGACCATCGGCAGCAGCAGCCAGTTTGGCGCCAGCAAGTAAAAGGGATTGACGATGGCCTGGGCGTCGCGCAACAGCAATGCGCCCTGGCCGAAGTAATTCAGCAGCAAGGCCGGCAGGACCAGCCCGAACCAGGCGTATTGAATCGGTTTGTGGCCGAAGTGTCCCATGTCGGCATACAACGCCTCGGCGCCCGTGAGGGCCAGAACCGTCGCCCCGAGCGCAAAGAAGCCGAGGGTCGGGTTGGCCATGAAGAAATTCAGCGCATGCATCGGATTGATGGCGGCCAGCACGGCTGGCGTCTGGCTGATACTCAGGCCGCCCAGAATGGCGAGCGCGGCGAACCACAGCACCATGATCGGGCCGAACAGCAGGCCGACGGCGGCTGTGCCGCGTTGTTGCACCGCGAACAGCGTCACCAGGATGACCAGGGAAATTGGCAGAACATAGGGTTTGAAGGCCGGGGTGGCGATCTCCAGCCCCTCGACGGCGGACAGCACGGACATCGCCGGGGTGATGACGCCATCGCCATACAACAGCGCGGCACCGAACAGCCCAAGCATCAACACCGTGCGCCGGCTCCCGGATTGTTTCAGCAATGGGCGCATGGCCAGGGCCATCAAGGCCATGATGCCGCCTTCGCCCTTGTTGTCGGCGCGCATGATGAAGGTGACATATTTGAGGCTGACGACGACCATCAGCGACCAAAGGATGGTCGACAGAATACCCAGCACATTTTCCGGCGTGATTGGCACCGGGTGGTGGGCGCCGCCGAAAACTTCCTTGAGCGCATACAGCGGGCTGGTGCCGATGTCGCCATAGACGACGCCCAGTGCGGCCAGCGAAAGGGCCGCCAGTTTTTCATTGGAGTGGGTTGCGGACATGCGCATTCCTTGCGTAACGAGTGAGTCGGACGAGTCGGGTGAGGTGGGTGGGAACCGGTGAGTCAGGATTGAAAGCGATAGCCGACGCCGGTTTCTGTGAGCAGATGTTGCGGCTGCGTCGGGTCGCGTTCGAGTTTCTGGCGCAATCGCCCCATGTAAATGCGCAGATAGTGGTTTTGCTCGGTGTGCCCGGGGCCCCAGACATCGCGCATGAGCTGACGGTGGGTCAGCACTTTGCCCTCATTGGCGAGCAGCACGGCCAGCAGGCAGTATTCATGCTGGGTCAGGTGCACCTCGGCGCCGGCACGGCAGACCTGGTGGCGCGCCAGATCCACGGCGATTTCGCCGAACTGATGCAGTGGCGTCGCGTGATTGCCCTGGGCGTGGCGACGCAGCAGGGCGCGCACCCGGGCCAGCAGCTCGCCGATACCAAATGGTTTGGCCAGATAATCATCGGCGCCAGCATCCAGCGCGGCAATCTTGTCCTGCTCGGCTGAGCGGGCGGAGAGGATCAGGATCGGCGCTTGCGACCAGCTGCGCAGATCGCGGATGAATTCGAGACCGCTCATGTCGGGCAAGCCTAGATCCAGGATCACCAGATGCGGGTTGTTGGCCGCTGCCGCATCCAGGCCCTGACGCGCGCTGCTGGCTTCGGAGGTCGTCCATCCCTCGCGTTTCAATGCGTCGCAGACGAAGCGACGGATCTGTGGTTCATCCTCGACCACGATCAGTTGCGCTGGGATTTCCTTCATGGCGCTCCCTCGTCGGCCAGCGTCGGCGGTGTGCCGAGCGGCAGCGTAAAGCGCACGCAGGCTTCGCCCAGGTGATTTTCGGCCACGATGCGGCCTTGGTGCGCCGTGATGATGGCCTTGCAGATGGCCAGTCCCATGCCGGTGCCGGGCGTCGGCGCTTCATGCGCGCCGCGCACGAAGAGTTCGAAGACCTGGTCGAGCCTGTCGGCCGGAAAGGCCGCGCCCGCGTTGCAGACCGCCAGCGCGAATTGTCCGCCGCTGGTGCTGGCCTGCAGGTGGATGCGGGCGCCGGCGGGCGAATATTTGACGGCGTTCTCCAGCAGATTGCACACCACGCGTTCCATCAGCACGGCGTCGAAACACACCAGCGGCAGATCCGCCGGAATATCGATTTCAAGCTGGCGCGTCGCCAGCGAATCGGCCAGCAGGCGCGTGCTGGAGCCGACGACTTCGACGAACGGCTGCCACTCCTTGTTGAGCGTGATGCCGCCGCTCTGCAGGCGCGCCATTTCGAGCAGGTTCGACAGCAGATGATGCATGGCATGCGCCTGATCGCGGATGATGCCGGCCGTTTCGGCGACCGCCGCCGTGAGCTGAGGCTGCGGCTGGGCCAGGGTGTCGGCGAGGCCAACAAGACTGGTGAGCGGCGTGCGCAGATCGTGTGACAGCGAGGCCAGAATCGATGAGCGCAAGCGTTCCGCGGCGATCTGCATTTCGCTTTGCTGGGCGGCCGCGGCGTAGAGCAGCCGTTCGACAATCAGCGCCACCAGCGAGGCCAGTGCTTCCAGCATCGGGCGCTGGCGGCGTACCTGTTCGGCGTCGCCGTTCAGCGCGCCGACGGCCAGCACGCCGCGCACATGGCTGGGGGCGTTGAGCGGCACGAACGCAATCGCGATGCCGGTATCGGCCAGGCTGTCCGCCTCGATGACACATTGGCGCACGAAGGCCGAGCGTGCAAAGCTCCACTCCATGGCGCTCAATGGGCGTTGGCCATAGGCCTGGAAGTCGGTTTCCGTGCCGGCTTCGGCGATCAGCAAGGTCGCATCGAGCTGGTGCTGATGCAGGAACGCCCGCGTGATCCCGGCCACCTGATCGGTTGACAGCGCGCCGCCCAGCGTGCGCGCCACTTCATACAAGGCCATGGTTTCCTGCGCGCTGGCTTGGGCCTGTTCGGTGCGTTCAGCAAGCTGGGCGGCCAGATGCGAGGTGATCAGGCCGACGGTAAGCATGACGCCGAAGGTCACCAGATACTGCGCATCGGCGACGGCGAAGGACAGGAACGGCGGGACGAAGAAGAAGTCGAACAGCGCCACGCCAAGCAGCGCGGCCATCACCGCCGGCCCGCGACCGAGTGCGATCGCGACGGCAAACACCGTGAGCAGGAACAGCATGTCGATGTTGGCGATATTCAGCTGGTCGCGCAGCGGGAGCGCGGCCAGCATGGTCGTGGTGCACAGCGCAATGGCCAGCGGGTAGCGGGCACGGCGCCAGCGTGTCGGTAATCGAAGATTCATGGCGGTCATGACGCACCGGAAGGAGACGGCGAACAGTGTCCTACAGACGTTGTAAAAACGGTGTAAATAAACCTCCGCAGGCGGGGCGGCAGGAGGATCCTGCCCAGCGGGCGCCTGAACAGGAGCATCTGCCGCATGACGATAATCCCCGGCGTCTTCAGTCAGGGTAAAATCCCGCGTTATGCCTTCCCCCCAGTTCGTCCATCTCCGGCTGCATAGCGAATATTCGATCACCGACGGTATCGTCCGGCTGGATAAGGCCGTGGCACGTGCGCTCACGGATGGCATGGCAGCGCTGGCGCTGACCGATCTGGCGAACCTGTTCGGCATGGTCAAGTTTTACACCGGCTGCCGCGGCGCCGGGATCAAGCCGATCATCGGCTGCGATGCCTGGATTGCCGAAGATGCGCCGGCCACCCCTGCCGCCCAGTCTGCGGCAGGTGCGCTGACGCAGAGCAACGGCCGCGATGCGGGCGCCCGCATGCTGCTGCTGGTCAAGAATCGCGCCGGCTATCTGCGGCTGTGCGAATTGCTGAGCCAGGCCTATCTGCGCCCGCGCCGTCATGGGCGTGCCGAGATTTCGCGTGCCGCGCTGGCGAATGGCGACAACAGCGGCCTGATCGCCATTTCTGGCGCCGCCTCAGGCGATGTCGGCCAGCTGCTGCTGGCCGGCAAGATCGAACAGGCAGAGGCGTGCGCGCGCGAGTGGGCGCAAACTTTTCAGAACGGCTATTACATCGAGGTGCAGCGCTATGGCCAGCCGCAGGCCGAGGCGCTGGTGGCGGCAAGCGTCGCGCTGGCCGGGCGGTTGGCCCTGCCGCTGGTGGCGACGCAGCCGATCCAGTTCATGGAGCGCGACGACTTCAAGGCTCATGAGGCGCGCGTCTGCATCGCCGAAGGTTATGTGATGGCCGACAAGCGGCGGCCGAAGGTCTTCACCGAGGAACAGTATTTCAAGTCGCAGGCCGAGATGGCCGAGTTGTTCGCCGATCTGCCGGAAGCCATCGAGAACAGCGTCGAGATCGCACGGCGTTGCAGCCTGACGGTCGAGCTCGGCAAGAGCAAGCTGCCGCAGTTTCCCACGCCGCCCGGCATGACCATCGACGAGTTCATGGCGCAGCAGGCCGCCGAAGGTCTGGAGAAGCGTCTCGTCCAGCTGTATCCCGACGCGGAGCAGCGCGAGGCCAAGCGCCCCGAGTATCTGCAGCGCCTGGCGTTCGAGATCAATACGATTCAGCAGATGGGCTTCCCAGGCTACTTCCTGATCGTGGCGGACTTCATCAACTGGGCCAAGAACAATGGTGTGCCGGTCGGCCCCGGGCGCGGCTCGGGCGCCGGTTCGCTGGTCGCCTACGCGCTGGGAATTACCGATCTGGATCCGCTGGCCTACGATCTGCTTTTCGAGCGCTTCCTGAATCCCGAGCGCGTGTCGATGCCCGACTTCGATATCGACTTCTGCCAGGACGGCCGCGATCGTGTGATCGACTACGTCAAGAAGAAATACGGCGCGCATGCCGTGTCGCAGATCGCCACCTTCGGCACCATGGCCACCAAGGCCGTGATCCGTGACGTCGGCCGCGTGCTCGATCTGGGCTTCAATTTCGTCGACCAGTTCGCCAAGCTGATTCCGAACGAACTCGGCATCTCGCTGGCCGAGGCGCGCGAGAAGGAGCCGGTGATCGGCCAGCGCATCGAGCAGGAAGAGGAAATTCGCGAACTCTGGGATCTTGCCGAGCGCCTCGAAGGCCTGACACGCAACATCGGCATGCATGCCGGCGGCGTATTGATCGCGCCCGGCAAGCTGACGGATTTCTGCCCGCTGTATTCGGCGCAGGGCGAGGTCGATGGTGAAACGCAGTCGGTGGTCAGCCAGTTCGACAAGGATGACGTCGAGAAGGCAGGTCTGGTCAAGTTCGACTTCCTCGGCCTGCGCACGCTGACGATTCTCGATGAGGCCGTGCGCTCGGTGCGCCGGCTGAACCCTGAGCTCAAGGATTTCCGCCTTGAGGACATTCCGCTCGACGACAAGGCTACTTACGCGTTGTTCGCCGCCGGCAACACCACGGCAGTGTTTCAGTCCGAATCGCGCTCGGCCAAGGATCTCGAAAAGCGTCTGAAGGGCGATACCTTCGAGGACATCATCGCGCTGATGGCGCTGAACCGGCCGGGCCCGCTGGGTTCGGGCATGGTGGATGACTTAATCAACCGCAAGCACGGCCGCGCCAAGGCCGAGTATTTCCATCCGGCGCTGGAGCCGGTGCTCAAGCCGACCTACGGCGTGATCGTGTATCAGGAACAGGTGATGCTGGTGTCCCAGGTGCTGGCTGGCTATACGCTGGGCGGCGCGGACATGCTGCGCCGCGCGATGGGCAAGAAAAAGCCCGAGGAAATGGCCAAGCAGCGCGAAATTTTCACCGAGGGGGCGCTCAAGAATCACGTTGACCCCAAGGTGGCGACACAGCTGTTCGACCTCATGGAGAAATTCGCCGAATACGGCTTCAACAAGTCGCACTCGGCCGCCTATGCGCTGGTGGCGTTCCAGACCGGCTGGCTCAAGCACTATCACGCGGCGGCCTTCATGGCGGCGACGATGTCTTCGGAAATGGCCGACACTGACAAGGTGCAGCTGTTTTACCAGGACTGTCTGGCCAACGGCATCCGTTTCCTGCCGCCCGACATCAATGCCGGCGGCATTCGCTTCGACCCCGTCGATGCGAAGACCATCCGCTATGGTCTGGGCGCCATCAAGGGCACCGGCGAGGCGGCGCTGGCGGCGATTCTCAAGGCGCGCGACGCCGGGCCGTTCGCCGATCTGTTCGATTTCTGCCGGCGCATCGACAAGCGCGTGGTGAACCGGCGCGTCATCGAGGCGCTGATCCGCGCCGGCGCCTTTGACGCTATCGACGGCATCGGCGTGGCCGGCCAGCCGCATCGCGCGCGTCTGCTGGCCTCGGTCGGCGTGGCGCTCGAAGCCGCCGAGCAGGCCGAACGCCACGCTTTGCAGGACAATCTGTTCGGCGACGACAGTGCGGGCGGTGCGGACAACCCGCACTATGTCGAGGCGCCACGCTGGGACGAGCGTGCGTTGCTGCTGCAGGAGAAGCAGGCGCTGGGCTTCTTCTTCTCGGGCCACCCGTTCCACACCTATCGCGCCGATCTGGGCAGCTTCATCAAGCGCCCGCTGGCGCAGCTCGGCGCGCAGCGCGAACCGGTGCTGATGGCCGGCATCGTGGTGTCCACGCGCACGCAGATGACGCGGCGCGGCAAGATGGCCATCGTGATGATCGACGACGCCTCGGCGCAGATCGAAGTCACGGTGTTCAACGAACTCTTTGAGGCCGAGCGCGCCAAAATCCAGGAAGACGAACTGCTGCTCGTCGAAGGCAAGGTGCAGGAGGACCAGTTCAGCGGTGGTCTGCGCGTGGTTGCCGAACGCCTGCTGACGCTCGGCGAGGCGCGCAGCCGTTTCGCGCGCCAGTTGCGCCTGTCGATGAACGGCGGCTCGAATGCCGAGAAACTGCGCGCGTTGCTGGCCCCCTATCGCAGCGGCGGCTGCCCGGTGTGTGTGTCGTATCGCAACGCCGTGGCCGAAGTCGAGATCGGCCTCGCCGACACCTGGCGCGTGCGCCTTGACGACGCCCTGCTCGAAGCGCTGAGCGAGTGGCTCAGCAAGGAAAATGTGCGGGTGGTCTATGCTTGAAACAGCGTGATTCAGGAGACCCGATCATGAGCATTCCCGCCTCCCCCCTGCGTGCGACCCTGATTGATGCGGCCCTGCTCGACGAGCTGAGCGCTGTCGCCGCCGCCAGTCCGCGTCAGCGCAAGAATCTCAACTTCCACCCCGCCGATGATTTCCCGGCGCACCGCTTGCTCAACGCCATCGAGCCGGGGTCGTATATCCGCCCGCATCGCCATCTTGATGCCGAGAAGGACGAGACCATGCTGGTATTGCGCGGCCGTCTGGGCCTCGTGACCTTCGATGTGCATGGCGCGGTGCTGCAGGCGGTGGTGCTGACGCCGGGCGGCGCCTGCTGCGGCGTGGATATTCCGCATGGCTGCTGGCATACGGTGCTGGCGCTCGAACCCGGCACGTTGTTCTTCGAGGCCAAGGCCGGCCCGTATGCGCCGCTGATTCCCGCCGAATGCGCGCCGTGGGCGCCGGCCGAGGGCGACCCCACGGCGCCGGAACATCTGGTGCGCTGGCAGAGTCTGCTGGGCGCCTAAGCGCGACGCCCAGTCCGGCTTCAGTCCGGCATGCGCGGCTGGTGCGGCTGGTGTGCGTCGAGGGCGCGTTGCAAAAACGCCGTCAGCGAATCTTCGAGGCTGATCTGGTTGGTTGACATCAGATCCTGACGGTCGACGCCGACGCCGTTCTTGCCCGGGCGCTGGTCATAGGCCGCGGTGATTTCGACCATCTTCTCCTTGAGCAGCCCCTTCAGCACGAACAGACATTCGTTTTCCGGGTGTTCGCCGAGTTTGCCTTCACGATTCAGCAGGAAGCGCACCGACATGTAGGGATTGCCGTCGCTGTCCTCGCCTTCACTGCATTGCGCGGGGAAACCGTTGTTGGTGGCGTCGCTGGCAAAGTCGGAGAACGTGGTCTTGGCCAGCGTTTCGAGAATCTCCATGAATTCCTTGCGGAAGGTGTGTTTGGTGACGATGCGCACGGCCTCGCCGGCATTGGATTCGTTGGGCTGCATGGCTTCCTCTTTCTGCATCAATGGTAATGGTGAATTCAAAAGATTAGCATGCCTTGTGCCGCGAAATAATGGGTACGGCTGATAGGGGTATTCCGATTGCCCCATATCGGGGAATCCCGGTGCAATGCCGGTGGCCCGAATGCGCAACGCCGGCCTGTCGCGAAACAGGCCGGCGTTGCGGGCAGCAGGCGTGTAGCGCTTACTTGGTGTCGTACTGGTAGAAGCCGCGCCCGGACTTGCGGCCCAGGTAGCCGGCATCGACCATTTCCTTGAGCAGCGGAGCCGGGCGGTATTTCGAGTCGTTGAAGTTCGAGTAGAGGACTTCCATGACTGCCAGCAGTGTGTCGAGGCCGACCATGTCGGCCAGCGCCAGCGGGCCGATCGGGTGGTTACAGCCGAGCTTCATGCCGTTGTCGATGTCCTCGACGGTCGCCAGACCTTCCGAGAAGGCGAAGATGGCTTCGTTCATCATCGGGCAGAGGATGCGATTCACCACGAACCCCGGGTTGTTGCGCACCGTGATCGGCGTCTTGCCGAGCAGCTTGGCAAGTTCGTTGACCTGGGCGTGAGTCTCGGCGCTGGTCTGCAGACCGTCGATGATTTCGATCAGCGCCATGACCGGCACCGGGTTGAAGAAGTGCATGCCGACGACGCGGTCGGGGCGCTTGGTCATGGCCGCGAGGCGCGTGATCGAGATCGACGACGTGTTGCTGGCGATGATGGCTGTCGGACTCAGATGTTGCTCGACTTCGCGCACGATCTTGAGTTTGAGCTCCATATTTTCGGTGGCGGCCTCAATCACGAAATCGCACGAGGCAAAGTCGGCTTGCTGTGTGGTGGACTTGATGCGCGACATCACGGCATCCTTTTCGGCCGCGCTGATTTTTTCACGTTTGATCAGGCGATCCAGGCTCGTGCTGATCGTATTCAGGCCGCGCTGCAGGGCCGCATCGTTGATGTCGAGCATGATCACGTTGAGGCCCGCAGCGGCGCAGGCCTGAGCGATGCCGTTGCCCATCGTGCCTGCGCCGATGATGCCGATATTTTGGATTGCCATTGCTGCTTCCTTTTTGATGGTCAGAAAAACCCTTGATTTATATCAGAGGCTTGCTTACAGAACCATGACATGAAGCAAGAAAATTGCGAATTTTTGTGCAGGCAGGCGGTGCGCGATTTTACATATTGCGGCGATATTCGCCGCCCACTGCAAACAGCGCCTGGCTGAGCTGGCCCAGCGAGCAGACGCGTACGGCGTCCATCAGCGCGGCAAAAATATTGCCACCGGCCAGGGCTGTCTGCTGCAGTTGCGCCAGCATGGGGCCAGCCTGTCCGGCATGGCGTTGCTGGAAGGCACGCAGGCGCTCGATTTGCGCCTGCTTTTCCGCCGCGCTCGAGCGCGCCAACGGGATTTCCGGGGGGCTGACGGCTTGTGGGGCACGGAAGGTGTTTACGCCGACGATCGGATAGCTGCCATCGTGCTTGCGGCGTTCGTATTCGAGCGACTCTTCCTGGATTTTGCTGCGCTGGTAGCCGGTTTCCATGGCGCCGAGGACGCCGCCGCGTTCGGCCAGCGCCTCGAACTCCTTGAGTACCGCAGCTTCGACGAGATCCGTGAGCTCGTCGATGATGAAGGCGCCCTGCAGCGGATTCTGGTTTTTCGCCAGGCCCCATTCGCGGTTGATGATGAGCTGGATCGCCAGTGCGCGGCGCACCGAAGCGTCGGTCGGCGTCGTCACGGCCTCGTCGTAGGCGTTGGTGTGCAGACTGTTGCAGTTGTCGTAGATGGCGGTCAGCGCTTGCAGCGTGGTGCGGATGTCGTTGAAGTCCATTTCCTGTGCATGCAGGCTGCGGCCGCTGGTTTGCACGTGGTATTTGAGTTTCTGGCTGCGCTCGTTGGCGCCATAGCGCTGCTGCATGGCGACCGCCCAGATGCGCCGCGCGACGCGGCCGATCACGCTGTATTCGGGGTCCATGCCATTGCTGAAGAAAAAGCTCAGATTCGGAGCGAAGTCGTCGATGGCCATGCCGCGCGCCAGATAGGCTTCGACATAAGTGAAGCCATTCGCCAGCGTGAAGGCTAGCTGGGAGATCGGATTCGCACCGGCTTCGGCGATGTGATAGCCGGAGATCGACACCGAGTAGAAATTGCGGATCTGCTCGGCGATGAAGTACTCCTGGATGTCGCCCATCATGCGCAGCGCGAACTCGGTCGAGAAGATGCAGGTGTTCTGGCCCTGATCTTCCTTGAGGATGTCGGCCTGCACCGTGCCGCGCAGTGCGCTCAGCGTGCGCTGCCTGAGTGCGGCGTATTCGCCGGCATCGGGCGTGCGCCCCGTGCGGGCAGTGAATTGCTCGGTCTGCTGGTCGATGGCGGCGTTGAAATACATTGCCAGGACGATCGGCGCCGGGCCGTTGATGGTCATCGACACCGAGGTGTTCGGCGCGCAGAGATCGAAACCCGCATACAGCGCGCGCATGTCGTCGAGCGTGGCGATCGAGACGCCCGAGTTGCCGATCTTGCCGTAGATATCGGGGCGCTCGTCGGGGTCGCAACCGTACAGTGTGACCGAGTCGAAGGCCGTGGACAGGCGCTTGGCGGGCATGTCGGCGGACAGCTGGTGAAAGCGGCGGTTGGTGCGCTGGGCGTCGCCCTCGCCGGCAAACATGCGCGTCGGATCCTCGTTCTCGCGGCGGAACTCGAAGACGCCGGCCGTGTAGGGAAAATGGCCGGGCAGGTTTTCGAGGCGCAGGAAACGCAGCAGTGCACCATCGTCCGTGAAACGCGGCAAGGCCACGCGCGGAATGTGCAGGCCGCTCAGGGTGGCTGCGTTGCCGGGTGTTGCGTGCTGTGCGGCTTCCTGTTCGAGTTGGGCGTGGCGGGCTCGGGTCGCGGGCCAGGCGTTGAGCAGATGCTGGGTCGTTGCGTCGAGCCGCTGCTCCTGGGCGCGCAGCAGGGTCTCGCAATCGGTGGTGTCCTTGCCGGCCGCGGCGAGTTGCTGACGCGCACTGCGTAGCGCCTGCAGACGTTGCGCCTGTTCGATCTGCTGGTCGACGTGCTGGCGGTAGTCGCGTATGCACGTAGCGATTTCGGCCAGATAGCGCGTGCGCGCTGCCGGCACGATGGCTGGGGTTGGTGCGGCGTGCTGGCTGTCGCACACAGGCATGGTCGTTGCACCTGGCGCCAGGTCTGGCCAGAGGGTCGCAGACAGCGCCCGGTACAGGGCCGTCACGCCAGCGTCGTTGAAACGTGCGGCCATGGTGCCGAAGACCGGCATGGCTTCGGGTGGCTCTGCGAAACGCTGGTGATTGCGCTGATACTGCTTGCGCACGTCGCGCAGTGCATCCGCGGCGCCCTTGCGGTCGAATTTGTTGATGGCAACGAAATCGGCGAAATCAAGCATGTCGATTTTTTCCAGCTGGCTGGCCGCGCCGAATTCTGGCGTCATGACATACAGCGCCACGTCGACGAGCGGCGCGATCGCGGCATTGCCCTGGCCGATGCCGGAGGTCTCGATGATCAGCAGATCGAAGCCTGCCAGCTTGCAGGCGGCGATGACCTCGGGCAGGGCCGGGCATAATTCCGAACCGCTGTCGCGCGTCGCCAGCGAGCGCATGTAGATCTGCGGGTGGTCGATGGCGTTCATGCGGATGCGGTCGCCGAGCAGGGCGCCGCCGCTGCGTCGGCGCGAGGGGTCGATCGACAGGATGCCGATCTTCAGGCGCTCTTGCTGGTCGAGACGCAGGCGCCGGACGAGCTCGTCGGTCAGCGAGGATTTTCCGGCGCCGCCGGTGCCGGTGATGCCGAGGACCGGGGTTCGGCAGGTGCTGGCCGCCACGCGCAGTTGCTGCTGGGTTTCGGCCGGATAGATCTGGTTTTCGAGTGCCGTGATGACCTGTGCGAGCCTGCGTCGCTCGCCGGTGGCGAGGGCTTCGAGCACCTGGTTGGGCGCTGGCGCGGAGGCGGAGAGATCGCAGTCGGCCGCCGCCATGACTTCATTGATCATGCCTTGCAGACCGAGGGTTTGACCGTCTTGCGGCGAATAGATGCGCGTCACGCCATACGCCTGCAATTCGGCGATTTCGGCCGGAATGATCACGCCACCACCGCCGCCGAACACGCGGATGTGGCCGGCATGGTGGCGGCGCAGTTCATCGATCAGGTATCTGAAGAATTCGACATGCCCCCCCTGATAAGAGGTCACGGCGATGCCGTGCACGTCCTCCTGCACGGCCGCCGCGACGATTTCGCCGACCGAACGGTTGTGCCCCAGATGAATGACTTCTGTGCTACTGGCTTGCAGCATGCGGCGCATGATGTTGATCGATGCATCATGGCCGTCGAACAACGCCGTGGCCGTGACGAAGCGCAGCTTGTGGCGCGGACGGTAGGCGGCTGGCTGGACGGTCGATTGCGTCATGGCTTTGGCCTCTCAGGCGTTCTTGCCCTTCTGCCAGAGTACATCGCTGCGCCCGGCTTCGCGATTCAGGATGCGGGCGAGGACGAACAGCAGGTCCGACAGGCGGTTCAGATACTGGCGGCCGGTGTCGGAGATGGTTTCGCTGCGCCCCAGGGTGACCACGGTGCGCTCGGCGCGCCGGCAGACGGTGCGCGCCTGATGGGCGAGCGCCGCGGCGCGGCAGCCGCCCGGCAGGATGAAATCCTTGAGCGGTGCGAGCGTGGCGTTGTAGCGGTCGATGACGGCTTCGAGGCGCGCCGGCTGGCCCGTACCGAGCAGATTGGCGCCGGGGATGCAGATCTCGCCGCCGAGGTCGAACAGGTCGTGCTGGATGCCGCTCAGGAGGTCGGCAATTTCCTCAGGCAGCGGCTCGCAGAGCAGCACGCCCAGCGTGGAATTCAATTCGTCAACATCGCCCAGTGCGGCGATGCGCAGGCTGTCCTTGCCGGTCCGGCTACCGTCGCCGAGTCCGGTGGTGCCGGCATCGCCGGTGCGGGTATAGATTTTCGAGAGGCGGTTTCCCATGGGGGTGTCGTTCCGGCGGTGATTTGAAAGCGGGATTTCATTATAGCGAGGCCACTCCATGCTCGCAGTTTGGCTGCACAGCAGAATCGTCGTGCTTTAGAATGGCCGTTTCATTCGCCGCAGCGTTGGCGGCAGTTCATTCACCGCGCTGGCCATTTAACAGGAGACCTCGCCATGCTTTCGAAGTTCGACGATTACCCGATCCATCAGATCTCCGATGTCGTGCGTTTCACCGGCACCAGCGATCGCAATTTCTATGATCGCTACTACTTCAACCTGTTCAACAAGACCGGCGACATCTTCGTCGTGTTCGGTTTCGGCCAGTACCCGAATCTCGCTGTGCAGGACGGTTTCGTGCTGGTGCGCCATGGCGATGTGCATGACGTGGTGCGCGCTTCGCAGCCGCTCGGCGATCGCTCGGATATCTCGGTGGGGCCGATGCGGATCGAGGTGCTCGAAGGTTTGCAGAAGATTCGCGTGGTACTGGAAAAGAACGAGCATGGCATCGAGCTGGATGTCGTGTTTGACGGTGCGCACAAGGCGTTTCTGGAGCCGCGTCACTACATTCGCAAGCATGGCCGCGTATTGTTCGACACCACGCGCTTCGCCCAGCTGGGCACCTGGACCGGTACGCTGAAAGTTGGCGACAAGACCTACAACATCACGCCCGATGAATGGATGGGCAGCCGCGACCGCTCCTGGGGCGTGCGTCCGGTGGGCGAGGAAGAGCCGAAGGGCATTCATCTTGGCACGCCTTCGATGGAAGGCATGTGGAACTACTTCCCGATCCTGTTCAAGGATTTTGCGCTGATGTATCTGGTCAATGAAACCAGCGATGGCAAGCGCACCGTCGAGGAAGGCATGCGTATCTGGAAGGACCCGAATCGCGAGCCCGAATGCCTGGGTCGTCCCGAGCACGATCATGTGTTCAATTCGGCCATGCAGTACATGGCCGACATGAAGGAGGCCGTGGTGCGCTTCCCCGATGCGCCGGGCGGTCCGCTCGAACTGCGCGGCACGCCGCTGCTGCAAACCTACCTGACCATGGGTACGGGCTACGGTCTCGAACAGGACTGGCGCCATGGCATGTACCAGGGGCCGGAACTGGTGGTGCAGAAGGCGCACTACAACTACAACGACGACATGATGCTGGGGCTGCTCGAAACACCGGCGCGCTTCACGCTGAATGGCGAAGTCGGCTATGGCATGATGGAATTCGCCTTTTTCAGCGAAATGACCAAGTACACAGGCTGACCTTTGTCCCGCGAGGACTGGTGATTCGTCGCTCGCCGATGCGCTCGGCCGGCGGCAGTCGCCGTCATCATGGACGTGCCGGAGAAATTTCTGGCGACAGTGCGTGAGGTGCTTGCACGAAACGCTGCTTCAATTGGTTCAGGCGGTCGCCTCAGCCAGTTCGCCGCCAAGGGTTGCGGCGTCCCTTCCTGTTTCCGCTTGCACCACCGGACCATGCCGGCTGAGCGCGCCATGGATGGCCTGTTGCGCGTGCCAGGCGAGCTCGCGGCGCGACAGGGTGCTGGCGGCGACGGTATCGAGCACGGTCAGATTGGCGGTCACACCGCGTGCGCCGGCGATGGCGCACAGCGATTGCCAGAATGTTGTGTCGCCGGCGTAGGCGACGTCGACAGCAATCGCCCCGCCACGGTCGAGGTAGCGCAGCGCCAATGGCTGCAGGGCGCTGTCGGCGTCGATTGCCGCCTGCAGTAGGGCCGGGCGGAAGGACATCAGACTGGCGCCGTCGCTGGTCGTGCCTTCGGGAAAGACGGCGATGCGTTCGCCTGCACCGAGCCGCGCGACCAGCGTCTCGTTGACGCGCCGCGCGGCGCTGCGGCTGCCGCGCTCGATGAACAGTGTGCCGGTGCGTGCGCAGAGCATGCCCAGCACCGGCCAGCTGCGCACGTCATCCTTGCAGACGAAGGTGGTTTCGGCGATCGCATTGATGACGAAAACATCGAGCCAGGAAATGTGGTTGGCGATCAGCATGCCGTGCGCCGGGCGCGCTGTGGCGCCGTGCACCGTCAGGTGCACACCGAGACAGTCGAGCAGATGGCGCGCCCAACGCTGCTTGATGGCGCGCTGGCGTGCCGGCGAGAGCCAGGGGAAGGCGACCAGTACGATGCCGACGCCGAATGCCAGATGCGTGCCGAGGCGGCTGAGGCGCAGGGCTTGCAGCGAGCGACGATGCAGTCCGCGCAGCAAGCTCAGCCTCCCTGGCGTTCGACGAAGTGGCGCGCGTAGCGTGGGCTGATGCGCGACATCGGCAGCAGCATCAGCAGGTCAGCGGTGTTGAAGTCGGGGTCCCAGGCCGGTTGGCCGCAGACATAGGCGCCGGCGCGCAGGTAGCCCTTGATGAGGGCCGGCACTTCGGCATCCTGGCGTGCCTCGATGCGGTCGAGCGGTAGGGGGCAGTTCGGGAAGGCGCGGTATTCAAGCGGCGCCATGTGTTCTTCCATGCCCTGGAAGATGCCGGCCGCAGCACGGCCGCCATCGGCCATACCGATGCTGGCGCAACCGATCAGGTATTCGTAGTGGTTCTGCAGCATGTAGCGAATGATACCCGACCATAGCAGGGCGATCGTGCCCCCGGTGCGATGCTCGGCGTCGATGCAGGCACGACCGACTTCGACGGTGCGGTCGCGCAGATGGCGCAGGCGACCGATGTTGAATTCGGTTTCCGAATAGTAGCTGCCGGCGCGGCGCGCGGCCTCCGGCGACAGCAGCCGGTAGGCGCCGATCACGCGGCCGTTTTCTTCGTCGCACACTACCAGTTGGTCGCAGAAGGCATCGTAATAGTCGCGGTCGATGCCGGGCTCGCGGGGCGTCAAGCGCGCGCCGAGTTCCTCGACGAACACGCGATAACGCAGGCGCTGGGCTTCCCTGATTTCTTCGGCGCTGCGGGCGAGGCCGACGTAGAGCTGTTTGGCTTTCTGTTGGCGGTCAGTGTTTACCAGTTGCAACACGGTGGGCTCCTTTCTCTCTTGGTTATTGGAGCAAAGGTAGTTGTCGCGTGTTGCCGGGATGTGTGTGATTGGTTGCGGAATTGTGAATGCAGTCGTGATGAGGTTTGGTCATATTCCGGCAACATACAGGTGCCATGCTGAGGGCCATGAAGATACTGATGATTTCGGATGTCTATTTCCCGCGCATCAATGGCGTGTCCACCTCGATCCAGACTTTCCGCGATACGCTGGGCGAGCATGGCATTGAGGTGACCCTGGTAGCGCCCGACTACCCCGACACGTCGGCGAATGGTGCCGATCATGAACCCATCGTGCGCATCCCCGCGCAGCGCGTGCCATTCGATCCGGAAGACCGCCTGATGAAGCGCGGCCATCTGCGCCGCCTGCCGCAGCGCCTGCACGGGCGCCATTTCGATCTGGTGCATGTGCAGACGCCGTTTGTCGCGCACTATGCCGGCCTGCGTCTCGCCGCCCAGCGCGGCATTCCGTGCCTGACGACCTACCATACCCATTTCGAGGAATATTTTCATCACTACCTGCCGCTACTGCCGCCGCCGCTGACGCGCCTCATCACGCGGCATCTGGCTCGCTCGCAATGCAACGCGCTTGATGCGATCGTTGTTCCGTCCGCGGCCATGCATTCGGCGTTGATTGAGTATGGCGTGACGCGACCGATCCATGTCTTGCCGACCGGCATTCCGCTGGAGAAATTTTCGCAGGGTGACCGCGCTGGCTTCCGGCGTATGCACGGCATTGCGCCTGACGAGCCGGTGGCGTTGTATGTCGGCCGCGTTGCGCATGAAAAGAATCTCGGCTTCCTGCTGCGCGCCTTCAAGCATGCACTCGCAATGATGCCGAAAGGTCGCGCCGCGCCGCGTCTGGTGATTGCCGGTGAGGGGCCGGCGCTGCCCGGCTTGCGACGCGAGGCCGAGGTGCTGGGCCTGACCGAGCGCGTGCTGTTCGTCGGCTATCTCGACCGCGAGCGCGAACTACCCAGTTGCTATGCGGCGGCTGACCTGTTTGCCTTTTCGTCAAAGACCGAAACGCAAGGGCTGGTGCTGCTCGAAGCCATGGCCATGGGTCTGCCCGCACTGGGCATTCCGGCGATGGGGGCTGCTGACATTCTCAGGCCCGGCTGCGGCGGCATCTGCGCGCCCGACGATGTCGTGGGCTATGGCATTCTGATGGCGGAGCTGCTGCTGGATCGCGCGCAGCTTGCCCGTCACGGTGCGGCTGCGCGCGAGTTTGCTGCCGAATGGGCGGCGCCGGAACGCGCACGCCAGCTGGCCGGTCTGTATCGGCAGCTCGCCGGGCGTGCGACAATCGTCTCATGAACAGCCGGGAAACGCCGCCGAACGAGCACGCCGAGAGCCCCTACAAGGGCAAGACCGGGCTCGTCCGCGTCTGGAATGCCTTCCGCTACTCACTCGACGGCCTGCGCGCGGCGTTCCGCCATGAGGACGCATTTCGCCAGGAGGTGATGCTCGCTGCGCTGATGATTCCGTTGGCGCTGCTGATGCCGGCGAGTGGCTTGGGCAAGGCACTGATGATTGCTAGCGTCATGCTGGTGATGATCGTCGAATTGCTCAATTCGGCGATCGAGGCGGCCATCGACCGCATTTCTCTTGATCGTCACATGCTCTCCAAACGCGCCAAGGATATCGGCAGCGCAGCGGTGATGCTGTCTCTGCTCAATGTGTTGATCGTCTGGGGCCTCGTACTGTTCGGCTGACATCGAAGCGCAACCTGGCTGTCATCGAGGTTTAGCCAGAGCCGGGCACGATGAGGGCATGAATGCAGACATCGTTTCCCGTGTGTCGGGGGGCAGTCGGACGCAGTTGCGCGTTGCCCTGGTGACCGAAACCTTTCCTCCGGAAATCAATGGCGTTGCTATGACGCTTGGGCGCACCCTCGAAGGCTTGTTGCGTCGTGGCCACAGTGTGCAACTGGTGCGGCCGCGGCAAGCCAGCGACAACGTCCGATCGGCTGCGGCACATCCGCCCGGTTTCAGCGAAGTCCTGGTGCGCGGCGTGCCGATTCCGAATTACGCCGGTTTGCGGTTCGGGCTGCCGGCAGGATTGAGGCTTCTCCAGCTGTGGCGCCGACAGCCGCCCGACATCGTGCATGTGGCGACCGAAGGCCCCCTGGGCTGGTCGGCATTGAATGCGGCGAGGCGTCTGGGGCTGTCTGTCAGCTCAGGTTTTCACACCAATTTTCACAACTACACGCGTCACTATGGCCTCGGCTGGATGCGCCGACCGATCTCCGGCTATCTGCGCGGCTTCCACAATCGCTGCGACGTGACCTTGGTGCCGACGCAGGCGCTGGCGGAGACGTTATGTCGCGAAGGCTACCGAAATCTGGCCGTTGTCTCGCGCGGCGTCGATACGACACTGTTCCGGCCGGAGCGCCGCTCGGCCGCTTTGCGCGCCTGCTGGGGCGTGGCGGAGGGGCAGTTGCTGGTGCTCCATGTCGGTCGTCTGGCGGCCGAGAAAAATCTTCCGTTGTTACTCGACGCCTGGGATGCGATCCGGATCCGTCGGCCCGAAGCGCGGCTGCTGTTCGTTGGCGACGGCCCGATGCGGAGCGGCCTTGCCGCCCGCTGCCCCGATGCGATTTTCGCCGGCATGCGTAGCGGCGCCGACCTCGCCGCGCACTATGCTTCTGCGGATTTGTTCCTGTTTCCGAGCATGACGGAGACCTTCGGCAATGTGACCACCGAGGCGCTGGCGAGCGGTCTGGGCGTGGTGGCCTACGACTATGCCGCAGCCGGCGAGCTGATCGAGGACGGCGGTAACGGCTGCAAGGCGCCGCTCGGCGATGCCGATGCCTTTGTTGCGGCGGCCGTCCGGCTGGCCACTCCTGATGGTGGCGAGCTGGCGCGGTTGCGTGCGCGCAGCGCGCCCAGCGTCGCCCATCTCGACTGGGAGCGCATCCATGATCGATTTGCCGTCGTGCTGGGTGGGGCTATCGCGGTGCGGGGATGACGTCGACTGGCTGCTCTCAGGGGCGCAGGGACGGTTTACGCCCGCAAGGCGGCAGTCCGCCACTCGACGAGTTCCAGTCGCCCATCGAGATGTTCGACGATCGCCGTGCAGCTGTCCACCCAGTCACCGCAATTGATGTAGCGCACGCCGTCGACGTCGCGGATTGCCGCCGCGTGGATGTGGCCACAGATCACACCGTCGAGCTTGCGCTCGCGAACGGCGTGGATCACGGAGTCTTCGAAGTCGTAGATGAAGCTGACGGCGCTCTTGACCCGGCGTTTCATGTAGCCGGCCAGCGACCAGTAGCCGGCGATGCGCAGGGTGCGGCGGCACCAGGCCAGCCAGGCATTGACGCGCACCAGAAAATTGTAGGCGACGTCGCCGAGCACGGCGACCCAGCGATGGTGGCGCGTCACCTGGTCGAAGGCGTCGCCGTGGATCAGCAGGTAGCGACGGCCGTCGGCGCATTCATGGACATATTCCTGGCAGACCTGGATGTCGCCGAAGGAGGTGCCGATGTATTCGCAGAGCGCTTCGTCGTGGTTGCCGGGAATCAGCATTACCTGCTCGCCATGGCGCGCGCGGCGCAACACCTTCTGGATCACGGTGTTCTGCTCGGCGCTCCAATAGATGCCGCGGCTCATCGCCCAGAAGTCGATGATGTCACCAACGAGAAATAGATGGACAGCTTCGTGGTGGCGCAGGAAATCGACGAGCTGCGCGGCCAGACAGCCGCGCGTGCCGAGGTGTATGTCGGAGAGAAAGATCGAACGGACTTTTGTTGTTGGCATGCTCGCAGCATAGGTGCGCGCCGTTGCCGGAACGTGACGATGAAGTTACGGATATGTGATGGATGAATTGTGGGAGGTGAACGAAAACGGCGCGCCGCAGGGAGTGCGGCGCGCCGTTTTTTTGCCGAGCGGCGGTCTTACTTGACCTTGTTTGCCTTTTCCATGACCCACCACAGCGAGCTTGGGAACAGGCGGCGCCACAGCATCATGAAGGCAGCGGGCTTCGGCCGCACTACCCAGTCGCCACGCTCGATGGCGGCTTCGACGGCGTCGATGATTTCCTGCGGCTGGGCCATGTTCTTGCCGGTCTTGGCCGAATCCTTGAGGCTTTCCGGGCCATGCGCGGTGGCCTGGCTGACGAGCGGTGTGTTGACCATCGGTGGGCAGACCAGCAGGAAGCGGATCGGGCTGCCCAGGTTCTCACGCACGAGGATTTCGGCGAAACTGTTGATCGCCGACTTGGTCGCGCAATAGGCGCCGAGGTTGTGCGTGAGCACCGAGCCGGCCATCGAACCGTACAGGATGATATCGCCGCCGCCGCGCTTTTCCATCAGCGGCATCAGGACCTTGGTCAGGTTGACGGTGCCGAAGTAGTTGACGGCCATCACCTTGTTGATGAGTTCGGCTGGCATGTCCTTGATCGACTGCCCCGGCATGATGGCCGCGCAGTGCGTCAGACGGTCGATCGGGCCGAGATCGCTTTCGATCTGGGCGACGATCTGGCGCACCTCTTCGAGGTTCGAGACGTCGCACTTGTAGGCCTTGATATTGGGCGACTGGGCGGCGGTGTCCTGCAAACCCTTTTCATTGAGGTCCATGATCGCGACCTTGGCGCCCTGTTTGGCCAGACGCAGTGCGTCGAGCTGGCCCATGCCGCTGGCGCCGCCGGTGACCAGCGCTACTTTTCCCTTGAATGCCATGTGAATTCCTTGCTTTCTACAGTGTCGTGTTCGATGTCGTCAGTGGCTGGGTGCATGCCGGCGCGCCAGCATGCACCGGAGCCGGATCAGGCCCAGATTTCCTCGCCGCGCAGCAGCTTGCGGATCAGTTCGCCGGCGAACAGGTAGTTGTTCGGATCGCTTTCCGGCTCGCGTTCGCCGAACTTGATGGCGCGCTTGGCGACGCGAATGTCGAACTGCGACATGCGCAGCAGGCTGAAGCCCAGATACCAGTTGATGTTCTTGATCTTGTAGCCCGTCAGGCGCTCGTATTCGGCCACTACGTCGTCGCGGCGCAGGAATTCGGGCATCGGCACGGTCGGGAAACCCAGCTTGGCGGCGATGGCCTGGAAATACTTGTGGAAGAAAATCAGCCAGGCGACATCGGTTTCGCGCGAGCTGAAGGTCGCCATTTCCCAGTCGAGTACGGCCTGGGCTTCGAAGTTTTTCCACAGGATGTTGCCCGGGCGCGCGTCGCCCCAGCAAATTGTCGATTCGCCTTCTTCCTTCGGCCAGTTGGCTTCGAGCCAGCTGCGCAGTTCTTCGATCAGCGGCACATGCAGGCCTTCGCCAGCCCACTCGTAGTAAGCCTTGATGTCAGCGAACTGGCGGCGCAGATCGGTGGCGCCGGGCTGCTTGGGCTTGAGAAATTCGACTTCGGCGGGCGTGGTCTTGATCGAGTGGATACCGGCCAGGCAGGCCACGGCGCTGTTCTGCAACTTCATCTGATCGGCCGGATCGGCTTCGAGCAGCCAGCCATCGAACAGATAGGGCGGCAGATCCGGCGCCGGCTCGCCTTCCGAGCGCGCCATGATGAAGAACGGCATGCCCAGCGGCTCGCTGCTCGATTCGCGCCAGAGCACCTTCGGCACCTTGACATTGCTGCGTTCGCCGACCAGGCGCATGACGCCGACCTGCAGGTCGAAATCGTATTTCGGGAAAATCGGGAAAGCATCGCTGGGCGGCGGCAGACGGCCGACGAAGGAACCGATCTTCTCGACGCCGTTGTCCTTCCAGGTCAGATCGAACAGCAGCGTCTCGCTCGACATGCCGCCCGTGCCCGGATTGCGCAGTTCAGAAAGCTTGGGTTCGGAACCCGGGCCGAGCGTCTTTTCGAGCCAGGCGCTCAGATTCTTGTGGATCACCGCGAGATCGCGCGACGAGGTTTTGACCGAATCCAGGTTTTGCGTGACTTCCGCCATTGTTAAAGCCTCCTGATGAAGTTATTAATTGACTAACAAATTGATTGCCGGGTACTGAAACGTGATTGCCGGGTACTGAAACGCACAAGAACGCCCGCGCGTGACTGCCGGGGCTGGGAATTCTTTTTTCTTGGTGCTGCCGGATTTTGGCGGCTGCGTCTTGCTGACCTTGCCTGCACGGGGCGTCACGGCATGACATGGCGTGTGGCAATGCGCATGACATTGACGCGCTCGCCAGGCGCAGGCCAAACGGCGATCGTACCCTTAAATGCTTGATCTGGCAAGTCAAGGTGCTGGTGTGGCGGGGGGTGTCGGCCGTATTCAGGGGGCGTGTGAGGGCTGTCGCGGCGCGGGTCCTGTCGTGGCGCTGGTGCGGTGTCTGACGATCCGGCAGAATTGCACGCTATTCCCTGGCTGAAGGAGTCCCATCATGAATGTAACCAATCCGCCCGCCGAACCCGATTCGCTGATCCTGCCCGACCGGCAGCCGACCCTGCGCGTGGTGCCCATGCCGGCCGATGTGAACGCGGCGGGGGACATCTTCGGCGGCTGGGTCATGTCGCAGGTCGACATTGCCGGCGGCATCGTCGCCTCGAATTGCGCGCGCGGCCGCATCGCCACCGTGGCGGTGAATTCTTTTCAGTTCAAGCAGCCGATTTCGGTCGGCGATGTCGTGAGTTTTTACGCCAGCGTTGCGCGCGTCGGCAAGACCTCGATCACCGTCGATGTACAGGTGTATGCCGAGCGCTCGCCGTATCATCCGGTCGTGGTCAAGGTCACCGAGGCGACGCTGACCTATGTGGCGACCAATGCCGACGGCAGCAAGCGCGAGATCGGCATGCCCGAAAAATAACGCCCGGTGATGGATGGAACCGCTACAATCCGGCCCGGAAGTTCGCCAGGCAGTCGCTGTGAGCGCAAGCTCATGGAGGAAAGTCCGGGCCCCGCAGAGCAGGATGCCGGCTAACGGCCGGGCGTTATAAGCCGCAGCGCAAGCTGTGGCCCAAGGCGACGGAAAGTGCAACAGAAAGATACCGCCTAAGCTCGCAAGAGCCGGTAAGGGTGAAATGGCGAGGTAAGAGCTCACCGCGGCCGCAGTAATGCGGACGGCACGGCAAACCCCATCCGGGGCAAGGCCAAATAGGGAAGCCATGACGCTGCTCGCGTCGCTTCCGGGTAGGCTGCTAGAGCCCGTCGGTAACGGCGGGCCCAGAGGAATGACTGCCCACGACAGAACCCGGCTTATCGGCGGACTTCCACCTTTTCTGCATGTGACCGCGCCAAATCCCAGCGGTTCACGCCACCACCTCGCTGCGGATGGCGTCACCATTTGCTCTGCGGCATCAGGAGTGGGGGCCGGCGCCGGAGACGCTGAAGCGTGCGACGGAACGTTGCAGGTGGTCGGCAACGCCGGTCAGGCCGACGATTTCGAGGCAGGCATGGCTCATCTTTTCAGAAGTCTCCGCGGCGCTGCCGGTCAGCTGGTCGATGTGATCGCTGACGCGTTCGCAGGCCTTCGATTGGTCCGCCGTCGCGTGCGCAATCATCTTCGTCATGCGCGTTATTTCATCGACGGTATCCTTGATGCTCGCCAGTTTTCCAGCCGCGACCTGTGTGCATCCAACGCTTTTTTGAGCGGATTGCCGGCTGGCATGAATGGTGGCCTGAACCTCGCGCGTTGACTGGGTGACCCCTTGCAACAACTCGGAAATCCGTAGCGTTGATTGCGTCGTGCTTTCCGATAGCTTGCGCACCTCGTCGGCGACGACCGCAAAACCCCGGCCATGTTCGCCGGCTCTGGCAGCTTCGATTGCCGCATTGAGCGCGAGCAAATTGGTTTGCTCGGCGATGCTTTTGATCAATCCGCTGATCTCGCCAATTTGGGTGATGGACACCGAGAGGCCGTGAATGCTGTCAGCAGTCTGGTCGATGGAAAGCTCGAGTTTCCGGATCTGATCAATGACCTCCTGGCTGATGCCGTCAGCCTCTTGGGCAAGCTGTGTCGTTGCACGGGAAACTTCAAAGGCATTTTTGCAGTTTGCCGCCACGGTCACCGCGGAGTCACTGATGGCGTCGACAGCCGTCTTGGCATCGATCATCCGTAAAGACTGTGACTTGGTCAGATCGCCCACCGACTCGGCTTGTGCATTGACCCCGTTCGAATTACTGCGCACCCGGTTCGCTGCCTGAATGACATCGCCGAGCAGATGCTCAAGTTCGCCAATAAATTCGTTGAGTGCCAACGCCAATTCACTGATCTCATCCGCGTTGGGCGCCGGTAGCCGGTGCGACAAATCCCCTTTGCGGAGCAACTCCGCCACTGCGGAAATTTCATGCAGACGCCTTTTCAAGGCGCGCCCGAATCGAATCACCGATAAGCCAACCACAATGCCGATAACGAGCAGCGGCGCCAGAACGGCCCAGATCAAGCGTCCCATATGGGCGTTGATCGCGGCCTTGCTCGCCGTCGCCGATGTTTGCTGCGCCACGGCAAGGCGCTGCAATTCGGCGCTCAACGGCTTCAAATGCAGGAGGTAAATCTGATCCGGAATCAACAAGGCATCCTGCGGATCGGTCGCAAATATCTTCAAGGCGTTATGGAAATTCTTGAGGTAGCTGTCCCAGTTTCCCAACACAACTGCCTCCGCCGTCTTGCGCTCTTCGGTATCGAGCGTGGTGGCGACCTCGGCCCATGACTGATGAACCAGCTTGTCCGTATCGGCGAGCAACTTCGCCGTGCTCGGCGCCATCATGTCGGCACGCGACGCAACCAGGATGGCCGACTGGATTTCGCTGAGCTTATACAGCGTGGCCTGGCCTTGTTCGTAGGACCTGAAAAGCGTCCGCAATCCGGATAGCTGGAACGCCGTGAGCCCGGTCAGCGTGATGAGACAGATGCAACCGAATGCCAGAAGGCCATTGAGCTGATAAGAAATCTTCAAGACGGATTCTCCATAACGCAGCCAAACATACGCAGGCGTTGTTACATCGATGTGAATCCGGCGCGTCACGGTGCTTCATGTGTGTGAGTGCATGCTTACTTCGATTGCTGGTTTGAGCTAAGAAAACACTTTTGAAACGAGCGCTATCTGTTTTGATTTTTAACGATAAAAAACTCTCCAGGTTTTTCAAAAAGCGCGCCTAAGTGCTTGTCGCCACAAGAAAAACTGTGATTTTCTATTGACCAGGCAAAATATCTGCACTAAAGTGGGAAGATGTGGGGTGAGGTGGGAGGCCGGGGTGTTTTTGTCTCTCGTCCGTCCGCTCACCGTAATCGGTCAACAAGGGGATGGGATGTTTCAGGGAGCTACGGCACTGAATCTCGATGCGAAGGGGCGCATGGCGATCCCGGCGCGGCATCGGGATGCGCTGCAGGTGCTCGGCGAAGGTCGGCTGGTGCTGACTGCGCATCCGCATCGTTGCCTGTTGCTATATCCCGCGCCGGCTTGGGAGCCGATTCGCACCAAAATCCTTGCTGCGCCGAGTCTTGAGCCGCGATCCGCCATGTTGCGGCGTCTGCTGGTCGGCTTTGCCGTCGATAGCGAAATGGATGCGGCCGGGCGCGTGCTGGTTTCTCCCGAATTGCGCCAATACGCGGCGCTGGAAAAACAGGTCTGGCTGGTAGGGCAGGGCAGCCACTTCGAAATCTGGAGCGATGCGGGCTGGAAGCATCAGCAGGACGAGATCTTTGCATTGGGTAGCGATCTGCTGCCGCCGGGACTGGAGAGTTTGACGCTGTGAGTATGGGTGTGCCGCTGGTGCACCGGACAGTGTTGCTGCAGGAGGCGTTTGAAGCCCTGGCGATTCGGCCCGCTGGCGTGTATGTGGATGGCACATTCGGGCGTGGTGGGCATAGCCGGGAGATTCTCGCGCGGCTGGGGTCGCAGGGGCGGCTGATTGCGCTGGATCGCGATCCAGCGGCGATTGCAGCGGGCAAGGAATTGGGCGATGCGCGATTTCGCTTGCTGCATGCGCCGTTCAGTGAGCTCGCTGCGCAGCTCGATGCGCAGCCGGATCTGGTGGCCGGGCAGGTGGATGGCGTGTTGCTGGATATCGGCGTGTCGTCGCCGCAACTCGACGCGGCCGAACGCGGCTTCAGTTTTCGTTTCGATGCGCCGCTCGACATGCGCATGGATACAAGTCGCGGTGAAACCGCGGCGGAATGGTTGAACCACGCTTCACAACTTGAAATCGAAAAGGTGATCAAAGACTATGGCGAAGAACGGTTTGCTCATGCGATTGCAAAGGCGGTTGTTGCTGCTCGGACCGAGTGCAGTATTGCAACCACTCGACAATTTGCCGCGCTCGTGGAAAAAGCCGTGCGCACGCGCGAGCCGGGCCAACACCCTGCGACACGCAGCTTTCAAGCAATACGGATTTACATCAATCAAGAGCTTGAGGAGCTGTCGCTAGCGCTGCCGCAAGCTGCGGCGCGTCTCGCTCCGGGGGGGCGCTTGGTCGTGTTCAGCTTTCATTAGCTCGAAGACCGCATCGTCAAGCGCTTCATGCGCGAGGGTTCGCTGCCGCCACAACTTCCTGCCAGATTGCCGATTCGTGCCGCCGATCTGGCCAAACCCCAGTTGCGGCTGGTTGGCAAGGCGCAGTTCCCGAGTGCTGAAGAGATCGCTGCCAATCCACGCGCGCGCAGCGCTGTGATGCGGGTCGCGGAGAAACTGTGAGGTCCGGGGTGAATTGCATGGCCCTTGATTTTCAGACGTACGCGTCATACCCAAGATGCTGCGCCTGAATTTCTTTCTGTTGATCCTGGTGGTTGCCTGCGGGGTTGGCACCGTGGCGGCCAATCACAAGGCGCGCAAGCTGTTTACGCTGCTGGAGCGCGAACAGGCGCGCATGCGCGATCTCGATGTGGAATGGGGGCAGCTGCAGCTGGAACAGAGTACATGGGCTGGACATGCCCGCATTGAGAAGATCGCTCATGACCGGTTGCGCATGAAGATTCCTGCACCGAGCCAGATCATTACGGTTGAAGCGCATGTGCCCGGTGATACCACGCAGCCAGATTCCGGAGGCGGGCGGTGAAATTCTTTCATAGCCCTCTGCTTTCGCAAGCCTTGCCGGCCTGGCGTGCGCGCGTCGTGCTGCTGGGTCTGCTGGCAGGATTTCTGACGCTGATTGGTTGGTCATTCAATCTGCAGATTCTCAAGAGCGGGTTTTTGCAGGAGAAGGGCGCTTCGCGCTACTCGCGCGTGATCGACATCTCGGCGACGCGCGGTCGCATCACCGACCGGCACGGCGATGCGTTGGCGATATCGACGCCTGTCAAGTCGATCTGGGCAATTCCCGAGGATGCCAAGCTGCAACCGGCTCAAGCCCGCGAACTCGCGAGCCTGCTTGAAATGGATGTCCGCGAACTCAATAACAAGCTGGCTTCGGACCGCGAATTTGTCTTCGTCAAGCGCCAGATCGCTCCCGACGTAGCCGAAAAGATCAAGGGCCTGAATTTGCCGGGGATTCACGAGCAGCGCGAATATCGGCGTTATTACCCGGCCGCCGAGGTCAGCGCCCATGTGCTGGGTTTCACGGGCGCAGAGGATGTCGGTCAGGAAGGGGTTGAATTGGCCTTCCAGAGCGTGCTGGCCGGCAAACCCGGCAGCCGGCGCGTGATCAAGGATCGCCGCGGCCAGATCGTCGAGGATGTCGAAAGCATCCGCCTGCCGCAGGATGGTAAGGACGTTGCGTTGGCGCTCGATGCCAAGATTCAATATCTCGCATATTCCAATTTGCGCCAGACCGTGGTTGATCAGAAGGCCAAAGCCGGCGGGGTTGTGGTACTGGATGCGAAGACCGGCGAGATTCTCGCGCTGGTGAATCTGCCGACCTATAACCCGAACAACCGCGTCAAGCTCGCGGGCGCCCAGTTGCGTAATCGCGCCTTTACGGACACCTATGAACCGGGGTCGACCATGAAACCGTTTGCGGCGGCGTTGGCGCTCGAAAAAGGCAAGTACCGCCCCGAGACCCTGGTCCAGACGGCGCCGGGCCGCCTGACGATTGGCAGTGCGACGATTCACGATGCCCATCCGCACGGTGTGCTGAGCGTGTCGCAGGTGATCCAGAAGTCTTCCAACGTTGGCATTGCCAAGATGGCGCTGACCTTTCCGCCCGAGGAAATGTGGTCCATGCTCGATAGCTTGGGGTTCGGCAGCCCGTTGAAACTCGGTTTCCCGGGCGAGGTCAGCGGTCGCCTGCGTCCGGCCAAGAACTGGCGACCGATTGAGCAGGCCACCATGGCCTATGGACACGGCATCTCGGTGACGCTCATGCAGCTTGCCCGCGCCTACATGGCGTTTGCGCGCGATGGCGATCTGGTGCCGATTTCGCTGGCGCGTGTCGATGCGCCACCGCTGAACGGCAAGTCGGTGTTCTCGAAGCAGACTGCGCATGAGGTGCGCGCCATGCTTGAACTCGCCGTGTTGCCTGGCGGTACAGCGCCCAAGGCGCAGGTCCCTGGCTACCGTGTGGCCGGCAAGACCGGCACCGCGCATAAACTCGACGGCCATTCATACACCAATAAATATGTCGCCTCGTTCGTCGGTTTCGCGCCGGCTTCCGATCCGCGTCTGATCGTCGCCGTGATGATCGACGAACCTTCGAACGGCGTGTATTACGGCGGCGATGTCGCGGCTCCGGTATTCGCCCGCGTCATGGCTGGCAGCCTGCGCACGCTCGGTGTGGCGCCGGATCAGCCGATCAAGCCGGCGATCGGTGTCAGCGAAACCGAGGAAGTCGCGGTCAAGGAGAGCATGTGACGACGGCCGCACAAATCCTTGCCGAATTGCAGCGCTGCGGCGTGAATCCGCAGGGCATCCGCGCCGACTCGCGGCAGATCCGGCCAGGCGATGTGTTTGTGGCGTTGCCAGGCTTGCGCAGCGATGGTCGCACCTTCATTCAGGATGCGCTGACGCGTGGTGCCGTGGCGGTACTGGCCGAGGCGGAGGGCGGTGCGGTCAGACCGGCAGGGAAGGTGCCGTTTGTCGAAGTCGAGAATCTTGCGCTACTGGCAGGCGAACTGGCACATCTGATTTATAACCGGCCCTCACAGCAGCTACGCGTCTTTGGTGTTACGGGCACCAACGGCAAGACCACCGTGAGTCAGTGGATTGCCCAGGCGTATCGCCTGCTCGGTCGGCGCTGTGGCGTGATCGGTACGCTCGGTAGCGGTTTCCCGGATGCCTTGCAGGAGAGCGCCAACACCACGCCTGATGCCATGAGCCTGCATGCAACACTGGCCGGATTGCAGGTCGCGGGCGCCGAAGCCTGCGCCATGGAGGTTTCCTCGATCGGCCTCGATCAGCAGCGCACCCAGGCCATCGCTTTCGATGTGGCGATCTTCACGAATCTCACGCGCGACCACCTCGAATATCACGGCGACATGGAACGTTATGCCGCCGCCAAGGCGCGGCTGTTTGCCGCGCCGGGGCTGCGCGTCGCGGTGCTGAATCTCGACGATGCCTTCGGACGCAGCCTTGCCAGCCAGCTCGCCGGCAAGGGCGTGCGACGCATCGGTTACACCCTTGATCCGGCGGCTCCCTATGCGCAGCTGGTCGACGAATTGTTATGCGCCGAGACGCTGCAGGTCAGTGGTAGCGGGCTGAATCTGGAGTTGCGTTGCTCCCAGGGGGCAGGGCGGATTTCCACAGCCTTGCTCGGCCGTTTCAACGCCGAGAATCTATTGGCGCTGATGGGCGCCCTGCTGGCGGCCGGGATCTCGCTGGTCGAGGCGGTGCAGGTTTTGCCGCAACTTGTCGCCCCGCCCGGACGTCTGCAGGTGGTGCCACGCGTTGCGCCCGGCGCGGTGGCAGAGCCGCTGGTGGTGGTCGATTATGCCCACACTCCCGATGCGTTGCGACAAGTGCTGGCGACACTGCGCGAGGTTGCCATGGCACGCGATGGCCGCCTGATCTGCGTGTTCGGTTGTGGTGGCGAACGCGATCCAGGCAAGCGGCCGCTCATGGGGCAGGTCGTTGCCGAGCTGGCCGATGCCATGCTCGTGACGAGCGACAATCCGCGCGGCGAGGACCCGCGCCACATCATCGACGCGATTCTGGCCGGCATCGCCGGACCCGTGCCGGTCGAGATCGAACGCGCCGCAGCGATTCGCCGCGCGGTGGTCGCAGCGGACAATCGGGATGTGGTGCTGCTGGCCGGCAAGGGCCATGAACCGTATCAGGAAATTGCCGGACAGCGCTTGCCGTTTTCGGATTTACAGCAGGCACGGACGGCACTGCAGGAACGCGCAAAGGTGCATACCATGATGAATCTGCAGGAAGCGGCGCTGGCTGTCGGCGGGCGCGTGGTGGGTGATGTGGGCGGGAGCGACGCCGGGTTGGTCGGCATATCGACGGATTCGCGCAGTATCGCAGCCGGCGAACTGTTCATCGCGCTGCGCGGCGAGCGGTTTGACGGCCATGCCTATGTCGCATCGGTGCTGGCGCAGGGCGCTGCGGCAGCGTTGGTCGATGAGGCGTGGATCGCGCAACAGGCCGACCGGCTGCCCTGCGGCGCGTATGTGGTGGCTGCCGATACACGTCTGGCGCTTGGCGCACTGGCGGCGCACTGGCGACGCAAATTCAGTCTGCCATTGATCGGCGTCACGGGTAGCAACGGCAAAACCACCGTGAAGGAAATGTGCGCGGCGATCCTGCGCGCCCAGGCACGGCTTGACGGTCTTGCGCCCGCCGATGCGCAAGCGGCAGTGCTCGCCACCAGCGGCAACCTGAACAACGACATCGGCCTGCCGATGATGCTGCTGCGCCTGCGTACCGGACAGCGCGCCGCAGTGATCGAGATGGGCATGAATCATCCGGGCGAAATCGATTACCTGACCCGTCTTGCGGCGCCGACCGTGGCGCTCGTGAATAACGCCCAGCGCGCCCATCTGGCCGGGCTCGGGAGTCTCACGGGCGTGGCGTGCGCCAAGGGCGAGATATTTTCCGGCCTGCAGGCCGGCGGGACGGCAGTCATCAATGCCGACGACCCGCAGGCCGGATTGTGGCGGCAAATGGCTCGGGAGGCCGGCGCGCAGAACGTGCTGGATTTCGGTCTTGACAGTGTATCGGCCAAGGTGCGTGCGAGCTGCCAGAGCCGGGCTCTCGGCAGCCATTTGCATCTCGTTACCCCACAAGGGGAATGCCAGATTGAACTGCAGGTGCCGGGGCGGCATAACGCGAGCAATGCGCTTGCCGCTGCGGCGGCAACCCTCGCCGCCGGCGCGAGTCTGCCCGCCGTCAAGGCCGGGCTTGACGGTTATGTTGGTGTCAAGGGGCGTTTGCAACAACGGCAGACTGCCAGTGGCGCGCTGCTGATCGACGATACCTACAACGCCAATCCGGATTCGATGCGCGCAGCGATCGACGTGTTGGCATCCCTGCCGGGCCAGCGCATTTTCGTGCTTGGCGACATGGGAGAGGTTGGCGAGCAGGCCGGCCAGTGTCACGACGAAATCGGCGGTTACGCCAAAAGCATGGGCGTCGATCGGTTGCTGGCGCTTGGCGATCATGCGGCTGCCGCGGTGAGGAATTTTGGCGCGGACGCTACGCATTACCGGAATATCGGCGCGTTGATCGAGGCGCTGCGACCGTTGTTGAACGCCGAGGCCACGGTACTCGTCAAGGGATCGCGATTCATGCAGATGGAGCGTGTGGCGGATGCCCTCGCGCAGGAGGATAAACAATGAACCATGCAATGAAGTACGCTCAAAGGAGTTTCCATGCTGCTTGAACTCGCGCAATGGCTGGCGCAGGACATTCGTGCTTTCAACGTTTTCGGCTACATCACGCTGCGCACCTTGCTGGCGATGATGACGGCGCTCGCGGTCTCTTTCATGTTCGGTCCGATGGTGATCCGCTGGCTGACGGCGAAGAAAATCGGTCAGTCGGTGCGCGATGATGGTCCGCAGACGCATCTCGTCAAGGCCGGCACCCCGACCATGGGTGGAGCGCTGATCCTGATCGCTGTCAGCGTGGCGACACTGCTATGGGCGGATCTGACGAATCGCTTTGTCTGGATCGTCCTGCTCGTCACGCTGGGATTCGGTGCCGTCGGCTGGGTTGATGACTGGCGCAAGGTGGTGTATCGCAATCCGAAAGGGCTTTCGGCGCGCAGCAAGTTCTTCTGGCAATCGGTAATCGCCGGAATTGCCGCAGTGTTTCTGGCATTCAGCGTCGCAGCGCCCGACAACAATCGGTTCCTCGAACTCTTCGTGAACTGGGTGCAAGGGGGCTATCCGCTGGCTCTGCCGCCGCAGACCGATCTGATCGTGCCGTTCTTCAAGAGCGTGAGCTATCCGCTCGGCGTGGTCGGTTTCATGGTGCTGAGCTATCTGGTGATCGTCGGGACCAGCAATGCCGTGAATCTGACCGACGGCCTCGACGGTCTGGCGATCATGCCGACCGTGCTGGTTGGCGCGGCGCTCGGCATCTTCGCGTATGTCGCGGGTCATGCAGTGATCTCGAAGTATCTGTTGCTGCCGTTCATTCCGGGGGCTGGCGAACTAGCGGTGTTTTGTGGCGCCCTGGCCGGCGCCGGGCTCGGTTTCCTGTGGTTCAACGCCTATCCGGCGGAAGTCTTCATGGGGGACGTCGGGGCGTTGTCGCTCGGCGCCGCGCTCGGCACGGTGGCCGTGATCGTACGCCAGGAAATCGTGCTGTTCATCATGGGTGGGGTGTTCGTCGCCGAAACCCTCTCGGTGATCCTGCAGGTGGCTTACTTCAAGCTCACGGGTGGCAAGCGCATCTTCCGCATGGCGCCGCTGCACCATCATTTCGAGCTTGGAGGATGGAAGGAAACCCAGGTCGTGGTGCGGTTCTGGATCATTACCATCATGCTGGTGCTGTTCGGCCTATCGACCCTGAAGCTTCGCTGAGATCCGCATTGTGACCAATCAAGTGTCGAATTTGCCTGCCAGCGAAACTGTTGCACGCTCATCGCTCTGCGACAGGCGCGTGCTGGTGCTCGGCCTCGGCGAGTCGGGGCTGGCCATGACGCGCTGGTGTCTGCGGCAAGGAGCGCGCGTGCGCGTCGCCGATACGCGTTCCTCTCCACCCGGGCTGGCCGATCTGCAAGCATTGATCGCTGCGCATGACGGCGCGGAATTCGTCGCCGGCGCATTCGACAAGCCGCTGCTCGACGGCGTCGATGTGCTGGCGCTATCACCAGGTTTGTCGCCTGGCATGATGGTGGTGTTCGAGGCGCGCGCCCGCGGTATTCCAGTGGTTGGTGAAATCGAACTCTTCGCCCAAGGGTTGCGCGATCTCGGTGTCCGCCATCAATGCCGGATCATCGCCATCACGGGCACCAACGGCAAGACCACGACCACGGCGCTGACCGCGCATCTGTGTCGCGCCGCCGGGCGCGATGCCGAAGCCGCTGGCAACATCTCTCCCTCCGCACTCGATGCCCTGATGGCGCGCCTCGATGCCGGGCGCCTGCCGGAAATCTGGGTGCTGGAACTGTCGAGTTTCCAGCTTGAAACCCTCGAAACCCTGAATGCCGATGTCGCCACGGTGCTCAACGTGACCGACGACCATCTGGATCGCTATATCGATCTCGACGAATATGCGAGCGCCAAGGCGCGCATTTTTGCCGGCGAGGGCGTGCAGGTGCTGAATCGCGACGACGCGCGCGTCAAGCGCATGGCGCGCGCCGGGCGCTGGCTGATCAGCTTTGGTCTGAATCCGCCCGCCATGCTCGATGACTTCGGTCTGCGCGAGCGGGGCGGCGAGTTCTGGCTCATGCAGGGCGACGTATCGCTACTGCCGCTGGCGGCGCTGCCGCTGCCAGGCCTGCACAATGCGGCGAACGTGCTGGCGGCGCTGGCTTTGTGTCACGCCCTCAACTTGCCGCTCGACCGTCTGCTCGCTGGAGTGCGGAGCTTCAAGGGTTTGCCGCACCGCGTTGAAAAGGTCAGGGAGGTTGCAGGCGTCGCGTATTACGACGATTCGAAGGGCACCAATGTCGGCGCCACAGTGGCGGCGCTCGAAGGCTTGATGGCCGGTTCGGACGGCAAGGTGGTGCTGATCGCCGGCGGCGACGGCAAGGGACAGGACTTTACGCCGCTCATGAACCCCGTGGCGCGGCAGGCGCGCGCGGTGGTGTTGATCGGTCGCGATGCGGATCGTATTGCCGCAGTGCTGGCGAATTGCGGCGCGCCCATCCTGCACGCTGTGGACATGGCGGCCGCCGTGCAGATTGCCGCGAGCGTTGCGCGCATTGGTGATGCAGTACTGCTCTCGCCGGCCTGTGCAAGCTTTGACATGTTTCGTAACTATGTGCAGCGCGCCGAAGTGTTCATCGCTGCGGTGGGCGAGTTGGCTGCACAGCAGGGAGAGACGGGGGCATGACAAAATACGCGGCAACCCAGCGCAGCCAGCACAATGTCGCGCCAGAGCTCGATGGCTGGTTGCTGTGGCCGGCGCTGGCGCTGCTGATGCTCGGCCTGGTCATGGTGTTTTCGGCTTCGATCGCCACCGCTGAAGGCAGCAAATTCACTGGTTTTCAGTCAGCTTATTTTCTGATCCGCCATAGCGTGTTCCTGGCGATCGGCATGATCGCCGGCGTGGTGGTGTTTCAGGTTCCGTTGCGGGTCTGGCAACAGGCAGCGCCCTGGTTGTTCGTGGCGGGCTTCGTGTTGCTGCTGCTGGTGCTGATTCCCCATGTCGGCCGTTCGGTGAACGGCGCGCAACGCTGGCTGCCGCTTGGCATGATCAATCTGCAGCCATCGGAGCTGATGAAACTGTTTGCCGTGTTGTACGCGGCGGATTACACGACGCGTAAACTTAGCGACATGGGCTCGTTCCGGCGCGGATTTTTGCCCATGGCGGCGGTCATGCTGCTGGTGGGATTCCTGCTGCTGCGCGAGCCGGATTTCGGCGCCTTTGTGGTCATCGTGAGTATCGCGATGGGCATCCTGTTTCTCGGTGGCATCAATGCACGGTTGTTCGGTGCGCTGATTGTCGTGCTGCTGATCGGTTTTGTGATTCTGATCTGGACCTCGCCCTATCGGCGCGAGCGTATCTTCGGTTTCATGGATCCCTGGCAGGATGCCTACGGCAAGGGTTACCAGCTCTCGCACGCGCTGATTGCCTTCGGTCGCGGCGAATGGTTCGGCGTCGGGCTTGGTGCGAGCATCGAGAAACTGTTCTATCTACCCGAGGCGCATACCGATTTCCTGCTCGCCGTGATTGCCGAGGAACTCGGGTTCGTCGGCGTGTGCATGGTGATCCTGCTGTTCGCCATCGTCGTGCAGCGGGCCTTCATCATCGGCCGTCAGGCCTTGCAGCTCGACCGTGTGTTCTCCGGGTTGGTGGCGCAGGGCATCGGTATCTGGATCGGGGTGCAGTCGTTCATCAACATGGGCGTCAACATGGGATTGCTACCAACCAAGGGGTTGACTCTGCCACTCATGAGTTTCGGCGGCTCGGGGATTCTGGCGAACTGCGTGGCGCTGGCGATCCTGTTGCGTGTCGATTATGAAAATCGTCAGCTCATGCGGGGGCAAATGGCATGAAGGCGGTGAGGAGTGAGGTGCCAGGGGTTAGTGTCGCGCCGACTGACGCCGGGTCGCGTGCTGTGCATTCAGGGAACGCTCACTCCTCACACATAGCCTGCACCGAAAATCTGCCCATCAGCGCTCCGATGGAAAGGTCAGTGCATGACTAAAACTCTTCTGGTTATGGCAGGCGGTACTGGTGGGCATATTTTCCCCGGGCTGGCCGTGGCCGATGTGGTCAAGGCTGCGGGCTGGCGCGTGGTCTGGCTCGGAAATCCTGACAGCATGGAAGCGCGGCTGGTTCCGGCGCGCGGCTACGAGTTCGTCGAGTTGCGCTTCGCGGCGCTGCGCGGCAAGGGCTTGCTGCGCAAGCTGCTGTTGCCGTTCAATCTGCTGCGCGGATTCTGGCTGGCGCTCGGCGTGCTCGGCCGCATCCGTCCCGATGTGGTGCTGGGCATGGGCGGCTTCGTGAGTTTTCCGGCCGGCATGATGGCCGTGCTCAAGGGCATTCCGCTCGTCCTGCATGAGCAGAATTCGGTGGCCGGACTCGCCAACAAGGTGCTGGCCAGCGTGGCCGACCGCATCTTCATGGGTTTTCCGTTGGCCTTCAAGGCCGGCAAGAAGGTGGCCTGGTGCGGCAATCCCGTACGTGCCGATATTGCCGCACTGCCGTCGCCGGCCGAACGCTTTGGCGCGCGGCTGGATAGCGCCGAGCCGTTGCGTGTCCTCGTGGTGGGCGGCAGTCTCGGCGCCATGGCGCTCAATGAAACGCTGCCGCAGGCGTTCGCGCTGCTGCCCGAGGAGCGTCGGCCACAGGTGGTGCATCAGTCGGGCGAAAAGCATCTGGCCGTACTCAAGGAACACTATGTGCAGGCCGGCGTGCATGCGAATTGCGTGGCTTTCATCGAGGATATGGCCGGCGCCTATGCCTGGGCCGATCTGGTGATCTGTCGCGCCGGCGCGCTGACTATTGCCGAACTGGCGGCCGCCGGTGTGGCGAGCATTCTGGTGCCGTTCCCGTTTGCGGTCGATGATCATCAGACCAGCAATGCGCGCTTCCTGGCCCAGGCGGGCGCCGCGATCCTGTTGCCGCAAAACGAGATGACGGCCGAAAAACTCAGCCTGATCGGCAACCTGTCGCGTGCGCAGTTGCTGCAGATGGCCGAAAAAGCCCGTGAGCTTGCGCGTCCCGCGGCGACGCGCGAAGTGGCCGATGCCTGCATCAGCTTGGCCCGGATCTCTCAGTCCCCAGTCCCCAGCCCCTCAAAAAAATCATGAAACACAAAGTCAAACGCATTCATTTCGTGGGCATCGGCGGTGCCGGGATGAGCGGCATTGCCGAGGTTCTGGCGAACCAGGGCTACGAGATCAGCGGCTCCGATCTCGCCGAAAACGCCGCGACCCGTCGTCTGGCTGGCTTGGGCGTGCGTGTTGTGCAGGGGCATGCGGCGATCAATGTGGCGGATGTGGATGCCGTGGTTGTCTCGACGGCCGTGCAGGCCGATAACCCGGAGCTCACGGCGGCGCGCGAACGCAGGATTCCCGTGGTTCCGCGTGCCCAGATGCTGGCCGAACTCATGCGCTTCAAGCAGGGCATTGCCGTGGCCGGCACGCATGGCAAGACCACGACGACGAGTCTGATCGCCAGCATCCTGGCCGAGGCCGGCATTGACCCGACCTTCGTGATCGGCGGCCGGTTGAATTCGGCCGATGCCAATGCCCGTCTGGGCAGCGGCGAATTTCTGGTGGCCGAGGCGGATGAATCGGACGCCTCGTTCCTGTTCCTGTCGCCGGTGATCTCGGTGGTTACGAATATCGACGCCGATCATATGGAGACCTACGGTCATGATTTCGCGCGTCTCAAACAGGCGTTCGTGGATTTCCTGCAGCGCCTGCCGTTCTATGGCGTCGCGGTGCTGTGCGCCGACGATGCAAATGTGCGCGAGATCATGCCGCGCATCAACAAACAGATCGTCACCTATGGATTCGGCGCCGAGAGCCAGGCGAATTTCCGTGCCGAAAATGTCGAGGCACTCAGTGGGGGCCAGATGCGTTTCGATTGCGTGCGGGTGAATGGCAGCGTGAGCCGCCTGCCGGTAACCCTGAATCTGCCTGGACGCCACAATGTGCTGAATGCGCTGGCGGCGATTGCCGTGGCGACCGAGGTGGGTGCTTCCGACGCCGCGATCAGCAAGGCGCTGGCCGAGTTCAAGGGAGTTGGCCGACGCTTCCAGCGCTATGGCGAAATCGATTTGCCGAATGGCGGCAGCTTTACGCTCGTCGATGACTACGGCCATCATCCGGTCGAGATGGCTGCCACGCTGGCCGCAGCGCGCGGCGCGTTCCCGGGCCGGCGTCTGGTGCTGGCGTTTCAGCCGCATCGCTATAGCCGGACGCGCGATTGCTTCGACGATTTCGTCAAGGTGCTGGCCGGCGTCGATGCGCTGTTGCTGGCCGAAGTCTATGCGGCCGGCGAGGCGCCGCTGGTGGCCGCCGATGCGCGCAGCCTGGCGCGCGCGCTGCGCGTCGCGGGCAAGATCGAGCCGGTATTTGTTGATGACATCGCGGCGATGCCGCGGGCGATTCTGGATAGCGCGCAGCCTGGCGATGTGGTCATGACCATGGGCGCCGGGTCGATCGGCGCGGTGCCGGGCAAGATCGCGCGAGGTGAAACATGAGCGTCGCGCCGCATGCGCCGCTGCCGGCGCCAGCTTGGGCCGCATTGCGCGGTGAGCTGCGCGCCAACGAACCGATGGCGCAGCATGTCTCATGGCGCGCCGGGGGCTGCGTGGCGCGGGCTTACTTTCCCGCCGATCTGGCCGATCTGTGCGCGTTTCTGCGTCTGTTGCGCCATGACGAGCCGCTGTTGTTCGTCGGTCTGGGTTCCAACCTGTTGGTGCGCGATGGCGGCTTCGAAGGCACGGTGGTGTTCACGCATGGTGTGCTAAAGGCGCTGCGTCTCGAAGCGGACGGCCGGATCTTTGCCGAGGCCGGTGTGGCGAGTCCGAAGCTGGCGCGTTTCGCGGCCAATCACGATCTGGCGGGCGCCGAGTTTCTCGCCGGGATTCCCGGCACGCTGGGCGGTGCGCTGGCGATGAATGCCGGTTGCTATGGCAGCGAGACCTGGAGTCATGTCGATACGGTGCTCATGGTCACGCGCCATGGCGAACTTGTCGAACGCACGCCTACGGATTTCTCGATCGGCTATCGTCACGCCGGTCTGCGCGCCGTCTGCGATGAGTGGTTCGCCGGCGCCTGGCTGAAGTTTCCGCCAGGCGACGGAGTGGCTGCGCGGGAACGCATCCAGAGCCTGCTCGACAAGCGTCTGGCGACCCAACCTTTGCGTTTGCCGAACGCGGGTTCGGTGTTCCGCAATCCGCCCGGCGATCATGCTGCGCGCCTCATCGAAGCCGCACAGCTCAAGGGGTTCGGCGTGGGTGGCGCCAGCGTTTCAGAAATGCATGCGAATTTCATCGTTAATCCGCAGAACGAAGCCACGGCGAGTGAGATAGAAATACTAATTGGCCGAATTCGGTCTGTGGTCAGGGAAAAATTCGCCGTGGAGCTGCTTCCGGAAGTGCGTATCGTAGGGGAAAGAATTGAAGCGAGCTGAGTTTGGCAAGGTCGCGGTAATGTTCGGTGGTGACTCCGCCGAGCGCGAAGTTTCGCTCAAGAGCGGCGCTGCCGTACTCGCCGCATTGCGGCGCGGCGGTGTTGATGCGCATCCCTTCGATCCGCGCGAAGAGTCGCTGGATCGTCTGCGCAGTGAAAAATTCGAGCGTGTCTTTATTGCCCTGCACGGCCAGGGCGGCGAGGATGGCAAGTTGCAGGGAGCGCTGGATCTGCTGGGGATTCCATACACGGGCAGCGGCGTGCTGGCTTCGGCGCTGGCCATGGACAAGTGGCGCACCAAGCTGATCTGGCAGGCGGCGGGGATTCCCGTACCGGAATACGCCCTGCTTGATGCGACGACGCAGCCCGAGGAATTCATGGCCATCGAGGCGCGCCTGGGTTTGCCGCTGTTCGTCAAGCCAGCGAATGAAGGGTCGAGCATCGGTATCAGCAAGGTCAAGCAGCCGGGTGGCCTGGTGGGGGCCTATGCGACCGCGGCGCGCTACGACGATCTGGTGCTCGCCGAGCGCTTCATCGATGCCGGAGAATATACCGTCGGCATGATCCGGGAGGGCGGCCGGATGCGTGCCCTGCCCGTGATCAAGATCGTGCCGAGCGGCGAGTATTACGATTACGACGCCAAGTACCTGCGTGACGATACGCAGTATCTGTGCCCGTGCGACATGCCGGCGGCGCTGGAGCAGGAGGTCAGCGCGCTGGCGCTCAAGGCCTTCAATGTGCTCGGCGGACGCGGCTGGGGGCGTGTCGACGTGATGCTCGATCGTCAGGGTAAACCGTATTTCCTTGAAGTGAATACCGCACCGGGCATGACTGACCATTCGCTGGTGCCGATGGCGGCACGTGCCGCGGGTATCGACTTTACCGAGCTGGTGCTGCGCGTTCTCGAAGGGGCGCGCTTTGGCTAAGCTGGCCGGCTTCGGCAAGCAGGGACGGATTGAGCGCCGCAAGGCGCCGCGCCGGAATCTGTCGCGTGCGCTGGCCGAGGGGTTCTGGGATCGCCCGGCGCTCATGAACCTGGTTTCCGATCTGCTGCTGCTGTTTGGCGCGCTGGCGCTGGCCTATGCCGCGGTGCTGGAGGCCGTGCGTCTGCCATTCTTCCCGCTACAGCAGGTGTTCGTGATCACGGCCCCCGAACAGGTGACGACGACGCAGATCGAATATGCGGCACGGAATTCGCTGGCCGGGAATTTTTTCACCGTGAATCTCGACAGTGTGCGCACCTCGTTCGAGAAACTGCCCTGGGTGCGCAAGGCCTCGGTGCGGCGGCATTGGCCGGACGGTATCGATGTGGCGATCGAGGAGCATGTGGCCGTGGCGCGCTGGCAGAACAGCGCCGGCGAGGCGCGGCTGGTGAATAACCATGGCGAGATTTTCGCCGCCTCGCTGACCGGGGCGCAGAATGCGCTGCCGTTGTTTGGCGGACCGGAAGGCAGTGCGCCGCAGGTGTTGGCGCGCTATTACGAATTCAAGGAGGCGCTCGCGCCGTTAAGCCGCACGCCGCGCATGGTCGCCATATCGGCGCGCGAGGCCTGGCAGTTGCGGCTCGACGATGGCTTGGTGCTTGATCTGGGACGCGATCAGCCCAAGCATCCCTTGAATGAGCGTCTGCAACGGTTTGTCGACTCCTACGCTTCCGCCAAAGCGCGCGTGATGACAACCATCGCCGTGATCGACATGCGTTATCCGAACGGTTTCGCGATGCGTACCGGCCATGCCGAGCCGATGCGCGAGGCACTCAAGGGTGGCAACCAGAACATCAGCAAGGGCAATACATGAGCAAGGAAATCAAGGAACTGATCGTTGGCCTGGACATCGGCACATCGAAGATCGTGGCGATTGTCGCCGAGTTGACACCCGAGGGGGGCTTGTCGATTCTCGGCATTGGCAGCCAGGAGTCGAGCGGGCTCAAGAAGGGCGTGGTGGTGAATATCGAGGCCACCGTGAATGCCATCTCGCGCGCGATCCAGGAAGTCGAGATGATGGCCAACTGCAAGATCAAGGAGGTGTATACCGGGATCGCCGGTAGCCACATCAAGAGCAAGGACTCGAACGGCATGGCCGTGGTGCGCGAGAAGGAGGTCACGCGGCTGGATGTCGAACGCGCGATCGAAGCTGCGAACGCCACGCCGATTTCGGCCGATGACAAGATCCTGCATACGCTGGTACAGGAGTTCATCGTCGATGGCCAGGATGGCGTCAAGGAGCCGATCGGCATGGATGCGCGGCGTCTCGAAGTACGTGTACATATCGTCACGGGCGCTGTGACCTCGGTACAGAATATCGTCAAATGCGTGCATCGTTGCGGTCTCGAAGTCCTCGATCTGGTGCTGCAGCCGCTGGCTTCTGGCTATGCGGTGTTGACCGATGACGAGAAGGACGTTGGCGTCTGTCTCGTCGATATCGGCGGCGGCACTACCGATATCGCCGTATTCGCGCAGGGGGCAATTCGACACACCGCCGTGATCCCGATTGCGGGGGATCAGATTACCAATGACATTGCCATCGCCTTGCGTACTTCCACCCAGGACGCCGAGGAAATCAAGATGCGTTACGGCTATGCATTGCAACAGCTGGCTGATGCCGACGAGATGATCGAGGTGCCCGGGGTCGGTGAGCGGCCTTCGACGCAGTTGTCGCGTCAGACGCTGGCCAGTGTGATTCAGCCGCGTGTCGAGGAAATCTTCCAGAAGGTTCAGGATGAACTGCGCAAGAGCGGTTACGAGCGTCTGTTGCGCGCCGGCATCGTGCTGACGGGCGGTGCTTCGGCGATGCCTGGCATGGTGCAGCTGGGTGAGGAGATCTTCCACAACACGGTCAAGCAGGGTATGCCGCATTACGAGGGCAATCTGAAGGAGGTCGTGCGTAATCCGCGCTTTTCGACCGCCATGGGGCTGTTGCAGGAAGGCATGGCGCAGCGCAAGCGTGGTCTCAAGGTGCAGGGACCGAAAAATGTCGGGCAGATTATTGCGCGCATGCGCGCCTGGTTTGAACGAAATTTTTGAGAAGCGCGTGGAGATGCGGGGGTTTTACGGTCGGTTTTAAGGTATTCAGAAGCGCTGGGGCGTGTGAGAATTCGCAGTTAAATACGCGCAGTGAATCTGGGGCGGAAGTTCATTGGGGCAGGTTTTTTAGGAGGCGAGCATGTTTGAAATCGTAGATAAGGACCCGAATGCGACGGTGATCAAGGTCATCGGCGTCGGTGGCGCCGGCGGCAACGCTGTCGAACACATGATTCGGGAAGGCGTGCAGGGCGTGGAGTTCATCTGCGTCAATACCGATGCGCAGGCGCTCAACAAGTCGAGCGCGAGTTCCAAGTTGCAGCTTGGCCCGGGCCTGGGCGCTGGCGGCAAGCCCGAGAAGGCACGCGATCTGGCACAGAACGAGCGTGCGCGCGTTGCCGAAATGCTCAGTGGCGCACACATGGCCTTCATTACGGCCGGCATGGTCGGCGGCACCGGTACCGGTGCTGCACCGATCATCGCCGAAGTGGCGCGCGAGCTGGGCATCCTGACCGTGGCCGTGGTGACCAAGCCGTTCGAATACGAAGGCCGCCGCATGTCGCTGGCCGAGCAGGGGCTGGCGGAACTGACCCAGAATGTCGATTCGCTGATCGTGATCCTCAACGAAAAGCTGATGGAAGTCATGGGTGACGACGTCAGCATGATCGATGCCTTCAAGGCTGCCGATAACGTGCTCAAGAACGCCGTCGGCGGCATCGCCGAAATCATCAATGTGCCGGGCCTCGTGAATGTCGACTTCGAAGACGTGCGCACCGTGATGGGCGAAATGGGCAAGGCCATGATGGGATCGGCTGCCGCAAGCGGTGTCGATCGCGCCCGCATCGCCGCCGAGCAGGCGGTCGCCAGCCCGCTGTTAGAAGGCGTCGAATTATCGGGTGCGCGCGGCGTGCTGGTGAATATCACCGCCAGCCATTCGCTGGGCCTCAAGGAAGTCAAGGAGGCCATGAACACCATTCGCAATTACGCGGCGCCCGAAGCGACCATCATCTTCGGTACGGTGTATGACGACAATATGGCTGACCAGTTGCGCGTGACAGTCGTGGCCACCGGCCTCGGCGGCGCTCAGGCGCGCCAGCAGCGCAAGCCTGAGATCAGCGTGATTCAGGGCCTGCGCACGGGTACTGATGATCGTCCGTTCGAGATCAGCACGTCAACGGGTTCGGTCGATATGGATGGCTTGCCGCCGGTGTTTCAGTCGGGACGCAGCGCACGTAACGCTACCGTCGATGAAATGAGCAAGAAC
>JBPOIN010000021.1:0-7530 GCA_052034445.1 Pseudomonadota bacterium | reverse complement strand
CCGCGCCGCCCTCGAACGCATCCAGGCCTGCCCCGGCCTGGCGCGCGATGTTGCCGAAGTGGTCGGCAATGCGCTGGGGAAATAGGCCGGGCGGCCTGACGAGTCAGTCATTTCCACCGCACATGTTGATGCCCGCGCTTTTGCGGGAATGACGGATTTATACAATGAAATTAACCGGCTCGCCGCCAGACCTTGGCAGCATTACGTGTGGGCGATGAATTTTTCGTTGCTTCGAAAAAACACTCAGCCTCATGCCCATCTGACAATGGTTGTAGAGTAAAAAAGACAGAAGCGATAATTCCTTTGTCATTGATAGTGCGGGCGCTCATGTCCACGAGAAAACCTGCCACGCTCGGCCTCAACGCCGACTGCACCAGGCACGATAGCCAAAAGCAATCGCTCCCATAGTTGAACAATCCGTGCCCCCCTCCTAATCTGTAGACATGAACAACCAAGGAGAAGCATCATGATCACGCTCAACGAACTTTGTTCCATCGCCGACCGCTCGGGAAATGCCAATGCCGCGCTGCAGCAGGCCTGCGCTCTGCCGCGTTCGACAGCGGATATGAATCCATTACCCGCGCCGGATGGTGAGTCTGGTTTCGACTCGTCGTGGGAGGCGCTGCTCTCGGGGGCGCCAGTGGAATTGCAGGGTTAATTCACCGCCAAGGTGGGGTGCGTTGCGCTAACCCACCATGACGACTACGACCACTTCAACTGCGGAAAGCCGCCGTCAGCGCCGCGATCATATAGGTTTGATCAAGCACGCCGGCGCTTTCGCGCGCGCTGTGCATGGCCCACATGGGCGAACCGACATCGACGCTGGCGACGCCGAGTTGCGCCGCCATCATTGGGCCGATGGTGCTGCCGCAGCCTAGGTCGCTGCGGTGTGCATAGTGCTGGTACGGCACGCCGGCCTGTTCGCAAAAGCTCATGAAGCGTGCGGCGGTTTCGGCGTTGGTGGTGTAGCGTTGATTGACGTTGGTCTTGATGACCGGGCCGCCATTCATTCGCACCTTGTGTCCGGGTTCATAGGCGGTCGGGAAATTCGGCTGATAGGCATGCGCCATGTCGGCGCTGATGAAGAAGCTCTGCGCCATGGCGCGATGCTGGTCCTGCGCGTCGAGTTGCGCCTGGGCGCCGATACGCCGTAACGCATCGACCATGAAACTGCTGCCGGCCCCTGTTGCGCTTTCGCTGCCGACTTCCTCATGGTCGAAGAACGCCGCCACGCAGGTGGCGGCCGGCTGTCTGCTGGCCAGCAGCGCCATCAAGGCAGCGTAGGTAGAGGCCAGATTGTCGAGCTGGCCGTCGGCGATGAACTCTTCGTTGCTGCCCCACAGGCAGCCCTTCTGTACGTCATGCACATTCAGCTCCCAGCTCAGCAGATCGGCGGTCTCGACCTGCGCAGCTGTCGCCAGCAAGGCGCGCAAGCCGGCTTCGGCATCCGCACCCTCCGCGAGTTGGCCGAGGATCAGCGGCAGCTCGGTTTGCTTGTTGAGCTTGAGACCCTGCTCATTGACTTCGCGATTCATGTGGATCGCCAGATTCGGCAGGCGCACCAGCGGCTGATCGAAACGCAGCAGGTGCGTCTGCTGGCCGCCCGGCGTGCGCACCACGAGACGTCCGGCCAGACTCAGATCGCGATCGGTGAATGTCGCCAGAATCGGCCCGCCATACACCTCGACCGCCAGACGCGCGAGTCCATCGCCGGCCAGTGCGGCGCGCGGCTTGAGGCGCAGCCCCGGCGAATCGGTATGCGCTCCGACGATGCGAAAGCCGCTCTCCGCCAGTGGTCGGCTGCCGGCCACGAAGGCAATCAGCGATGCGCCGCGCACAACGTAATAGCGCCCGGCGGGCGCCAGCGTCCAGCGTGCTTCTTCCGCCAGACGCGTGAACCCTTGCGCCAGCAGCCGTACCTCGGCGCTCGCCACGGCATGCCAGGGGCTCGGGCTGGCGTCGATGAAGTCGATCAAATCAAGGGCAACGCGCCGGGATTCGGTACAGGGTACGGATGAGGTCGTCGGGCACATGGTGGCAGGCAGAGTCATGAAGGTGCACAGCATACAAGAGGACGCGCTGCCGGAGCGTGCTTTCCGGTCGCCGAGCAAGTCAATCGCTGGCAGCATTTTCCCTTCACGGCGAATATCTACAAGGACTTGAATGCCATGTCATTCCAGCTTCAGGGGCCGAAGGAAGGACACGGAAGCAGCCATGTGGCGCGGAAATACAAGGGGCGGCGACGGACGTTCGCTGTACCCGTGACGTCAACCCGGCTTTATTAGGATTGCTTTACGCTGAAAGAAGACCGGCGCGTGCGGCGATCGTTCAAGAAGTGTGCATACGGTCGTTTGTCGATGGATGCGATGGCGGGCGTGCGGCGGGTCAGACGTCGGCTTCGACGATGCTGCCTTTCTTTTCCATCCATTCGCGGCGGCCGCCGGATTCGCCCTTGGCCATCAGCAGGCTGAAGATGCGTCGGGTTTCATCAATGGCGCCGGGGCGCAGGGCGACGCGCAGCATGCGTCGCGTCGCCGGGTCCATCGAGGTTTCGCGCAGCTGTTGCGGGTTCATTTCGCCGAGGCCTTTGAAGCGGCCGACTTCGATGTGGTTGGGGGAGACTTTTTCCTTGGCCAGGCGTTCGGTGATGGCTTCGAGCTCGCCTTCGTCGAGCGCATACAGGCGCTTGGCGGGCTTGCCCTTGCCTTGCGCGGCGACGTCGACACGGTACAGCGGCGGCTGGGCGATCCAGACATGGCTGTTGTCGATCAGCTTGGGGAAGTGGCGGTAGAACAGCGTCAGCAGCAGCGTCTGGATGTGGCTGCCGTCGACGTCGGCGTCGGCCATGATGATGACCTTGCCATAGCGCAGGTTGGCCAGCACGCTGTCGGGTGCATCGGCGGCGTGCGGTTCGACGCCGAGCGCTACGGCGATGTCGTGGATTTCACGGTTGGCGTAGAGTTGGCCGGCGTCGATTTCGAAGGAGTTCTGCACCTTGCCGCGCAGCGGCAGGATCGCCTGGATCTCGCGGTCGCGCCCCTGCTTGGCCGAGCCGCCGGCGGAATCGCCTTCGACGAGGAACAGCTCGTTGCAGGCGATGTCTTCCGATTCGCAATCCGAGAGTTTGCCGGGCAGCACGGCCACGCCCGAGGACTTGCGCTTCTCGACCTTCTGCGCCGATTTCTGCCGTGCCAGCGCCTGTTTGATGGCGAGTTCCGCAATCACCTTGCCGTGTTCGACATGGCCGTTGAGCCAGCTTTCGAGCAGGTCGCGGACGATGCCGGACACCAGCTTGACGGCTTCGCGGCTATTCAGCTTTTCCTTGATCTGCCCCTGGAACTGCGGGTCGAGCAGGCGTACCGAGAGGATGTAGGCCATGCGGCTGCAGACATCCTCCTGTTGCATCTTCACGCCGCGCGGCAGCAGAGCGTGATGTTCGACGAAGGATTTGACGGCCTCGAAGACGCCGGCGCGCAGGCCGGATTCGTGCGTGCCGCCGAGCGGCGTCGGGATCAGGTTAACGTAGGATTCGGGCGTCGGCGCGCCTTCGGCATACCAGCCGAGCGCCCAGGCGGCGCCTTCGCCGATGGCGTAATCGCCGTCTTCGGTGGCGTAGCGCTCGCCCGTGAACAGCGGTGCGACGGATTCGCTGTCTCCGGCGATGTCGGCCAGGTAGCCGCGAATGCCGTCCTGGTAGGCCCAGGATTTGCTGGCCATGCTGCCATCGGCTTGCTCGATGTCGAGCTGCACGGCGACGCCGGGCAGCAGCACGGCTTTCGAGCGCAGCGCGCGTTCGAGCGTGGCGAGGTTGAACTTCGCCGAATCGAAATACTTGGCGTCGGGCCAGATGCGCACGCGCGTGCCGGTCTGCTTCCTGGCTTCGCCGACGATGTCGAGCGCCGAGATGTGTTCGCCGCCGTCCGCGAACGACACGGTGTGGATCTTGCCGTCACGGCGGATTTCGACTTCGACGCGTGTGCTCAGGGCGTTGGTGACCGCGACGCCGACGCCATGCAGGCCGCCCGAAAATGCGTAGGCGCTGTTGCCGGCCTTCTTGTCGAACTTGCCGCCGGCGTGCAGGCGCGTGAAGGCCAGCACGACCACGGGGATTTTTTCCTCGGGATGCAGGCCGACCGGAATGCCGCGCCCGTTATCGGTGACTGTCGCCGAGCCGTCCAGATGCAGCAGCACATGGATGTTGCGCGCATGGCCGGCGAGCGCTTCGTCGGCGGCGTTGTCGATGACTTCCTGCAGGATGTGGGTCGGCGAGGAGGTTTCGGTGTACATGCCCGGGCGCTCGCGCACCGGTTCGAGTCCCTTGAGGACGCGGAAGGAGGATTCGTCGTAAGTCTGTTTGGCCATGTGGATTCCTGGGAGCCGGCCCGACGCCGGGCGCTGGCTCGAATTGCCCGCTCGCGGACGGCAGCGGTGATAACGGGGCGGTCTTAATTGCCGAGAAAGTCGGCCATGATGCCGGAGGCGCGGCGCAGGCGCTTGGAGAGCAGCAGGGCCAGGCAGTGCATGAAGTGATAGGCCAGCGCGGGATGTTCGTCGGCGAGGCGCTTGAGGCCTTCTTGGGTCAGCTTGAGCAGTTCGCAGTCGTCGTCGACGGTGCAGGTCGCCGAGCGTTTCTCGTGGTCGAGCAGCGCCATTTCGCCAACGATGCGGCCCTGGCCCTCGTAGGACAGCAGTTGCTGGCCATGTTCGCCGCCCTTGATGATGGCCATGCGTCCCGAGATCAGGATGAACATGAAACTGCCGGGATCGCCCTCGCGGAAGATGATTTCGCCCTTGGGGTATTTTTCCGGCAGCAGATAGCGGGCAATGCCCCGCAGTTCGGCATAGGAAAAATCCTGAAACAGCGGGAGACCTTCAAGCTGGTCGGCAATCTGGGTGCTCATCGTGCGAATTCTCCTGGATCTGAATCCATGGCTTGGTGTTTTTCGTTGTTGCGTGGTCCGGGCAGCGCTGGACGGGAATGGCGGATTTTAGCTGGGAATCAGTGCGAATCCATGGTGGATCAGATCGACGGCGCCCATTTATCCCAGCCGGCTTCGTTGGCCTGGGCGATGATTTGCTGTTTTTTCTCGGCGCTCAGGGCCGGCAGTTCGCCCACCAGCCATTCGAGGCTGCTGGTCGGCAGCAGCTTGTGCGCGGCGACCAGATCGTCGATCAGCGCCAGATCCGAGGCAGCGTCGACGCTGGTCAGGTGGCGTGCGAGATTCGAGCAGATGCGCGTCAATTGGGCGCGCTCGTTTTCTGCGCCGCGCAACAACTGGCGCAGCAGGCTCGGCAGATTCCAGATTTCGCAACAGCGGATCGTCAGTTCCTTGAAGCTGAAACCGCAGGTCTGGCTTTGCGCTTGGGTTGAGCGCTTGGCGCGCCCCGAGTGCAGCTCGTCGAGCGCTGCCTGTGGCAGTTCGGCCTCATACACCCAGAGCAGCAGTTCGCCGGTGTCCGAGAGCAGGGCGGCAAGGGCTACTTCGGCCGGGTTCAGGTCGCTGCGCTGGGCGGCCCAGCGCAGCGCAATCTGCGCCGCGTAGGAGCTGCGTTGTTCGACGCTCACCAGGCCGGCATTGTCGAGATCGACTTCGTCGCTATCGAACAGCATCTGCTTGAAGCCGGTGATGCCCAGCTGCATGATGGCGGCGAGCGTGGTGGTGGTTTCGTTGCCCAGCCGCTGGGTGCGTTTTTTCTCGGCGGCGCGCAGTACGCGCAGGCACAGCAGGGGATCGTCGAGCACGACCGGAGCCAGATCGGAAAATGCCAGCTCATCGCCCTTTGCTTCCTCAAGGGCCTGCACCAGCTGTTTCGACTTGGGCATCACGGGCAGATTCTTGGTTTCGAAATAGGCCGCCCATTGCTCGAAGCCCCAACGTTTTTTTCGCTCATCCATTCGAGGCCCCTGATTCGCTGGCTGTTTGTCTGTAGCCGTTGGTGTTGGTATTGGCTCGAAACGATTCTTGCTTGCTATGGCTTATTACGGCAGGCTGGCTCGGAAACTTGACTGTGCTGCCGCCTGGTCGGGGTCGGCAGGCGCGGGGTGCTGCTCCTCGTCGGCGAACTGGGCCTGGATTTCCTTGATTTTCGGCGCGTTGTAAATCAAGGCTTCGACGCAACGCTCGTCGAGCTTGGTGCGCGCCAGCGTGCGCAGCCAGGCAAACGCTTCCTCGTTGCTCCACGACACCTTGTAGGGGCGCGCGGTGGTCAGCGCATCGAAAATGTCGGCCACCGCGATGATGCGCGCTTCGAGCGGAATCTGTTCGCCATGCAGGCCGAGCGGGTAGCCGCTGCCGTCCATGGCCTCATGATGCGCGGCGGCGATGTGTTCGAGAAGTTCGAGCCCGGCGATGTGGTGCAGGTCGAAATTGTTCTCGATGTCCTTGATCATGCGTTCGCCGAACAGTGTGTGTTGCTGCATCTGGCTGCGTTCCTCGGAGGACAACTGGCCCTCCTTGAGCAGGATGCGGTCGGGGATCGCCAGTTTGCCGAGATCGTGCAGCGGAGCGAATTGAAAAATGCGCTCGATGGTTTCGTCGCTCAGATCGGCGCTGCCGGTGGCCGCCAGATGCTGGGCGATCAGACGCGAATAGCGCGCCATGCGGTCGATATGCGAACCGGTCTCCGGATCGCGGTAATGCACCATGTCGTGCGCGGTTTTCAGCGCCGCCGTGAGTATGCGCACCGACAGCAGTTCCGCCGTGACGAGGGCGGAAATCAGATGCGCGAACACGTCCAGCGTATCCAGCGCCGCGCCTTCGAGCGGCCCCTGACTGCGCGAGTTGAAAAAGATGAAGCCGCAGAAAGCGCCGCGCAGATACATCGGCGTTGTGTAGCTGTAGTGATAGCCTTCTTCGGCGATGATCTTGGTGTGCAGGTGCTGACCTTCCTGGAACAGATCCAGGCTCCTGACCAGGCGTGGCTTGCCGACGGCGAGAATCTCGCGCAGCGATGCCGTGTCCGCCAGCCGCGCTTCATAACGCACCAGCTCGCTGCGTCCCGGCGAACTGGCCAGAAAGGTCTTCAGCAGATCGGTGGCCGGGTCATAGGTCGCCACCGAAATGCGATCCACGCAGTGCAGGATCGAATACAGCGATTCATGAATCGCCGCGAGCTTCTGATCGAGCGAACTCTCGCGGTGCAGGATGTCGAGCGCGTCGGCGTGAGCGTAAATTTCGCTGGCAGCGGGGTCAGTGGTCACGGTGGTCACCTTGCAGTCGGGAGGTTGGACGAAATGCCGTCCTCAGGGTAGCCGCTTCGGGTGATGGTTTCAAGCCGGGTGGAGGGTTGCAGGTCTTATGGTCTTGTCATCGGCAGCGGCGCGGGAGTGACGGGTTGCGTGGGGGAATGGCGATCCTCTTTGCATGACCCGAATTCCCGCCAGTGTTCAATCATGGATGGATTGTAACTATTCAGCCCTCACGCTAAAGCAAGGCTGAGGGACATTGCCTTGTAGGGCATGGACAAGCGCATGGAAAAGGTTGAATTTTTGCTTGTGAAGCGTAGCGAGGTAGGAGCGGATTGTGCAGA
>JBPOIN010000106.1:0-5337 GCA_052034445.1 Pseudomonadota bacterium | reverse complement strand
TCGACCACATCGGCGCACCAGGCGCCGTGGAGCGCTCACACGCGGCGGTGCGGCGCCACCCCCTCCTCGCGCGGCATCGTTTGTTACTCTCCCAGCACGTTGTGCCAGAGGCTCCGGACGGCCTCCTCGCGTGCGTCGAGGAGGATAGTGGCGGCGATCGCGGAAGCGTCGTTGCCGGACATGGGGTCCTGGTCTTGGTCGCGGAGGTTCGTCCAGTCGGCCTCGGACCGCTCGGCGAACCTGAACGCGAGCGGTACGTCGAGGTGGGCGGACCTTCGGGCTGCCTCAAGCAGGTCCTGCTGCTGCTCGGTGAGCGCGGCCGTGACCGAGGCGAGGAGTTGCTGCCGCCGCCCGTCGGCCGCGGCGGAGAGCCTTGCGAGCGACTCCCGCTGGGTCGCGAGCTGTTCGCGGTCCTGGCCGGATGCGGTCCCGCCGCGCACCCTGCCCTCCAGCGACTGGATGCTCCCGGCGAGCGCTTCCCGTTCGGCGAGCTCCCGGGAGAGTTCGAACGCGTGGGACTCGCAGGACGCCAGCGCCACCGAGAGGATCGCCGATGTCGCCTGGTCGGACGCGCCCACGGCCGCGAGGACTCTCGGGGTCGCGCCGATCTCTCGGAGCGAGAGGCTGGCGAGTGTGCCGCACCCCGGCATGGCCTCCGGCGCGGTGAGTGGAGCCGTCGTGGACCCAAGCCAGGCCCCGCCAATGGCCGCTGTCACAAGAACGCTGAGTGTGGTCATTGCTACCTCCCCGGTGGGTCCACGGAACGAACCCGCCTCATTATCCCATGAATCGTCATTGCCCGCAAGCGCCGTCGGTGTCGCGTGTGACGCAGCGGAGTCGCGCGTCATCTTGCACATCTGCGTACGTGCGGCCGCGACGTGCGGCGTGATGTCCACAGGATGTACAGACACATTGAACTCGGAAGGTCGTTGTGATAGTCTGTTCGGCGTGGCTGAATCGGGGAGCCTCGCCAATGCACAATCTGTCTCGCGCCGCGTTGATGTTGTCCGCCCTCGTGGTCGCCGGTCTCGCACGAACGAGCCTGGCGCAGCAGGCGAGCGGTTCGCTTGACCCAACTCGCCGGGGAGGGTGCCCATCAGACGGCGGTCCGCCGGGAGATGCCCAGAAGGTTCCCGGTGGAACCCAGCGCAGTAGGGACCGGGGTGGAGTGGTCGAAGCCTGCCAGACGGGCGGAGCGCCGCGCCCTAATCCGGGGAACTTCCCCGACGGCATGCTCCCAGCCAACGTGCCTCCCCCGGTGCGGGAGAACCACCCTCCGGTCCAGAGCAGCCACAGCGACTCTGCGCCCCGGTGTTCGGGCAATCGTGCGACCACCGAGCAGTTCGTGGATGCAGATCCGCCCTATCAGGGCTGGGGCTGGTTCCAGCACTCTCGCCCGGAACTTGCAGTCGACGATGCCGAGGACCCAACGATGCTCCGCATCTACCTCGGCCGCAGCGACGTCTTGGATTTCTCACCGGTCGCGGGCTCAAACCCCCAGGTCTTCGTGGGCGTCAACGGCGTGCAGGGGGTCGTCGCTCGGCTCTCCGGCACCTCGACCGAGCCCGAGCTGTACGTGCACTATGACGACAGGGGCAACGTGTTTACGTACTTCGGACACCACGTGCCCTCGGGCGCGGTGGACATGCACGGGGCCAAGGGCCAGCATTGGAAGACGCAGAGTGCCGACGCGGGAGGCGGAGCGGCGACGTTCTACGTCGGGCATGCGACCGATCCGGCGGAGGCTCTGCTCGATGGCTTTGTGCTCGACGAGGGTGACCCCACCGCGCGCTGCAAGGCCGCGGTCGACGGCGCCGGGAGGACCTGGGAGTACACCTACGGGACCGTGGTCGGCGCGCAGCCGATGCTGACCAAGATCGAAATCGAGGACGAACGCCAAGACCTTCGGCTCCACGAACCCCGCGCGGCTGGCGAAGGCGCTCCCGGCGACCCACACCGTCTACCGCGGCTCGTCCGTCACGGACCAGACGAGCTATTCGTACACGTTCTACTCGGGGGGCTCGTCCTGGGCCGTCAAGTCCGTCGAAGCGACGCAGCCCTCCCTCGCGGGCGGGGATACCTCGGGCCCGAGCACGGTGACGACGGCGTCCTTCCTGGACGTCCACGGCTACCCGGTCTTCACACGGGACGGCGCCGGGGCGTACACGTTCAGCATGTATGGCGACGACGGGCAGGCGACCAAGCGCGTGTCGAGCGCGAGCACGAGCGACGGTGACGCGAGCTCCGCGTCGTCCACGTTCTCGATCTCGCTGGGGAGCGGGGGCTTGTGCTACGCGACCGCGTACGCGTACGACCTTCAGGGCCGGCTCGCGTCGGTCACGCTCCCCGACGGACGGGTGAGCCCGATGCACTACACGCGGCTGACCGACGGCCGCCTGGTCACCCTGTCCGTGCCCAGGCTGTCGGGAGGCAACTACTCCGGGCCCGTGGACTACACGGTGCGGAACCTCGCGGGGCGCGTGGAGGCGCGGGGCGTGATCGCGCTGGGCGGTGGGACCACGAGCACCGGGCCGTCGTCGTGGATCTCTTCCTCCGCGGACCTCATCGGCGCGGTGAACACCACCTACGGCACGCTCGAGCGGCTCTCGGTCAGCCTCTACTCGGAGCCCGGGACCGAGCTCGACGAGACGCGGCTGTTCCACTCCATCCCGGCGGCGTATTCGAGCGCCGCGGCGGGGACGCACTTCGACGCGACCACGTACGCGTACGACGCCGCGGGGCGGGGCATTCGGACCGTCGACCCCACCGGCACGATCACGTACCAGGACCGGGACACCCTCGGCCGCGTCGAGTTCGTCTACGTCGGCACCAACGACAACGGCTGGGTGAAGGGCGGCACCTCCGGCACCAACAACATGGTCGCGGTCGAGGCTGTTGAGTACGACGGCGGCGGGGTCGGCAAGTCGCGGGTCACCCTGCGCAAGTCCCACCCCACCTCGAGCAGCGGGGACGACCGGTCCACGCTCTTTACCTACGACTACCGCGGGCGACTGCTCATGCAGCAGAACCCCGCCGCGCCGCACGCCATGTTCACGTACGACGACGCGGGGAACACGCTGGCCGCCGGCGGGTACACCACGCTCCCGGGGAGCTGGTCCGACCCCACCTCCACCGCGAGCAACCGTGTGTCTCTCTCCGAGACCGTGTATAACTCGCGCGGGCAGGTCCGCCAGACGGTCCGGCACAAGATCGATCCCGCCGACGGCTCGGACGACGACACGCTCACTTCCTCGCGCTGGTACGACGGGGCCGGGCGCGTCATCAAAGCCTCGGGCGAGTCGCTTACCAAGTCGGCGTACGACTCGCTCGGCCGCGCGACCCACACCTTCATCCTCGCCTCGGACAACGACTCGACCAACGCCGACGCCGGGACCGTCTCGGGCGACACCGTCCTCGAAGAGCACCAGAGCCTGTACGACGACTCCACGAGGTCAGGCAATCTTCTCATGAGCGTGGCGATCGCCCGCCACCCGCACGACACCAGCACGACGGGCGCCCTCGACGCGGTGAGCGACGCCGTCGATGTCGTCGCCGTGGGCAGCGGCTCGTTCAAGGGCCGGGCCCAGATCACCAGCTACTACTACGACGAGCTGGATCGGCAGGTCGCGACCGTCGCCCTGGGTGATAATGGCGGGTCCACAACCTATACCCGCTCCTCCGATAGCACCGTCGGCTCCCGCTCGGCGAGCCGGCTCATCTCCTCCACGGCCTACGGCTACGACGGCAGCGTCGCCTACACCACCGACCCGCGCAACGTCTCCACCGTCTTTGACTATGACGCCGCGGGGCGCCAGACCCCCACCATCGCCAACTACGCCGACGGCACGCCCGGCGGCGGTACCAACGGCGATCAGGACCAGGTCACCGAGTACGCCTACACCAGCGGCCTCCTGACCTCGCTCACCGCCAAGATGCCCGGCTCCGGCAACGATCAGGTCACCACGTACACCTACGGCGTGGTCACCTCCGGCACGCTCCCCTCCGCCCTCGCCAGCAACCGCCTCCTGCGCCAGGTCGTCTACCCCGACAGCGTGGACGGGAGCGACGTCGTCCGCTACGCCTACAACCGCCTGGGCCAGCAGACCGGCCTCCTCGACCAGGCCGGGAACCAGATCAACACCTCCTACGACCCGCTCGGGCGCGAGACCGCCCGCGCCGTGGGCACCCTTGCCTCGGGCTTCGATGGCGCGGTCCGCCGTATCGAGCTCGCCTACCTCTCCCGCGGCCCGGTGAGCACCGTCACCCAGTACGACGCCGCCACCAGCGGCACCGTCACCGACCAGGTGCAGTACGAGTACGACGGCTGGGGCAACCTCACCCACTTCCACCAGGACGTGGACTCCGCCATGAGCAGCCCGGGCGTCAGCGCCTCCGGTCGCTCCGCCTTCACCGTGCAGCACGACCTCACCAAGTCCGCCCCTTCCGGGGGCGTGCACGCCCTCCGCCGCACCGCGACGTACTCCAAGGCCGGCGGCACCACCTTTCACCAGGTCGGCTACGCCTACGGCTCGGCGACGATCAACGACTACGCCAGCCGCGTCGCCAGCGTCACGGTCGGGTCCTCGCCCACCACCGTCGCCACCTACGACTACCTCGGCGCGGGGCACCTGGTCGGCACCACGCTCGACCAGGCGAACCTGAACACCAGCGTCTTCGCCGAGTCGGGCGGCACGCACACCTACTCCGACCTCGACCGCTTCAACCGCCCCACCCGCTGGAACTGGGAGCGCGTGGGCGGGGCCTCGGGGGGCTTCTACAACACCGCCATCGCCTACGACGAGAACTCCAACCCCGTCAGCACCACCGACGACGCCCACGCCCGCAACAACTCCTCCGACCACCCCTTCGACGTCGTGTACGGCCTGGACAGCCTCAACCGCGTGATCTCGGCCGACGAGGGGAACATCGACGCCGGGGCCATCGAGTCCGGCACGCGCACCCGCAAGGAGCTCTGGAACTCCCTCTCCCTTACCGGCAACTGGGGCAACCGCCAGCTCGACTCCAACGGCGACGGCGACTTCGGCGACGAGCCCGACCGCGACGAGCCCTCCGCCTACAACACCTTCAACAAGGCCAACGAGTGGACCGCGCGGCGAGTGGCCAAGGCCGGCGGCTCCGATCGCGACGAGCACGCCTACACCTACGACGCCGTCGGCAACCTGACCGACCTCGCCGCGACGGCGTACCGGGGCGGGAACACCGCCCTCACGCACCGGCGGCTGGTGTACGACGCCTTCGGGCGCCTGGTGCGGGTCGCCGCGGTCGAAGGAATGGACGAAACCGACGTCGCCCTCTACCGGTACAATGGCCTGAACA
>JBPOIN010000279.1:0-5223 GCA_052034445.1 Pseudomonadota bacterium | reverse complement strand
CTTTTCCAAAGTTTACATTAACTGCATTCCCATCTACCCCTACTCCCACATGAGTCCAATTATCAAGCTGGTTGTTATCATGGGAAGCGTCTGCACCAAAAAGATCTCTGACTATTTTATCTCCATTCATAGGGCCCGAAAGAAAGGCCGAGTTCTCGCCAAGCGAGTTAAACCCCGCCTTGTCAAATCCGCCATTATCCATAAAGCTATTAAATCCTGCATGTGAATCAAGGCTCTCGTTCTTAGCAAAGAGACTAGCCCGTTCTTGGGCATATGTAGACAGGTACCCATCTACAGATAGGTTGGAAAGACCATGACTTCCTCTATAGGAATTTATTGCATTGACTATGTCTGAAGCAGAAGCCATCTTGTCATCATTTTGGATGTTGTGTACTTTCCACGTAACATCGTCAATCTTTTCAGCGGTATATTGCGAAGGGTTACGAGCTTGTTCTTTCAGGGTGGGTGTTGGTGTTGGTACTATCGCTTTTGTCGTAATCGTTGGGCTAATTGTTAAGGTTATTGTGGGCGCTTCATCTGTCTTGGTGATTTCAACCACAGGGCTTACCAATGTCCTGGTTGCAGATTGTTGGATTTTTGAAATACTCGCTCCCAATACAGAACGTTCTTTGGTCTTGAGTATGTATTTATTGTAAAGTGAAAAGCTAATTAGGCACCACGAAAAAACAATACTGCCAAACAAAAATACTTTGTATTTATTTTTGGAAAGTCTTTTGTGGGCAAGAAGTAAAAGCTTGTTAACTTTTTTGGGTAATCCCACGAGACAACCATAATACAAGAAGAGATGCTAATTGGTCAAGGGATTTTATTTACTTTTAATCATCTTGTAAATTGCATTTGCCTTATGGCAAGTAAAACGAGGCAACGGCAAGTTCATTTTTTAACCATCTTGTAAATTGCATTTGCCTTATGGCAAGTAAAACGAGGCAACAGCAGGATTTACTTCTTAATCATCTTGTACACAGCGCCGGCTTTATCGTCAGATATGTATAAGCTCCCTGCTTTATCAAACGTTAGATCGACTGGTCTACCAGAGGCACTACTACCCTCTATGAATCCTGTTATAAAATCCTCTTCGCGTGGCGTTCCTTTTGTTGAGATCTTTACAATTTTGTATCCGGTTGGGGTGCTTCTATTCCAAGAACCATGGTAGGCAACTAGTAAGTCTCCTTGAATCGAATCATCAAATTGAGACGATTCAACAAAGGTAAGTCCGAGCGGAGCTGAGTGCGCAGGAATTTCGTAATACGGTTTTTTGCTTCCTGCACAAAAACCTGTTGATGGTTCTTTCTGAGTCTTGTCGACTACTCCCTGGCCATAACAGAATGGCCATCCATAATTTCCTCCGTCAGATAATATATCTATCTCATCAGGGGGAGTTTCGTCTCCTAGAAAGTCTCTGCCCATCTCTGTTGCCCAGACTTCATCTGTTCCTGGTTTGAGTGCTAAGAACACAGCGTTTCTAAGTCCTTTGGAAAATACGCGTGGGCTTCGACCATTGCCATCGCTAATAAGTACCGTAGAAATGAACGCATTTTTTTCAACGCACGTATCACAAGTTGAACCAATGCTTACATATAGATTGCCCTTTGTATCAAAGACAAGACTTCGTGAATAATGCCTTCCTCCAAGCGGCAGATCAAACAATTTTTTTCCTAGAATTGCCGTAAGGCCAGCTTCGTCAAAATCATATCTGACAACCTTGTTCTCTTCTGCAACAAAAAGCTTGCCATCATAAAAAGCCATTCCATGAGGTCTCTTAAGACCAGATAAAATTACTTTTTTTTCATCAGCAACACCGTCATTATTTTTGTCTGGGAGAGCTATTACTTCTCCTTTGCTCATAAGAGAGACAAGCAATGTACCTCTCTGTGTGAATTGTAGATCTCGTGCACCGGTTGTATTTTGTGCAAACACACCAATTGAAAATCCATCCGGAATTTTAAGTGGAATTAAGGGTGTCTCTCCTACTTTTTGGCCTGCAATTTCATCAGCAAGGTTTTTGGAGTTAGGTAAAAAAGCTGGACGTAGATCGCCAATTCGATTTTTACCGTATGAATAGAAATAGAATGCTGCAACAACTAGAACTAAGAGTATGACTATTGCTGCAATTTTTCGCATTTGCAAACTTAAGTATATACCTATTTTAATTTACCAAGGACTAAAGCTACTAAAGCCATTCTAACGTACATTCCATTTCTCACTTGGGCCTTAAGATATTGCGCTCGAGGATCTATATCAAGAGATGGTAATATTTCCCCGACGCGTGGTAGTGGATGAAGAAGTATTGTTTTGTCTGAAGCAAGACGATTGAAATTCTCAGGAGTTACAATAAATTTGTTGTTAACTTTTTTGTATTCTTCAATATCAGTAAATCGCTCTTTCTGAACACGGGTCCAATACCAGAAATCTGCTTTCTTTGGAATTTTATCCATACTATCTATCTCAACAATCGTGAGTCCGTCTTTTTTATATTGGCTTAATTCTTTTGGACTTAGCTTTAGGCTTTCTGGGGAGAGAAGATAGATAGTATTATTTTTGTAAATTGAAAGACCTTTCAAAAGGGAATGAATTGTTCGTCCATTCTTAATATCTCCACCAAAAACACCAGTTAATCCATCAAGATGCCCGGTATGTTCTTTGATCGTCATCATGTCTAAAAGTGCTTGTGTGGGATGCTCCCCTACTCCGTCGCCAGCATTAATAATAGGTACAAATTGTGCAGTTTTTGCTGCTTGCAAAGCTGCTCCTTTTTCGAAATGTCGAAGAACTATAACGTCACAATAGCTTTCAAAAACACGAATTGTGTCTTCGAAAGTCTCACCTTTTGAAACACTTGAAAATTGTTGGGGATTTTCTATTACAACGGTTTGTCCACCAAGCTGCTTGATTGCTGCATCAAAAGAACCACGTGTTCTTGATGACGGTTCGTAAAAAAGGACGGTTGCTATGGACCCTTTTAATATGTCTGACGGAAGAGCATTTACTGCAATGTATCTCATTTGAGATGCTGCTTCGAAAAGGATGTCTAACGATTTAATGTCAAATTGAGAAATTGAAAGAATATTTTTTTTGAAATAATTACCGTTAATTTTTGCGAGAGGTTTTTCTGCTTTTTGCGGGGCCATTAAAAATGTATTGTACGGTTACTAACTTTCCGTGTCAAGAAGCTTCTGTTAGGGATCTCTCACAGGCTGTTATTAAATTATCGAAGAGATAGTAAAGGTTAAGAGGCCCTACCCCACCGGGAGACGGCGTATAATATAAGATACTCCTTTTAGCCTCATTTTCGTCAAAATCGCCCCGTAATGCCCCTTCTACTCTATGCAAACCAATTCCTATAAGGATGCTTGTTTTCTTGAGCTTTTCAAAAGGGATCGCTACCCTTTTTCCGGTTGCCACAATTATTATGTCTGCTTGTTCAAAAAGTTCATCGCGGTTCTGGGTTTTGGTGTCCATAATTGCAGGTGTTATTTTCATTTTTGAAAGCGCTTTTGCTATCGGAAATCCAGCAGTTTCACCTCGTCCAACTATCAAAATAGATTGATTTGACAGCCAAATCGTAAAATCTGGAGCGCCTAGCAGTTGACTCATGTGAGTGAGAAGATGCTTGACTGCTAAAAATACAGGGACGTCAAATTCTGAATCATATCGAAAGCCGTCTATGTCTTTTTCTTTTGATACACTTTGAATTACTTTTTCTGTATCAATATATATCGGAAAAGGTCGCTGGACTATAAGCCCGTGTATAGTATTTTCGTTATTTAGTGTCTCTATAGCCCTTAGTACGTCATCGGTAGTTTCTGGCCTCAAATTTTGTAAATTTGTATGAATTCCAAGCTTTTTAGCAAGCTTAATTTTCTGACTAACATAGGCTTCCCATGCAACCTCAGGTCCTAATGTCACGATGGCGATACCAGGATTTATACCTTGTGATTTTAATTTTTCTACACGGCTGACAAGCCGTGGCAGTAAATCTTCCTGCAATTTTTTTCCGTTAATTTCCATATGGTTATTATACTTGATGTCAGGACTTTTGGCCCCTACGCCCTTTCGGGTTTCGGGGCCAGTCGTTTGAATCAATCGGATACGATTAGTCTTCCTCCTTTCTGGGGAATAGTACTACCCCTGGTAGAAGTTCTACGACGATCACGGTGTCTTTCCAGCTGATCTCTCGGATCAGTTGGAATTTCAGCTTGAGCTGTTGCCCAAGCAGTCGTAGGTACTTCACTAAAGAACCTTCCAATCGGCTTCTACATGCTCGGGTGAGGCCGACTGCAGATCCTGGATGCCAGGATAGAATTCGATTTCGGGCACCTTGTTGAGGGCAACCGAAACACCGCCAATTACGGCGGATAAAAGCACAAGACTCTTGGCGATGCCAAGCGCTCGGGCAATCCGATAGACTCCCCACCAGCTGGCGACTACGATCGATATGATCAGCAGCGCGAATGATGCGAGGAATACGAGGATCCATGGATCATCGTCCGGATGCCTTCTGGGTATGTTGACCATCTCTGCCCTCCTTTGGACAAGAACTTGTACCGGAGTTACCTCCGTTGTCGAATCCCTTTCGGGACAATCTAGCTACGGAAGAGCATTAGTTGCGCAATGCCGAAGATCGTGAGGATAATCCCAAAAATGAGACCAATCCTTCCGAAGAATATCAGTGCTTGCGCATCTTCTGCATTTTGAAGCATCGAGAAAATCTCGCATATCCCAAAGGAGATGGCAAGACTCATGATGAACTTCCAAACATTCTGGTCAGTCAGGTCCACCTCAGCCTCCTTTCTGCGAACGCGATGGTTGTTGTCTGATTTGTAGTGACGCGTCGAATTTTGTCTATCTCGTGAACAGGAGGATCACGGCGGCGATCACTCCAAGCATGCTCAATCTGTGGAAGGTTGAGCGATCGTCAGGACTGAGGTTTGGTCTTATCAATACGAACGCTACGCGAACGATGATTAAGCCAAACACCAGCATGTAGAATGCTGCACCTCCTCGATCGAAATCCACTAGAGGACTCTATCGGTAAGTTGGGCGATGCTCACAAGCAACCAGGCAAAGCCTAAGATTGCGATTGCGAACGTTGTGACTGCAAGTAGCGGAATGTCTTTATGGGCCCGGTAGGCCAAAAGAGCTGCTACTGCAAGGAAGGGTCCTACAGTTAGACCTTGGATCACGTTTTTTCCTTTCAGGGGT
>JBPOIN010000242.1:0-8740 GCA_052034445.1 Pseudomonadota bacterium | reverse complement strand
GGGATCAAGATGTTGCGTTCGTTGTTTATCCGCATGCGGATCGTGCACTGGATCGGCATGGTGTTGCTGCTGCTGAATGCGTTCCTGTTTACCGAAAACCCGATTGGCCAGATCATCCAGGTCGTCGTGGCGCTGGTGATCCTGGGACACGATCTCGACGAAAAACGCTGGGGGGTCGATACTCTGCATGAACTGCATGATTATCTGGAACATTTCAAGGCCAGAAACCTGACGGTGCCGGCAAATCTGAACGTCCGCTTCAATGCCGAAATCAGCGATGTCGTCCGCACCGTCGACATATTCCGCGAAAACACGCGCGCAGCGCTCGGCGATGCGAAAAGCAGTGCCGAGAAAAACATCGGCGCAACGCGCGAGATCAAACATGCCGCCAGCCAACTCAGTGAATCGCTGCAGACCCAGGCCCGGCACATCGAGGAAACCAGCAAAGCCATGCTGGCGATCGCCGGCGTATCGACCGAACTGGCCGACGCGGCACAAACCAGCGAGAGCGCGCTGCAGCAGTCGATGGGTTCGATGGAACAGGTGAGCAGCGAAATCGACTCGCTCGGGCAACAGATTCAATCCCATATCCAGGTCAATAGCGAGGTGGCCAACCAGTTGTCGACCCTATCGACCGACGCCGATCGAATCCAGGGCGTGTTGATCACAGTGGCCGAGATTGCCGATCAGACCAATCTGCTGGCGCTCAATGCCGCTATCGAGGCGGCGCGCGCCGGGGAACAGGGGCGCGGATTTGCCGTGGTCGCCGATGAAGTCAGAAAGCTCGCCGAGCGCACCAAGAGCAGCCTGCTCGAAATCAAGGATGCCGTACAGTCCGTGACGACCAGCATTTACCAGGCCACCGGCAAGATGGGCGAACAGACCGAAACCCTCGACGCCCTGCAGAACGATGCGCAGCGCGCCGTCGCCAAGATTCACGATCTGCGGCAGCAAACCGGCGAAGTATCCATGCAGGTCGGCACGACCACGCGCCATGTCGCGAACGTGCGCCAGCAGCTCGACAGCATCCAGCAGGAACTCGGCTCCATCGAGGCGGCGAACTCCGGTCCGGTCGGCATCATTTTCGACGCTTCACAAAAGCTGCACGACATCGCCGAAACCTTGCAAATCGAATTGCAGGCATTCCGCACCTGATCCCGCACGCGACTATCGGCGCGCCGGTGGCTTGCGCGCCAAGCCGGACTTGGTATGCTGCGCAGGTTTTCATTCGTTCGCCGCGCCGCCGCGCCCGGCGCCATCATGAACAGACTCGGCCAATCCCTGTATTTGCAAGTCATCTGCGCCATCCTGATCGGTGTTGCGCTGGGCTACTGGGCGCCCGACACCGGCGCGGCCATGAAGCCGCTCGGCGACGGCTTCATTCGCCTGATCAAGATGCTCATCGCGCCGATCATCTTCTGCACCGTGGTGCTGGGCATCGCGGGCATGGAGAACATGAAGACGGTCGGCAAGACCGGTGGCCTGGCGCTGCTGTATTTCGAGGTTGTCAGCTCGCTGGCGCTGATCGTCGGCCTGACGACCGTGAATCTGATCCAGCCCGGCAGCGGCATGAACATCGACCCGGCGACGCTCGACGGCACGGCCGTGGCGGCCTACACCGGCCCGGGCAAGATGCAGGGCGCTGCGGAATTCCTGCTCAACGTGATTCCCGCCAGCGTCGTCGATGCCTTCGCCAAGGGTGACATCCTGCAGGTTTTGCTGTTCTCGATCCTGTTCGGTTTCGCGCTGCATGCTGTCGGCGGGCGCGGCACGCTGATTTTCGATTTCGTCGAAAAACTCTCGCAGGTGCTGTTCCGCATCGTCGGCCTCATCATGAAAGTCGCGCCCATCGGCGCTTTCGGCGCCATGGCCTTCACGATCGGCAAACACGGCATCGGCAGCCTGGCGCAGCTCGGCGAACTCATGGCGACTTTCTATCTGACCTGCCTGATCTTCATCTTCGGCGTCCTCGGCGCCATCGCCCGGCTGCACGGCTTCAGCATCTGGAAATTCATCCGCTACATCCGGGAAGAACTCTTCATCGTACTCGGCACCTCGTCCTCCGAATCCGTGCTGCCGCGCATGATGGCGCGCATGGAAAGCCTCGGCGTGAAAAAATCGACGGTCGGCCTGGTGATTCCGACCGGCTATTCCTTCAACCTCGACGGCACCGCGATCTACCTGACCATGGCCGCCGTGTTCATCGCCCAAGCCACCAACACGCCCCTGAGCCTGGGCCAGCAACTCACGCTGCTGACCGTGCTGCTGCTGACTTCCAAGGGCGCCGCGGGCATCACGGGCAGCGGCTTCATCGTGCTGGCCGCCACCCTCTCGGCGGTCGGCACTGTGCCGGTCGCCGGGCTCGCGCTGATCCTCGGCATCGACCGTTTCATGTCCGAAGCGCGCGCGCTGACGAATCTGATCGGCAACGGCGTGGCTGCCATCGTGGTCGGCAAGTGGTGCGGCGAACTCGACGCCGAGCGCCTGCAGCGCGCCCTGCAAGACGGCGCGAGCCAGGAAAGCGCCAGCTGAAATTTCATTGACATATCCGGAACACCGCCGGATTGGCGCTGACGCTTACTGGGCGGACCTCGGTCAAAAAAATTTTTCAGGTTGCCCGAAATTCCCGCACCAGACCCGCTCGCCGCAAGGACTGGCGGCAATCCGGTCACAAAACAGACATCCCGATTACATAGCCATCCGCTTCAATGCACGCCATTCCAGTAGACAGCGCAATTCGTCTGGTGCAGCGCGCTCTTGCTGGTGAAGTTCGGACCGAGTTCGAGATAACCCGGACTGGCCCGGGTGTAGCGCGGCCAGCTCGGCAGACCGGCGGCATTCGGATTGCCGCTGCGCGCGAAGCCGCTCCAGTAGCGCGTCATGTAGCTGGCAGTGAGCTGACGCTCGGGCGTATCGAGATCGCCCAGCACGCCGCTCACGCCGAAGGCGTAGGGAATCTCGGCAGAATGGAACACGCCAAGATCGGAGGTGTTCGCCCCGCGCTGCAACGTCATGATCCAGTAGGTCAGCCCCATGACGGGCTGGACGAAGTGGTAGAAATACACCGGATGCCCGGCATCGCTGAGCACGTCGGCCAAGGCGCGCGCCGGACAGTGCATGGCCGCATCGCCGGAAATCTCGGCCATCGCCGCGCCGGTCGAGGAAAAACTGGCGTGCGGGTACAGCGAAAACAGGGTCGCCGCATCCGCAGGACTGTAGGCTGCCTGCAGCTCGGCCAGATAACCCGCCGCATCGGCGGCGTGATCGCGCAACTCGGCGAACAGCGAGCCCTCGTCCTTGTTGGTGCCCAGCATCACCTCGACACCGGCATTCGCGCCGGCTGCCAGCAGCGTCATCGGCGACTGCGGCAACAGCTGCCCGTCGATGACGATTTTGGGGTTATACGACCACTGCTCGGGCGGCTTCTTGAACAGTTCATTGGCCTGCACGCCGAGCGCCGCCAGAATCTCCTGCGTGGTCTTACTGCGCGCGCATTGCAGCGGATCGGCCGCGGCATTGCAGCCGATGCGGCTCAGGAAGGCCGCACCATCGGTTTCGGCCTGGCTCTGCGACACCACGGCGAGCATTTTTTCGCAATTGCCGCTCTGCAGGATCACGCGCTTGAAGAGCCCGTTGCTGAGCGGCGAGGCCAGCAGCAGGCAGCTACTGATCGCCCCGGCCGACTCACCGAACAACGTGACATTGGCCGGATCGCCGCCGAAACTGGCGATCTCCTGCTTGACCCAGCGCAAGGCGGCCAGCTGGTCATAGAAACCCTGATTGCCCGAACGCCCACCCGCGCCACTGGCGCCGCTCAATTGCGACAGGGCCAGAAACCCCGTGAAACCGAGCCGGTAATTCACCGTCACCACCACCACATCGCGTTCGCGCGCCAGCACACTGCCGTCATATTGCGGCTCGTTGCCGGCGCCGATCAGCAGCGCGCCGCCATGCAGCCAGACCATGACCGGATGCGGCCCCGGCGTGGATGGCGCATAGATATTCAGGTACAGACAATCCTCGCTGTCGAAGAAGGAGCCGGTGGGACTGGTACCCTGAATGCAGGCCGGGCTGTTGCTGCGCGCCGCGCGCTCGCCGATCCAGCTCAGCGGCGCTTGCGGCGCCTGCCAGCGCAGTGCGCCGACCGGCGGCAGGGCATACGGCACGCCCAGAAAGGTGTAGATGCGCGGCATGCTGGTATCGACCGGCGTCCCCACCAGCAGCCCCTGGCTGGTCGTCACGCGTTCGGTGATCGGCGCCGGGCTGGGCGAGGAAGGCAGAGCGCCGATGATGGTCGAGGCGATGTCCCTGGCGACGGCGACGAGATCGTCGCTACCGATCAGCTGGCAGCCGCTCAAACCCAGCAGTGCCCCGCACAACAGCACACCGGCCAGCAGATCGCGGCCGGCGGCTGAAATCCGCGTCATTGAAAGGCGCGCCGCCCCTGCGCGGCGCTCACGAATCGAGACCATGACAAACCCTCCGTGCCGCCGGAAACACCTCCGGCCAACGCAGCATCGTAACGCAGCGCCGCACCAAGGTGGGGAAAGCCATTCGCCGCACCCAAGGCGGCCAAGGTATCATGCCGCTGTTGCGCGACAGCCCGCCCCCACCATCGCCCGCCCGCATGAAAATCTACACCACCGCCCCGCTCGAAGACCCACGCCGTGCGCGCACGCTGTACAAAGAGCTCGAAGACATCGGCTACGACGGCGGCTTCTCCTTCGAAGCCAAGCACGATCCCTTCCTCGCGCTGGCGGTAGCCGCCGAGCACACCACCACGCTGCGTCTCGGCACCGCCATCGCCATTGCCTTCGCGCGCAACCCCATGAATCTCGCCAACCTCGGCTACGACATGCAGTCGATCAGCGGCGGGCGCTTCGTGCTGGGTCTCGGCTCGCAGGTCAAGCCGCATATCGAGAAACGCTTCAGCAGCACCTGGTCGCAACCGGCCGAACGCATGCGCGAGATCGTGCTGGCCATCAAGGCCATCTGGAACTGCTGGGAAGGCAAGGCGCCGCTGCATTTCGAAGGCAGGTTCTACCGCCACACGCTGATGATCCCGGCCTTCAACCCCGGCCCGAATCCCTACGGCCCGCCGCCGATTTTCACCGGCGGCTTCGGCCCGCTCATGACGGCCGTGGCCGGCGAGGCCGCCGATGGCTTCATCGCCCACCCGTTCAACACGCGCCGCTCGCTGCTCGAAAATACGCTGCCGGCACTGCAGCAGGGGTTGGCCAAATCCGGCCGCCAGCGCAGCGATCTCGAAGTCATGTGCGCCACGCTGGTCGTCACGGCCGACAGTGAAGAAGCACTGGCCGCCTCGAAACTCGCGGCGCGCAAGCAACTGGCCTTCTACGGTTCGACCCCGGCCTACCTGCCGACGCTGGCGGTGCATGGCTGGGAAGACGTACACCGCGAACTCAACCGCCTGTCCAAGGAAGGCCGCTGGGACGACATGACCGACCTGATCGGCGACGAGATCCTGAATGAAATCGCCGTGGTCGGCGCACGCCACGAAATCGCCGCCAAGCTCACTGCCCGCCTGGCCGGCATCGCCGACAGCGTGAGCATCACCCACAACCGCTGCCCCGACCCAAGCCATTGGGCCGACATCGTACAAACGCTTAAATCCAGGACTGAGGACTAAGCGGAAAGGACTGAATACTCAGTCCTCATCACTCAGTCCTTAGTCCTTAGCCCTCAGTCCTCACAACTCAAGGAACCCCCATGTCCCCCCAAGCCACCGCCGCCACCAGCAAATTTCCCGAACTCGGTTTCTACACCCTGCCCGGCCACACCCAGACGCCGGCCGACATGCTCGCCGAAGTCCGCCAGGCGGAGGCCATGGGTCTTGGTTCGGCGTGGATCTCGGAGCGCGTCGACGTCAAGGAGATCGGCGTGCTGACCGGGGCCGCCGCAGCCGTGACCAAGGACATCTTCATCTGCACCGGGGCGACCAACATCAACACCCGCCATCCCATCGTCAGCGCCGGCCTGGCGACCACGGCCAGCCGCCTGAGCAACGGCCGTTTCGCGCTTGGCGTGGCGCGCGGCATCGGCGTGCGCGCCGGCCTGTGGGGACTGGAAAAAGTGACCAACGCACAGCTGCGCGATTTCGCCGCCATGATGCGCGACCTCTGGAAGGGTCAGCGCGTCATGGGCTACGAAGGGCCGCTCGGCAACTTCCCGTATCTGCACCTGGCCGACTGGCTCAACGAAGACATCCCGCTGCTGTTCGGCGCCTACGGGCCCAAGAGCCTCGAAATGGCCGGCGGCGTGTTCGATGGCGTATTCCTGTCCACCTTTTTCTCCGACGCCGCCGTGGCGAAAGCCGTCGCACATGTGCGACGCGGCGCCGAACAGGCCGGCCGCGACCCGGCGGCCGTCAAGGTGTGGACCGTCGTCGCCACCGCCTGCGAACCCGACGAGGAAACCTGGCTGCGCGCCATGGTGGCGCGCATGGCCACCTATCTGCAGGCGCCGGATCTCGGCGAGCTGCTGGTGGACATCAATGACTGGGACCGCGCGGTGCTGGACAAATTCCGCGCTAACGACACGGTGGCCTGCATGCGCGGCGGCATCGACAGCGTCGCCACACTCGACCAGCTCAAGGAAATCGCCACGCTGATTCCCGAGCACTGGTTTCCCGCCGCCGTCGGCAGCGCCGAAACCTGCGCCCAACGCTGGGCCGACCAGTTCGCGGCCGGCGCCGACGGCGTGGTCATCCACGCCAGCACACCGACGCAGTTCGCCCCAGTGCTCGACGCTTACGCCAAAATCCGCGACGCCAAGCGCTTCGCAGGACGAACGAATCGCCCGGCGTGAAGCTGATTCGAACGTGATAAGTCGAACGAAAGAGTGTACGAACGGCAACTGCACCGGCGCGCCAGGATCGGACATTGATGCGACTCTCGTGACAAGTATGCGGCAAAGCGACTGTGCTTAATGAAATGCCTGCACCCACTCATCGCATGCCTGGCGGCTACGGGACGGATGCTTTCCATATATACTCACGACATATCCCTGACGGGGCGTGATCGTGATGCGTCAATTCCTTTCCAAGCAGAAAAACTCAATAGCCTTCCTGCTCTGGATCGCCCTGTGGTTTGCCGCCGTGTATGCATGGGGCTCGTGGATCAATGCCATTCCACTTGATCAGCCGATTTCATTGACTCCGAAAGGCACCATCCAGACAACGCTTCGAATCATCACGCATGAGTCATACCAACTCGAATTTGCATTCGAGCCTCAAGGTGGAGCACCTGCACCACCCGACGACAAAACTCCGATCCGCTGGTCCCTCCCATTAGACGTCAAGGTCCCTGTCCGTTGGTCGATTCAGAACGAAGCCACGAGTCTAATCGCCTCTGGAGAAATCGATTCCAGCGGCTGGGCATGGTACTCGGGCGATATAGTTGGCCGTGCAATCGCGACGATCAACCTAGAACCCGGGACGTATTTCCTCTACGCCGAAATCCTGCGCGACGTTCCCGAATTCGCACAAGTAAAGACAAGAATCCGATTGGTGCCCAGATCGAAGGACAGTCCTGCGTGGCAGAAAATCGTCGAATTCTGGGGAACCGTCATATTCGTCTTTCTGCTCATGCCGGCCGGGATCATTGTCAGCATCAAAGTATTGTGGAGTGGCTTGGCCCAATGGTTTCCGCTTCGTTTTCCCCGCATACCCGCACTCGAACGGTTCGGAACCTGGTTTGACGACAATATCGTTGATATCACGATTGGTCTGCTTGCACTACTCATGGGTGGATTAGTCGCATTGATCGGCATCGCGATGATTGCCCTCGGCATCGCGATAATTATCCTCGGCATCTATGGTCAGCCCCTGCATCAAAACGCCTCTCTCACGATCGTTGTTGTCGAAATTATCGGCATCGGACTCACATTTGTCGGTTATTGCTGCTACCGTCAATCTATCCAGACCTTGCGAGACGAATACTCCTCGCAAGTCCGCCGCTCCATGTGATGTTGGCGGTGAAACCATCGGGAGCACGATGAAGCGATTTGTGTTCTGCACTATACGTGCCAATACGCTGGCTGAAAAACTCATAGACATCGACACGCAACACGCAGCCGATCTTCGGTCGGGCGGTATCGTGCGCTATGATAAAATTCGTGCTTTAGTTCGTCCGCTCAGACGCACACACCTTCACACAAGGCTCACCGCATGTCCGGCAACACTTTCGGCACCCTGTTTTGCGTCACCTCGTTCGGCGAATCGCATGGCCCGGCCATCGGCTGCGTGGTCGATGGCTGCCCGCCCGGGCTGGCGCTCTGCACGGCCGACATCCAGGCCGAGCTGGACCGGCGCAAGCCCGGCACCTCGCGTCATGTCACGCAACGCCGCGAGCCCGACTGCGTCGAGATCCTCTCGGGCGTTTTCGAGGGCCAGACCACCGGCACGCCGATCGCGCTGCTGATCCGCAACGAGGACCAGCGCAGCAAGGATTACGGCAACCTCCACGAGACCTTCCGTCCGGGCCACGCCGATTACACCTACTGGCAGAAATACGGCATCCGCGACTATCGCGGCGGCGGGCGTTCTTCGGCGCGCGAAACGGCGGTGCGCGTGGCTGCCGGCGCCATCGCCAAGAAATGGCTGGCCGAGCGTTATGGCGTCCAGATCAAGGGCTGCATGACCCAGCTCGGCGCGATCGAGATTCCGATCAAGGACTGGAGCGCCGTGAGTGAAAACCCATTTTTCGCCGCCGACGCGAGC
>JBPOIN010000228.1:0-5347 GCA_052034445.1 Pseudomonadota bacterium | reverse complement strand
TCGGCAATGCGGAGGAGATGCTCCACACCACGCGCAAGCTCGGCACCATAAAAGATATAATCTTACCGAACCCGGCACGCTGCCGCAAACGCGCAGCGCCTGAACTGGCGCAAAACTCCTCGGGTTTTAATGCGTTTTTCCGAGTTTTCCCGAATCTTCCCCGAGCAGTCATGAAATTTCAGCAAGACCGTCCCGTCGGCCAGCACCTCGTCACCGCTGTCAGCGAAACCTACATCGAAATCAACGGCGCCCGTCACGAAACGAGCCTGCTGCTACTACCGCAACGTCTCGAAACCGGATGGGCGCCCGCAGGATTTGACGGCCTCGCTGAAAGCGATTTCGCCGCCATCGCCGCCCTTGGCAGCGAGCTGGTGCTGTTCGGCACGGGTCGGCAACAGCGCTTTCCGGCGCCACAACTGTTGCGCCCGTTCATGAATGCACGGATTGGCGTCGAGATCATGGATACCCGCGCAGCCTGCCGGACCTACAACATCCTGGTTGCCGAAGGACGTCGGGTTGCCGCAATCCTGTTGCTTGACTGAAGCATTCCCCTTACTCCCCCAGCGATGAACACTCTCGGTAACCATTCTGCTGCCTCGCCCACCAAAAGCACTTTCGGTCGTGGCAGTCTGCTGCTTCTGCTGACACTCCTCGCCGTCGCCTGGTTCGGAACGCTCGGCCACCGTCAGCTGATCAATCCCGATGAAGCCCGTTATGCCGAGATCGCCCGCGAAATGCTGGCCAGCGGCGACTGGCTGACGCCACGACTCAACGATCTCAAGTATTTCGAAAAACCCGCCCTGCAATACTGGGCCACCGCAACTGCGTTCACACTGTTCGGCGAACATGAATGGACTGCGCGGCTATGGAGCGCCCTCTGCGGCTTCTGCGGCCTCCTCGTGACGGCCTTCGCGGCATTGCGCCTGTGGGGCCGATCGGCCGCCTTTCACGCCGGGGGCGTGCTGACGGGCAGCCTGCTGTGGGTCGTTACAGCCCATATCAACACCCTCGACATGGGCGTCAGTTTCTTTCTGGCCAGCGCGATCTTCTGTTTCGTCCTCGCCCAGCGCGACGCCGCCACAGCACGCGAAACGCGCAACTACATGTGGCTCGGCTGGCTGGCGCTGGGACTGGCCATCCTCAACAAGGGGCTGATCGGCGTCGTGCTGCCGGCCGCCACCCTGGTGCTGTACACGATCTGGCAGCGCGACCTTGCCATCTGGCGCAAGCTGCATCTGCTTTCCGGACTGGCGCTGCTGCTCACCATCACCGCACCGTGGTTCATCGCCGTCTCGCTGGCCAACCCCGAATTCGCGCATTTCTTCTTCATCCACGAACATTTCGAACGCTTCCTGACCAAAGTGCATGATCGTTACCAGCCAATGTGGTATTTCATTCCGATCCTGCTGGTCGGCATGTCACCCTGGCTCACGCTGATGTTCGCCACGCTGCGCGACGCCGTGCAGCAAGAGCCCGAGAAGAAGTTTCAACCACGACGTTTCCTGCTGCTCTGGTGCCTTGTCGTCTTCGCTTTCTTTTCGGCCTCCAGCTCGAAGCTGCCGACCTACATCCTGCCGCTGTTCCCCGCCGTGGCCGCCCTGATCGGTGCTTATAGCGCCGAACTCGGGGCTCGAAAACCGCAGGGCTTGCTGTGGCACGCGCTGCCGGTTGCCTTGCTCGGCGCAGGATTGCTGCTGCTGGCGCCGCTCGTGCTGCAAAAAGCCAGCGATCCCGCGCGCATCGAACTGTATGCTGCTTATCTACCCTGGTTGCGCAGTGCCAGCGCTGCGCTGCTGCTTGGTGGATTACTGGGGGTTTTCCTGGCGCGCGCTGCGCGCCCCCAGGCCAGCATGCTGAGCCTCGCCTGCGGCGGCATGCTGTTTGCGCAACTCGTGCTGCTCGGCCACAACAGTCTGGCGCCAACCAACTCCTCGGCGCAACTCGCGGCCAGCATCCGCGACCAGGTCTCTCCGGAGGCGCCCTTTTTCAGCGTTTACATGTACGACCAGGGCCTGCCCTTCTATCTTCGGCGCAGCCTGACCGTGGTTGCCTTCCGGGGCGAACTCGCCTTCGGCATGCAGCAGGAGCCGCACAAGTCGATTCCCGATCTGGCCGGCTTCGAACAGGCATGGCGTGCCGCGCCGGACGCCTGGGCGGTGATCGAAGCCTCCGCCTACAACCAGTTTCAGGCGGAGGGATGGCCGATGCGCGTGGTCGCCAGAGATGTCCGCCGTGTTGTCGTGAGGAAACCATGAGTCCCGTCAGTTTTGCCCTGATCCTGACCGGCGTGCTGCTGAATGCCGCCGCGCAACTGCTGCTCAAGGCCGGCACCAACGCCGTCGGCCACTTCGAATTCCATTTTGACAACCTCGTGCCCATCGGCCTCAAACTGGCCTTGCAACCCCACATCCTCGGCGGCATGACCTGCTATGCGATCAGCCTGGTGGTCTGGATCATGGCGCTGTCGCGCGCCCCGGTCAGCATCGCCTACCCAATGCTGTCGATCGGTTATGTCATCAATGCCTTCGTCGCCTGGCAATGGTTTGGCGAACCACTCTCGGCGCAAAAACTGCTGGGCATCAGCGTCATTGTCGTTGGCGTGTATCTGGTGGCGCGGTCATAGGGCAGTCGTGAGGACTGAGCTGAAAGTTGAAACTGGAGAGACGGAAGACATGAGTGAAGAGTTTCTGCCGTTTACGCGGCCCAGCGTGGATGAAGACACCATCGCCGCAGTCGGCGAGGTGCTGCGATCGGGCTGGCTGACGAGCGGCCCCAAGGTCAGGGAATTCGAGGCCTGGCTGTCCGAATATTGCGGCGGCCGTCCGGTGCGCGCCTTCAGTTCTGGCACGGCAACCCTCGAAATGGCCTTGCGCCTGGCCGGCATCGGTCCGGGGGACGAAGTCATCACCACACCGCTGTCCTGGGTCGCGACGGCCAATGTGATTCTCGCCGTGGGCGCCAAGCCAGTTTTCGTGGATGTCGATCCGGCAACGCGCAACATCGACCTCGACCGCATCGAAGCAGCCATCACGACAGCCACGCGCGCAATGATTCCAGTCGATCTGGCCGGCTCGCCCGTGGATCGCGATCGACTGTACCGGATTGCCCGGCAGCATCGCCTGCGCGTAATCGAGGATGCCGCACAATCCTTTGGCGCCGCGTGGAACGGTCAGCGCATTGGCAGCTCATTCGGCGCCAACAGCGATTTCGTCTCGTTCAGTTTCCATGCCAACAAGAACCTGACCACCGGCGAAGGCGGCGCGCTCGTGCTGCCGGCCGATGCTGACCCGGCGCTCTGCGAGCGTCTGCGTCTGCAAGGCGTACAGCGTTTCGCCGATGGCGGCATGGACGTCGACGTCCTAGGCGGCAAGGCCAATCTCACCGACATTGCGGCGACCATCGGCCTCGGCCAGCTCAAGCATCTCGAAGCATTCACGGTGCGGCGACGCGAGCTTGCGCGCCTGTACTGTACAAGCTTCGACCGCACCCTGGGCTGTGAGCTGCCGCACGCAGAGTTCTCGAACTCCAACTGGCACATGTTTCAGGTCCTGCTGCCGGCAGCAATGAATCGCGGCGAATTCATCGGCGCCATGAAGCAACGCAACATTGGCATCGGCGTACATTACCCGGCGATGCATCTGTTCACGCTGTATCGCCGCTTCGGCTATCGGCCCGGCGACTTCCCGCATGCCGAGAACATTGGCGCACGCACCGTCACGCTGCCGCTGTTCCCGAGCATGACGGACGACGATGTCGCCCGGGTTTGTCGCGCCATGGAAGCCATTCTGACGCATCGGCCATGTTAAAGTTACGTGTCCATTGAACCGCATCAGCCATCCATGTCCGTTCCAGAAATTTCGATCGTCATCCCGGTTTACAACGAACAGGATGGTCTCGCCGAACTTTTTTCCCGCCTGTATCCGGCCCTTGATGCCCTGAACGCCCGTTACGAAGTCATCTTCGTCAATGACGGCAGTCGCGACCGCTCGGCGGCCATCCTGCGCGAGCAGTTCCAGAAACGTCCCGATGTCACGCGTGTAATCCTGTTTGCCGCCAACTTCGGCCAGCACATGGCGATCATGGCGGGCTTCGAGCAATGCCGCGGCGAAATTGTCGTCACACTGGATGCCGATCTGCAGAACCCGCCGGAAGATATCGGCGCCCTGGTCGCCAAGATGCGCGCCGGCCATGACTATGTCGGCAGCATCCGCCGGCAGCGCCAGGACAGCGCATTCCGACGCTATGCCTCGCGCGCCATGAATCGTCTACGCGAGCGCATCACGCGCATCAAGATGACCGACCAGGGCTGCATGATGCGCGCCTACTCACGCTCCATCGTCGACGCCATCAACAGCTGCAAGGAAGTCAGCACCTTCATCCCGGCGCTTGGCTACACCTTTGCCCAGCGGCCGACCGAGATCGTCATTGGCCATGAAGAGCGCCACGCCGGTGAATCGAAATATTCGCTGTACAGCCTGATCCGTTTGAATTTCGACCTCATGACCAGCTTTTCGCTGGTGCCCCTGCAGTGGTTTTCGATGCTCGGCATGGGGATCTCGCTGCTGTCGACACTGTTCGTGATTTATCTTGCCATCCGCCGCCTTGTCGTCGGCCCCGAAGCCGAGGGGCTGTTCACGCTGTTCGGCATTGCCTTCCTGCTGATCGGTCTGACGCTGTTCGGCGTCGGTCTGCTCGGCGAATATATCGGCCGGATTTATCAGCAGGTGCGCCACCGACCGCGCTACTTGATCGAAGCGATCCTGGAAACCGGAGAATGACGCGCGCCGTCGTCTTCGCCTATCACAACGTCGGCGTGCGCTGCCTGTCGGTCCTGCTCGCGCATGGAATCGAGGTCGCGCTGGTCGTCACGCACCAGGACAACCCAAGCGAAACCATCTGGTTCGAGAGCGTCGCCGCGCTCGCCGCACTGCACGACATTCCGGTCATGACACCCGACGATCCGAACTCCCCGGACATCGTCGCGAAGATCGCGGCGTTGCAGCCGGATTTCCTGTTCTCGTTTTACTACCGGCAAATGCTCAAGCCAGCACTGCTCGGCCTGCCCCGCCATGGCGCCTGGAACATGCATGGCTCACTGCTACCCAAATACCGCGGCCGCGTACCGATCAACTGGGCAGTGCTGCACGGCGAACGCGAAACCGGCGCCACGCTGCACCGCATGCTCGAAAAACCCGATGCCGGCGGCATTCTTGCCCAGCAAGCGGTGCCAATCCTACCCAACGACACGGCGCATGAGGTATTCCAGAAGGTCACCGTAGCCGCCGAAATCGCGCTCGATCGGGTGCTGCCGGAACTGATTGCCGGCACGGCTCGTGAACAAGCCCAG
>JBPOIN010000261.1:0-13213 GCA_052034445.1 Pseudomonadota bacterium | reverse complement strand
ATACGACGCAGGGCATTGCCCAGCGTATGGCCATATCCACGCTCGAAAGGTTCCATCACAACACGAGCATGCACAGGCGAGAGCGTTTGTACGTCAATATGACGCGGTTTCAGAAGTGCGCTGCTTTGCATCTGCATTCCTTCTTGCTTTGGAGCATCTCAAAAGAAAAAAATACCAAACCGAGTCGCACCGCTCGCAGGGAGCGTGAGCAACTCGGTTTAATGGCTTGATTTAGCGCGAGTAAAGTTCGACGATCAGGCCTTCTTGAATCGTCGCCGGCAACTCGGTGCGTTGCGGGTAGGCCTTGAACACGCCCTTGCCAGCCTTGACGTCAACTTCAAGCCACTCGGGATAGCCACGCGACTCAGCGGCTTCGAGAGCGGACTTGACACGCAGGTGATTACGCGCGGCATCGGTCAGTTGAACCACATCGCCCGGACGCACGCTGTACGACGGAATGTTTACGCGACGGCCATTCACGAGCACGCCATTGTGGCGCACAACCTGGCGCGATTCGGCACGCGAACCACCGAAGCCCATGCGATAGGCAACCGCGTCGAGACGGCTTTCGAGCAGCTGCAACAGGTTTTCACCCGTCTGGCCCTTACGGCTTTCTGCAGAAGCAAAGGTCTTGCGGAATTGACGCTCGAGCACGCCATAAATGCGGCGAACCTTCTGCTTTTCACGCAGCTGTGTACCATATCCGGAAAGACGCTGACCGGACTTCTGGCCATGCTGACCAGGGGCGTAGGCACGACGCTCAACAGAACACTTGTCGGTAAAGCACTTTTCCGCCTTCAGGAAAAGCTTCTCACCTTCACGACGGCACTGGCGGCACTTGGGGTCAAGATTGCGGGCCACGAATTACTCCTTGAAATCAGTCAAAATCGTTGTAAGCACAACGATTAGATGCGGCGGCGCTTGGGCGGCCGGCAACCATTATGCGGGATGGGGGTGATGTCGGTGATGCTGGAAATCTTGATTCCCAAGGCATTCAACGCACGCACCGCCGACTCACGACCAGGACCGGGGCCCTTGATGCGGACTTCGAGGTTCTTGACACCGCATTCAACAGCAACCTTGCCGGCCGCTTCAGCAGCAACCTGTGCTGCGAATGGCGTGCTCTTGCGCGAACCCTTGAAGCCAGCGCCACCGGAAGTAGCCCATGAAAGCGCATTTCCCTGGCGATCGGTAATCGTGATGATCGTGTTGTTGAACGAAGCGTGAACGTGAGCGATACCTTCAGCTACGTTCTTCTTGATCTTTTTACGAACTTTGGTTGCTGTCTTAGCCATTATTCAATCCCTAATTACTTCTTAGCGCCAGCGATGGCCTTACGCGGCCCCTTGCGTGTACGAGCATTCGTACGCGTACGCTGACCACGACACGGCAAACCACGACGATGACGCAGGCCACGATAGCAGCCAAGATCCATCAGACGCTTGATGCTCATGGTCACTTCACGGCGAAGATCGCCTTCAACCGTATACTTGCCGACCTCTTCGCGCAGACGCTCCATCTCGCTATCCGTCAGATCCTTGATCTTGGCAGACGGAACGATTTTGGCAGCGTCACAGATTTTCTGTGCGCGCGTTCTACCCACACCGTAAATTGCCGTCAGAGCAATTACAGTATGCTGATGATTCGGAATGTTTACCCCTGCAATACGGGCCATACGCTCACCCTAATATCTTCATCCCGCAAACGGGAAACGAACGATTATAAAAGACAGGCTTGAATAAATCAAGCCAATCATCCCTGACGCTGCTTATGACGCGGATCTGTGCAGATCACCCTGACCACACGCTTGCGGCGGATGATTTTGCAGTTGCGGCAAATGCACTTGACCGAAGCCAGTACTTTCATTTTGCTTCTCCGGAGTAGTAATTACTTTATTTGGCGCGGAAGACAATACGACCTTTGGTCAGATCGTAAGGCGTCAGCTGCACCGTTACCTTATCGCCTGGAAGAATGCGGATATAGTGCATACGCATTTTCCCGGAAATATGCCCTAGTACCACATGGCCATTTTCTAGTTTGACCCTGAAGGTTGCATTCGGGAGATTCTCGACGACCTCTCCCTGCATTTCGATCATGTCTTCCTTCGACATTATTTTTTACCTGCCTGGGATGCCAGCACCCTTGAAGTTGGCTTTCTTCAAGAGGCTTTCATACTGATGGGACATGACATATGCCTGAACCTGGGACATGAAGTCCATGGTTACGACGACAATAATCAACAACGATGTGCCACCAAAATAGAACGGCACATTCCATTTGAGAATCAGGAACTCGGGCAACAAACACACGAGAGTCACATAAACCGCACCAGCCAAAGTCAGGCGGGTCAGGATCTTCTCGATATACCGCGCAGTTTGCTCACCAGGGCGAATTCCGGGAACAAACGCGCCGCTTTTTTTCAGATTATCTGCTGTTTCCTTCGAATTGAAGACCAACGCGGTATAGAAAAAGCAGAAGAAAATGATTGCAGTTGCGTAAAGGATTACGTAAATCGGCTGACCTGGCGAAAGGGTTGCCGCAATATCCTTAAGCCAGCTCATGTTTTCACTTGCGCCGAACCAGCCAGCAACTGTGGCCGGGAACAAAATGATGCTCGACGCGAAAATCGGCGGGATGACGCCCGACATGTTCAATTTCAAAGGCAGATGCGAACTCTGTCCACCGTAAATCTTGTTGCCAACCTGGCGCTTGGCATAATTAACCAGAATTTTGCGCTGCCCCCGTTCGACGAACACCACGAGCGCAGTCACTAGGACAACTGTCACGCAAATGAACAAAGCGGCCAAAGGATGCATGCTGCCGGTGCTCACGAGAGAAAATAGACCGCCTAATGCGCTGGGCAAACCCGCGGCAATACCAGCAAAAATAATGATCGAAATTCCGTTACCCAAACCACGCTCGGTAATCTGCTCCCCAAGCCACATCAGGAACATGGTGCCCGTCACCAGCGTAGCCAGAGTCGTGAAACGGAACATCATGCCCGGATCGAGTACCAACCCCTGCTGGGATTCGAGCGCAATCGCGATGCCCAAGCCCTGAAAAAGTGCCAGACCTACAGTGCCATAGCGCGTGTATTGCGTGATCTTGCGCCGCCCAGCCTCACCTTCCTTTTTCAATGCCTCGAGTTGCGGCGAAGCAATCGCCATCAATTGCATGATGATCGAGGCAGAAATATAGGGCATGATGCCCAGCGCAAAAATCGTAAAGCGCGAAAGAGCGCCGCCCGAGAACAAATTGAACACCCCCAGGATGCCGCCCTTTTGCCCTTCAAACAGCTGTGCAAGCGCCACGGGATCGATACCGGGAACCGGAATATGCGCGCCGATCCGGTCCACAACCACGGCGCCCAGCAGGACCCACAGTCGGCGCCAAAGATCGCCGAACTTTCCTGCCTTGCCAACTTGATTGCCGCTCAACGCAGCTGCCGAATTAGACAAAGTTAATCCTTACGCTTCGACAATGCTGCCGCCAAGCGCTTCGATCGCCGCCTTGGCGCCGGCAGTTGCACCGACCCCCTTCAGGACAACCTTGCGCGTCAACTGGCCGGACAGAATCACTTTAGCGGACAGCGCATCGATACCGATAACGCCCGCCTGCTTCAGCGACAAAAGATCGATCTGATCGAGCGGCAGTTTTTCGATTTCCGAAAGACGCACTTCCTCGTTACGGCCACGCGTCAACGAAACGAAACCACGCTTCGGCAGACGGCGCTGCAAAGGCATCTGACCACCTTCGAAACCGACTTTATGAAAGCCACCGGCACGGGACTTCTGACCCTTATGGCCGCGACCGGCAGTCTTGCCGAGGCCGCTACCAATACCGCGTCCAACGCGACGCTTGCTGTGCGTAGCGCCTTCACCCGGCTTAATCGTATTCAATTGCATCGTCATTTTCTTACCCTTCGGCCTTCACCAGATAAGCAACCTTGTTGATCATCCCACGCACGGCCGGTGTATCTTCGAGCATTGCCGTGCTGTTGAGGCGACGCAGCCCAAGACCACGAACAGTGGCGCGATGATCTTGCTTAGTACCGATCAAGCTCTTGATCAGCGTTACCTTGATTTTCTTGTCGGCCATGATTTACCCCATGATTTCCTGGACAGTCTTGCCGCGCTTGGCTGCCAGTTCAGCCGGAGTGCTCATCGACTGCAGGCCATTGATTGTTGCGCGCACGACATTGTAAGGATTGGTGGAACCCAGAATCTTGGCAACCACATCCGTCACGCCGGCAACTTCAAACACAGCGCGCATCGGGCCGCCGGCAATGATGCCGGTACCAGCTGCAGCAGGCTGCATCATGACCTTGCAGGCACCGTGATGTCCAATAACGGTATGCTGCAAGGTGCCATCCTTGAGACTCACACGTGTCAACTTGCGGCGCGCTTCTTCCATTGCCTTCTGTACGGCAACCGGCACTTCGCGCGACTTGCCCTTGCCCATGCCGACGCCACCATCACCATCGCCGACCACGGTCAATGCTGCAAAACCAAGAATCCGACCACCCTTGACGACCTTGGTGACGCGATTGATGGCAACCATCTTCTCGCGCATGCCATCATCAATCTTGTCCGTCGGTTGCTGCTGCTTTTTTGTTTGCGGTTTAGCCATTATCTGCCTCGTTCATTCGCCACTTAGTGGCTCTGTATATACCACACAGGGCTGCAATTAGAACTCAAGTCCGCCTTCGCGCGCCGCTTCGGCAAGCGCTTTGACGCGACCATGGTAATGGAAACCCGAACGGTCGAAAGCCACCTTGCCAATACCTTTGGCCTTGGCACGCTCGGCAATCAACTTGCCAACGACCTGAGCGGCCTTGACATTGCCTCCATTCGGAATCTGCCCACGCACTTCGGCTTCGGCGGTTGATGCCGCAGCAAGAACCTGCGTGCCACAACCGGAGAAGATTTGCGCATAGATATGGCAATTCGTACGGTGTACGGCAAGGCGCACAGCCTTGAGTTCGGCCAACTTGGCGCGGGTTCTGCTGGCCCTGCGCAAACGCGTCAATTTCTTGTCCATGCTCATACGCCCTTACTTCTTCTTGGTTTCCTTGATGACCACCTTTTCGTCCGCATAACGAACACCCTTACCCTTATACGGTTCAGGTGAGCGATACGCACGAATTTCGGCAGCCACTTGACCAACTTGCTGACGGTCAATGCCTTTGATCAGAATCTCGGTTTGCGAAGGCGTCTCGCACTTCACGCCAGCGGGCATCGGATGCACCACCGGATGCGAAAAACCGAGCGACAAGTTCAGACTATCACCCTGCGCCTGCGCACGATAACCCACACCAACCAGCGTAAGCTTCTTGACAAAGCCCTTGGTAACGCCCGTAACCATGTTGTTCAACAGAGCACGCATGGTGCCGGACATCGCACCGGCATTCGGCTGACCGGCAATTGCCTTGCACAGCAACTGATCACCCTCACGCTGAATTTCGACTGCCGGAAGCATGAACTGCTTGATGACACCGAGAGGACCCTTAACGCTGATCTCATCAGCACCCAGCACCACTTCGACACCCTTCGGCACATCAACCGGATATTTTGCTACACGTGACATATTCAGCCCTCCTTAGGCGACGATGCAGAGGACTTCGCCGCCGACATTCTCGGCACGAGCCTTGCGGTCAGTCATTACGCCCTTGGGCGTCGAGACGATCGCCACGCCGAGCCCATTCAGAACCCGCGGCAAATCATCCTTGCCTTTATAGACCCGCAAACCAGGCTTGGAAACACGCTCGATGCGCTCAATCACGGAGCGACCTGCGTAATACTTCAACGCGATATCGAGTTGCGGCTTGCCGCTATTCTCACGCACTGCGAATTCATCGATAAAGCCTTCGTCCTTCAGAACAGCAGCAATAGCCACCTTCAGCTTGGACGAGGGCATGACAACCGCTTCCTTCTGCGCAAGTTGCGCATTACGGATGCGTGTCAGCATATCGGCGATAGGATCGGTCATGCTCATTGCATAATCTCCTGATTACCAGCTGGCCTTGGTCATGCCAGGCACTTCGCCCCGCATAACAACTTCGCGCAATTTATTGCGGCAAAGACCGAATTTACGGAAAACTCCACGCGGACGTCCGGTCACCTCGCAGCGATTACGCTGACGCGAGGGCGAGGAATTGCGCGGCAATTGCTGAAACTTCAGACGCGCAGCCATGCGCTCCTCATCAGACAACTGGACATTGTTGTAAATCGCAGCCAGCTCAGCCCGCTTCGCAGCGTACTTCGCCGCCGTTTTTACGCGCTTGAGTTCGCGGTTGATCATTGAAACCTTTGCCATACGCCCCTCAATTCTTGAAAGGGAATTTAAATGCCGCAAGAAGCGCCTTGGCTTCCGCGTCAGTCTTAGCCGTCGTCGTGATGCTGATGTTCATCCCGCGCAACACATCGATCTTGTCATACTCGATCTCGGGGAAAATAATCTGCTCTTTGACGCCAACGTTGTAGTTGCCACGACCATCAAAACCCTTGCCCGAGACACCGCGAAAATCGCGGATACGCGGCATCGCGACAGTAACCAGGCGATCGAGAAATTCGTACATGCGATCGCCACGCAAAGTCACCATACAGCCGATCGGATAACCCTCACGGATCTTGAAACCGGCGATAGCCTTACGCGCCTTGGTCACAACAGGCTTCTGACCAGCAATCTTGGTCATGTCACCCACCGCATGCTCCAGCACCTTTTTGTCGCCAATCGCCTCACCGACACCCATGTTCAGAGTAATCTTGGTGATGCGCGGGACTTCCATGATCGATTTGTAGCCGAACTTTTCCTTCAGTTCACCTACAACGGTTTTTTTATAAAATTCCTGCAAGCGCGCCATGATTGTCCTTACGCGTCCACAACTTCGCCATTCGACTTGAACACCCGAACCTTGCGACCATCGCCGAGAGTCTTGACCCCGACACGATCCGCTTTCTGGGTGGCCGGATTGAACAGCGCCACATTGGAAATCTGAATCGGCATCTCTTTCTCGACAATGCCCCCCTGCTGCCCCTTCATCGGATTTGGCCGCACATGCTTCTTGACGCGGTTGATACCCTCGACCAATACATGATCGTCATCCAGGCGCAACAACACAACACCGCGATTCCCCTTATCCTTGCCACTAATGACAATGACGTTATCGCCTTTGCGAATCTTGTTCATAGCCAACCCTTACAGAACTTCCGGAGCCAAGGACACGATCTTCATGAAGCGCTCACCGCGCAACTCACGAGTAACGGGCCCGAAAATACGGGTACCAATCGGCTCAAGCTTGTTGTTAAGAAGCACTGCGGCATTATCATCAAACTTGACCAGGGAGCCATCTGCACGACGCACACCCTTGGCAGTCCGAACGACAACCGCCGTATAGACCTCACCCTTCTTGACACGGCCACGCGGAGTTACATCTTTCACGCTGACCTTGATAATGTCACCAATACCGGCATAACGACGCTTCGAACCGCCCAGCACCTTGATGCACTGAACAGAACGCGCGCCGGTATTATCGGCAACGGTCAACCTAGTTTGCATTTGAATCATGAAATCCCTCCAACTTAATTCGACTACAGCAACGCTGCGCGATCAGTCTTGGAAACCCGCAATGGGGTAAGCAGAAAGAGTGCGTCGCGGCGATAGCTTGCGGCGCAACAAAGACGCCTATTATCTTCGGTGCAGCCTTTCCTGTCAAGACATTCGACAAAAAAAGCTGCAATGACGACAACAAATTAAACTACACGGGCCTTTTCAAGCACTTGCGCAACACGCCAAGCCTTGGTTTTGGAGATCGGGGCACATTCCTCAATCAGCACCAAGTCACCATCCTTGGCTTCTGCTGAATCAAGATGCGCATGATATTTCTTCGAACGCAACATCAGTTTGCCAATCACGGGATGGCGCACGCGACGCTCGACCAGCACAGTCACGGTCTGCTGCATCTTGTCGCTCACCACACGACCAGTCAGCGTGCGGCGAACTTTTTCTGTGGTGTTTGTCATTTGGCCACACCTCTTTCGCAAAGAATGGTTTTAACGCGAGCAATATCCTTGCGCACTTTGCCGATCTGGCTGTGATTGGACAATTGCTGGGTTGCCGTCTGCATACGCAGGCTGAACTGAGCCTTGCGCAGATCAAGCAGCTCCTTCTCCAGCTCGGTCGTATCCTTCGTTCTCAAATCTTTAGCTTTCATGATTACCCCAATTGCCGCGTAACAAAGGTGGTTTCAATGGGCAGCTTGGCAGCAGCCAGACGGAAGGCTTCGCGAGCCAGTGACTCGTCTACGCCGTCCATTTCATAGAGCACCTTGCCGGGCTGAATTTCAGCAACCCAATACTCCGGGTTCCCCTTACCATTACCCATTCGAACTTCGAGCGGCTTCTTGGAGATCGGCTTGTCCGGGAAAATCCGGATCCAGATACGACCACCACGCTTGATATGACGGGTCATCGCACGACGCGCAGATTCGATCTGACGCGCTGTCAAACGACCACGACCAACCGCCTTCAAGCCGAATTCACCAAAGCTCACCTTGGCGCCACGCGTAGCGACGCCGGTATTGCGACCTTTGTGCTGCTTGCGATATTTAGTACGTGTAGGTTGCAGCATGGCAATTACTCCTTAACTTCCTTGACTGCACCATCAGCAGCTGCAGCGGGCTTGCGCACACGCTTGACAGCGGCCTTGGCTGCAGTCTCATCCTTGGCTGCCGGAGCAGCTTCAGTTTCGCCTGTCGTTTCAGCAGCCTTGCGCGGTGCGCGTTTGGCTGCTGCCGGCTTGGCGGCATCTGGCTTGTCACCGGCGCGGGGAGGCGCACGGCGCGGTGCCGGACGGCGCTGATCATCAGCCGCAGTCTCGTTGGCAACACCGACTTCATTCTTGCCAGTATTCTCACCCTTGAAAACCCAGACTTTGACACCGATGATGCCGTAAGTGGTTTTCGCTTCGGACGTGCCGTAATCGATATCGGCGCGCAGGGTGTGCAGCGGCACACGGCCTTCGCGATACCACTCGCAACGCGCGATTTCTGCGCCATTCAGGCGACCGGAACTCATGATCTTGATGCCCTGGGCACCCAGACGCATGGCGTTCTGCATGGCACGCTTCATGGCACGGCGGAACATGATGCGCTTTTCGAGCTGTTGAGCGATCGAATCAGCGATCAATTGCGCATCAATTTCAGGCTTGCGAATTTCTTCGATGTTCACATGAACCTGACCACCGAGGATCTTCTGCAGATCCGCCTTCAGATGTTCGATGTCCTCGCCCTTCTTGCCGATCACCACACCAGGGCGTGCACTGAACACAGTAATGCGCGCATTCTTGGCCGGGCGCTCGATCAGGACGCGACTGACTGAAGCGTGTGCGAGTTTCTTCTTCAGATACTCACGCACCTTGATGTCTTCATTCAGCATGCCTGAATAATTCTTGCTGTTGGCAAACCAGCGAGAGGTCCAGTTGCGGGTTACCGCAAGGCGGAAACCAGTCGGATGAATCTTCTGTCCCATAGTTTTTCCTTAATCTCCGACCGTAACGTAAACGTGGCAGGTCTGCTTGAGAATATGGTTGCCACGCCCTTTGGCGCGTGCAGTAAATCTGCGCAGTACGGCGGCTTTTTCGACGTGAATCGTCTTTACTTTGAGCGCATCGATATCGGCGCCATCATTGTGCTCGGCATTGGCAATCGCCGATTCGAGCACCTTCTTGATGATCGTGGCACCCTTCTTCGGGCTGAAGGTCAGAATATTCAGCGCCTGATCAACAGGCTTACCGCGCACGAGGTCGGCAACCAACCGGCCTTTCTGGGCCGACAGGCGTACGCCACGGAGAATCGCATTGGTTTCCATTGTCATATCCTTACTTCTTCACCGCGGCTTTTTTGCCACCGCCATGTCCCTTGAACGTACGCGTCAGCGCAAATTCACCGAGTTTGTGGCCAACCATGTTTTCCGACACGAACACGGGAATATGCTGCTTGCCGTTATGCACGGCAATCGTCAGACCAACGAAATCCGGCAGGACCGTCGAACGTCGCGACCAAGTCTTGATGGGACGCTTGTCATTGGTGGCACGAACAGCATCGACTTTCTTGAGCAGATGGGCGTCGACGAACGGGCCCTTTTTAGCAGAACGAGTCATTTCTTACCTCTTATTTCTCGGGCGGCGCTGAACAATCATGCTGGTCGTGCGCTTGTTGCGACGCGTACGATAGCCCTTCGTCTTGACACCCCACGGACTCACAGGATGCATACCTGCCGCTGTGCGACCTTCGCCACCACCGTGCGGGTGGTCAACCGGGTTCATCACAACACCACGGACCGTCGGGCGAATACCACGCCAGCGCTGAGCACCGGCCTTAACGATCGTGCGCAGACTGTTTTCTTCGTTGCCGACTTCACCGATCGTGGCGCGACACTCGATATGCACGCGGCGAATTTCACCGGAGCGCAGACGCAACTGAGCGTACGAGCCTTCGCGAGCCATCAACTGTGCAGAGGTACCGGCAGCACGCGCAATCTGCGCCCCCTTGCCCGGAACCATTTCAATACAGTGAATGGTCGTACCAACCGGAATATTGCGGATTGGCAGCGTATTGCCGGGCTTGATCGGGGCTTCAGAACCGCTGATCAACTGAACACCAACACTCACACCCTTCGGTGCGACAATGTAGCGCCGCTCGCCATCTGCATAACACAACAGAGCGAGATTGGCGGTACGGTTGGGGTCGTATTCAAGGCGTTCAACCTTGGCCGGAATGCCATCCTTGTTGCGGCGGAAGTCCACAATACGGTAATGCTGCTTATGGCCGCCACCCTGATGACGCACAGTAATGTGGCCATGATGATTGCGACCTGCCTTGCTATGCTTCGACTCGACCAGCGACGCATGCGGACGACCCTTGTGCAGATCAGGGTTGACCAGCTTTACAAGCGAGCGACGGCCAGGCGAGGTCGGCTTGACTTTGACGAGCGCCATTATGCAGCACCTCCCTCAGCAAAATTGATTTCCTGACCAGGCTTGAGACAGACAAACGCCTTCTTGGCGTCACTGCGACGGCCGGTCGTACGGCCGAAGCGCTTGGCCTTGCCCTTGGCATTCAGAACCTGAACCGAGTCCACCTGGACCTTGAATAGCAGCTCGACGGCAGCCTTGATCTCGGGCTTGGTCGCCGTACGATCGACAAAGAACACAACCTGCTCGTTCTTGTCGGCTACAAAGGTCGCCTTCTCAGAGATTTGCGGCGCCAGCAGAATTTGCAGCAGGCGCTCTTGATTAAAATTACTCATCCCAGCATCTCCTCCATCTTGGCGATGGCACTCTTGGTGATCAACACCTTGGGGAAACGGATCAGCGACAGCGGATCAGTCTCGGACACTTCAAGCACCAGGACACGCGGCAGATTGCGTGAAGCCAGATACAGGTTTTCTTCCATGGTATCGGTCACGACGAGCACGGAGTCCAGCCCCATGCCCTTGAGCTTCTGCGCCAGCTGCTTGGTCTTCGGCGTATCAAGACTAAAGCTCTCGACAACAGCAAGACGGTCTTCCCGTGCGAGTTGCGACAGAATCGACGCAATACCGGCACGGTACATCTTGCGATTAACCTTCTGACTGAAATTCTCTTCGGGCGAGTTCGGGAAAATGCGACCACCCCCACGCCACAATGGGCTGGAAGTCATACCAGCACGCGCACGACCCGTACCCTTTTGACGGAACGGCTTCTTGGTGCTGTGGTGAACCTGTTCGCGATCCTTTTGCGCACGATTACCCGAACGCGCATTGGCCTGATAGGCAACAACAACCTGGTGCACCAGGGCTTCATTGTAGTCGCGGGCGAAAAGCGCATCCGACGCACTCAGCGTAGCCGAAGACTGACCTTGTTCATTGATGAGTTTGAGTTCCATCATGCCCCCTTGATCGCAGGACGAACCAGCACATCCCCACCCTTGGAGCCAGGCACGCAACCCTTGACCAAAAGCAGCTGACGCGCCTCATCGACTCGCACTACTTCCAGCCCCTGTTGCGTACGCTTGACATCACCGAGGTGACCCGACCTGCGCTTACCGGGAAAAACACGACCCGGATCCTGCGCCATACCGATGGAACCGGCCGAGTTATGCGACACCGAGTTACCATGCGAAGCGCGGTTAGACGAGAAGTGATAGCGTTTGATCGCACCAGCATAACCCTTACCGATGCTCGTACCACTGACATCAACCTTCTGACCAACCGTGAAAATCGTCACATTGATCACATCACCCGGCTTGAACTCAGCCAGCTGTTGCGGCGCAACGCGGAATTCCTTAAGAATCGTACCCGCCTCAACCCCAGCTTTCGCCAGATGACCGGCGGCCGCCTTATTGACACGGCTCGCACGGCGCGCGCCGTACGTTACCTGAACAGCAGCATACCCATCTGCTTCAGGAGTTTTGATTTGAGTCACTCGGTTATTCGAGACATCCAGCACTGTCACCGGGATGGTAGAACCATCATCAGCAAAAATGCGCGTCATCCCGACCTTGCGACCTACAAGGCCTAACGTCATTTCTTATTTCCTCCAGAGAGGCGCCGACTGCTATTGGTCGGCAAATCACAAAAAGCATGCTGCCGGAAGAAACCCTCCGACAAACATGCTCACTTCTTACTGCAACTTGATTTCAACATCCACACCAGCCGGAAGATCCAGCTTCATGAGCGCATCGACCGTCTTGTCCGTCGGATCGACAATATCCATGAGACGCAGATGGGTACGAATTTCAAACTGATCGCGCGAGGTCTTATTGACATGCGGCGAGCGCAGCACGTTAAAACGCTCAATGCGGGTCGGCAAAGGCACCGGACCATGAACCACAGCGCCGGTGCGCTTGGCCGTTTCAACAATCTCAAGCGCCGAACGATCAATCATGCGATAGTCGAACGCCTTGAGGCGAATGCGGATTTTCTGATTCTGCATATCAAGTACCCAAATAAACTTAAAGAGCGTGCCAGAACCACGTAGTGGCCCTGACGGTCAAAGCGCGAAAGAGCGGCATTCTACCGCTCTTTTTTCACCGATGCAATACCAGTATTACTCGATCACCTTCGCCACGACACCGGCGCCGACGGTACGACCGCCTTCACGGATGGCGAAGCGCAGACCCTCTTCCATGGCGATCGGGGCAATCAGCTTGACCGTGATCGACACATTGTCGCCC
>JBPOIN010000147.1:0-10133 GCA_052034445.1 Pseudomonadota bacterium | reverse complement strand
CTGGTGTCGCTGCTCGATACGATGCGACGACTCCAGTGTGTTCAATGAACCGCCGGATGCGGAACCGCACGTCCGGTGGTGTGAGAGGGCGACGGGGGTGACCCCGTCCCCTACTCGATCCCGGTCTTCTGGTGACGCAGTATTCGCGATGGTCCGGTTTATGTTTATGGGACTTTTTTGGTGGCAGCTGCGAGTTGGGGTAGAAAAAATCGAAAAATTTGCGGCAATTTTGCTTCGCTGCGTTGAGGATTGCTGGAGTTTCTGTATAATGCGCGGCTTAAATTTGACTGTCTGTTGCTGTTGGCGCCTCTCTTTGTATTGGCGTGCAATGCGGGGGTGGAAAGTCAGTAATGCCGACGTGGTGAAATTGGTAGACACGCTATCTTGAGGGGGTAGTGACGAAAGTCGTGTGAGTTCGAGTCTCACCGTCGGCACCAGCAGGTTTGGTAGGGAGGGCGTCAAGGTTTGCGCCGCATTTATTCGGACGTGGTGGTCCGGGTTTTTGTCGCGTTTGCCTGGCGGTTGTGAGGGGCGCGTGTGAGCGTGTCTCGAAGGGAACTTGGTGGGCGCGCGATGGGCGGTGGTTGCTGATCGCGGGTTCGAAAGCGGGTTGCAGAGCAGGTAGTCAGCAGCGGATTCAAACCTAGAAACAGCCAGAAGATCGGTCAAAAGATCATGTTGGAAAATTATTTCCCCGTTCTTGTGTTTATCCTGGTCAGCCTTGTCTTCGGGGTGGTTCCTGTTGCTATTGGCTGGTTGCTCGGGCCTCAGCGCCCTGATGCCGAAAAGTTGTCTTCCTATGAATGTGGCTTCGAGCCCTTCGAAGATGCGCGCATCAAATTCGATGTGCGTTATTACTTGGTCGCCATCATTTTCATTCTTTTCGATCTGGAAATTGCCTTCCTGTTTCCGTGGGCGACGATTTTCAAGGAGATCGTCAGCAACGAACCTCTCAGGATGTTTGGTTTCTTCGAAATGCTGGTTTTTCTTGGCATTCTTCTGGTCGGTTATGTCTATGCTTGGGCCAAGGGCGCCCTGGACTGGGAGTGAGTCATGAGTATTGAGGGGCTGATGCAGGAAGGGTTTGTGACCACCTCACTGGATAAGGTGATCAACTGGGCGCGCACGGGTTCGATGTGGCCCATGACCTTTGGTCTGGCGTGTTGTGCGATCGAGATGATTCATGCTGGTTGTTCGCGTTATGACCTTGATCGTTTCGGCATCATGTTTCGTCCCAGTCCGCGCCAGTCGGATGTGATGATCGTGGCGGGGACACTATGCAACAAGATGGCTCCGGCGCTGCGCAAGGTTTACGACCAGATGTCCGAGCCGCGCTGGGTGATCTCGATGGGTTCCTGCGCCAACGGTGGCGGCTATTATCACTATTCGTATTCGGTGGTGCGTGGCTGTGATCGTATCGTGCCAGTCGATGTTTATGTTCCGGGGTGCCCGCCAACTGCCGAGGCCTTGTTGTACGGCATTCTGCAATTGCAGAACAAGATCAAGCGTACATCCACCATCGCCCGCTAACCTTTTTGGAATGTTGTCGAAATCGCCATGAGCGCCAAGCTTGAGAAGCTTTGTCAGAGTCTGAAATACGCGTTGGGCGAGCGCGCCAAGGAAGTGGTTGTCGCCCTTGGCGAGGTGACGCTTGTCGTCGATGCCAGTGAATATCTGGCTGTTGCGCGCATCCTGCGCGACCATGTGGATCTGCGCTTCGAGCAGCTGATTGATCTGTGTGGCGTGGATTACTCGACTTATGCCAATGAGGCGTGGGGAGGTCCGCGTTTTGCGGCGGTTGCTCATCTGTTGTCGATCCAGAATAACGTGCGCCTGCGTCTGCGCGCTTTCGCGCCGGATGATGATTTCCCGGTTCTGGAGTCGGTGGTCGAGGTGTGGAATTCGGCCAACTGGTTTGAGCGCGAAGCTTTCGATATGTTCGGCATCCTGTTCTCGGGGCATCCGGATCTGCGCCGCATCCTGACGGACTATGGTTTCATCGGTCATCCGTTCCGCAAGGACTTTCCGGTCTCGGGTTATGTTGAGATGATTTATGACCCCGAGCAGAAGCGTGTGGTGTATCAGCCGGTCAGCATTGAGCCGCGCGAAGTCACGCCACGTATCGTTCGCGAGGCAACCTATGGTGGAGCCGAGCCCGGCGCGCAGCGTTGATCGGGGCTGAATATCATGAGCGAAATTCGTAATTACACACTGAACTTTGGACCGCAGCACCCGTCGGCACACGGCGTGTTGCGTCTGGTGCTGGAGCTCGACGGCGAGGTCGTGGTGCGCGCCGATCCGCATATTGGTCTGTTGCATCGTGGTACCGAGAAGCTGGCCGAGCAAAAGACGTGGGTTCAGGCGCTGCCCTACATGGACCGCCTCGACTACACGCCGGTCATCATCAATGAACATCCGTACGTGATGGCAGTCGAGAAATTGCTGGGCATCGAAGTGCCGCTGCGCGCGCAGTACATTCGCGTGATGTTCGACGAGATCACCCGGATTCATAACCACCTGCTGAGCATTGGTTCGCACGCGATGGACTGCGGTGCCATGACCATGGTGCTGTATACCTTCCGTGAGCGCGAAGATATTTTCGACATGCTCGAAGCCGCGACCGGTGCGCGCATGCATTGCGCCTACTACCGGCCGGGCGGGGTGTATCGCGATCTGCCCGATCGCATGCCGCGCTACGAAGTCAATCGCTTCAAGAACGCCGAGACGGTCAAGCAGCTGAATGCGGCGCGCGAAGGTTCGCTGCTGGATTTCATTGATGATTTCACGCAGCGTTTCCCGAAATATTGCGATGAATACGAAACCCTGCTGACCGATAACCGGATCTGGAAGCAGCGTCTGGTCGGAGTTGGCGTGGTGTCGCCCGAGCGTGCATTGCAGCTCGGCTTCTCCGGTCCGATGTTGCGCGGCTCCGGCATTGCCTGGGATCTGCGCAAGAAGCAGCCGTACGAAGTCTATGATCGTATCGACTTCGATATTCCGGTGGGTGTCGAGGGGGATTGTTACGACCGCTATCTGGTGCGCATGGAAGAGATGCGCCAGTCGAACCGCATCATCCGTCAGTGCGTCGAGTGGTTGCGCAACAACCCGGGTCCGGTGATCACCGACAATTACAAGGTGGCGCCGCCGCCGCGTGAAAAGATGAAGAGTGGCATGGAAGAGCTGATCCACCACTTCAAGCTTTTCAGTGAAGGGATCCACGTGCCCGCAGGCGAGGCCTACGCGAGTATCGAGCACGCCAAGGGCGAGCTTGGCGTGTATCTGATTTCGGATGGTGCCAACAAGCCGTATCGCATGAAGTTGCGGTCGGCGGGTTTCGCGCATCTGGCGGCCATGGATGAAATGGCGAAGGGTCACATGATTGCCGACGCCGTGACCATTATCGGCACGATGGACATCGTGTTTGGTGAGGTTGATAGATAACATGCCAAACGTATTGAGCAAGGAAGCGTTCGAAAAGATCGATCGCGAGATCGCCAAGTATCCGGCGGATCAGAAACAGTCGGCAGTCATGGCTGCCCTGGCCATTGCCCAGACCGAGAAGGGTTGGTTGGCAGAGGAAACCATTGCCTGCGTGGCGGAATATCTTGGCATGGCGCCGATTGCCGTGTATGAGGTGGCTTCGTTCTACAACATGTACGACATTACCCCGGTCGGCAAATACAAGCTCACGGTGTGTACCAATCTGCCCTGTGCGCTGTCCGGTGGCGTGCATGCGGCCGATTACCTTAAGCATAAACTGGGCATCGGTTTCAATGAAACGACCGCCGACGGCTTGTTTACCCTCAAGGAGGGCGAGTGCATGGGTGCCTGCGGCGATGCGCCGGTGATGCTCATGAACAACAAGCGCATGTGCAGCTTCATGACCGAAGCCGAGATCGACAAGCTGCTGAGTGAATTGAAATCATGAGCATCCAGCCCGTACTTCTGGCCGGTCTCGATCCGCGCACCGGTGACAGCACCTGGCATCTCGACGATTATATTGCGCGTGGTGGCTACAAGGCCCTGAAAAAGATCATCGCGGAAAAAATCGCGCCGGAAAACATCATTGCCGAACTCAAGACCTCCTCGTTGCGTGGCCGCGGCGGCGCAGGTTTTCCGACCGGCCTGAAGTGGAGCTTCATGCCGCGTTCCTTTCCGGGAGCGAAATACCTGTGTTGCAATTCAGACGAGGGCGAACCTGGCACCTTCAAGGACCGTGACATCCTGCGTTACAACCCGCACATGGTCATCGAAGGCATGGCGATCGCGGCGTATGCCATGTGTATCGAGCGCGGTTACAACTATATCCATGGCGAAGTCTGGGAACTCTATGAACGTTTCGAGGCGGCACTCGCCGAGGCGCGTGCGGCGAACCTGATCGGGCAGAACATTCTGGGCAGCGATTTCAGCTTCGAGCTGTTTGCTCACCATGGCTACGGTGCCTATATCTGCGGTGAAGAAACCGCGCTGCTTGAGTCGATCGAAGGCAAGAAAGGGCAGCCGCGCTTCAAGCCACCGTTCCCTGCCAGCTTCGGCCTGTATGGCAAGCCGACGACCATCAATAACACCGAAACCTTCGCCGCCGTGCCGTGGATCATCAACAACAGCGGCGAGAAATTCCTTGAGCTGGGCAAGCCCAACAACGGCGGGACGAAAATCTTCTCCGTCTCGGGGCATGTGAACAAGCCCGGTGTGTATGAGATTCCGATGGGCACACCATTCCCGGTGTTGCTCGAAATGTGCGGCGGCATGCGCGGCGGGCGCAAGCTCAAGGCAGTCATTCCGGGTGGTTCTTCGGCGCCGGTGTTGCCGGCCGAGATCATGATGGATCTGACGATGGATTATGACGCGATCTCGAAGGCCGGCTCGATGCTGGGTTCGGGGGCGGTGATCGTCATGGACGAGACGGTCTGCATGGTCAAGGCGCTTGAGCGGCTGTCGTACTTCTATTTCGAAGAATCCTGTGGCCAATGCACGCCTTGCCGGGAGGGGACTGGCTGGCTGTATCGCATCGTGCATCGCATCGAGAACGGCCAGGGCCGCCCGGAAGATCTGGAACTGTTGTCCAGTATTACCGAGAACATCATGGGACGCACCATTTGTGCCTTGGGTGACGCTGCCGCCATGCCGGTGCGCGGTTTCCTCAAGCACTATAAGAACGAGTTCGAGTACCACATCGAGAACAAGAAATGCATCGTGCCGCCGGAAGTGCAGCGCGAGGGCAGCAAGATCTATGTGAGGCCGTCATGCTAGAGATCGAAATCGACGGCAAGTCGCTGCAGGTTGCCGAAGGCAGTACCATCATCGAGGCCGCGCACAAGCTCGGCACCTACATACCGCACTTCTGCTATCACAAGAAACTGTCGATTGCAGCCAGCTGCCGCATGTGTCTGGTTCAGGTGGAAAAGGCCCCCAAGCCCTTGCCGGCCTGCGCCACGCCAGTCACCAACGGCATGAAGGTGATGACGAATTCCGAACAGGCGGTCAAGGCGCAAAAAGGCGTCATGGAATTCCTGCTCATCAATCACCCGCTCGATTGCCCGATCTGTGATCAGGGCGGCGAATGCCAGTTGCAGGATCTGGCTGTCGGCTATGGCGCCAGCGCTTCGCGTTATCAGGAAGAGAAGCGCGTCGTCATCAACAAGAATCTCGGACCTCTCGTGAATACCGACATGACGCGCTGCATCCATTGCACGCGCTGTGTCCGCTTCACGCAGGAAATCGCCGGTCTGATGGAGCTTGGTCAGGCGAATCGCGGCGAGCATGCCGAGATCATGCCGTTCGTGGCCAAAACGGTCGATTCCGAGCTCTCCGGTAACATTATCGATCTGTGCCCGGTCGGCGCTTTGACCTCCAAGCCGTTCCGTTTCGCCGCGCGTACTTGGGAATTGTCGCGCAAGAAATCGGTCAGTCCGCATGACGGTCTGGGCAGCAATCTGATCGTTCAGGCCAAGCATGGTCGCGTGATGCGCGTGCTGCCGCTAGAAAACGACGATATCAACGAATGCTGGCTGTCGGACAAGGACCGTTTCGCGTATGAAGGTCTGAATTCCACCGAACGTTTGACGCGTCCCATGATCAAGCATGGCGGCGAGTGGGTTGAAGTCGAATGGCAGCAGGCGCTGGATTACATTGCCCATGGTTTCAAGGACATCGGCAAGAAGCATGGGGCGAATGCGATTGGCGCACTCGCCGCGCCGCAGGCGACGCTTGAAGAACTGCATCTGTTGCAGAAACTGGTACGCGGTCTCGGTGAAAACCCGGCAGCAGCGAACATTGATACGCGTTTGCGTCAGAGCGATTTCTCCCTCGATGGCCGGCGTGCCGGCGCCCCCTGGCTTGGCATGAAGATCGCGGAAGTCAGTCAGCTTGACCGGGCCCTGGTGATCGGCAGTTTCCTGCGCAAGGACCATCCCTTGCTCGCCCAGCGCCTACGTCAGATCGCCAAGCGCGGAGCACAGATTTCGTTGCTGCATGCGGCCGATGACGACATGCTGATCAAGCTGCATGCCAAGTTGATCGGTGCGCCGGCACAACTGCCGAACCTGTTGGCGCAGGTCGTCAAGGCCGCGGCCGAACAGAAGGGCGTTGCCGTCGATGCAAGTCTGGCTGCGGTGGTGGTCGGTGAAACGGCGGCGCAGATCGCGGCAAGCCTGTTGTCCGGTACGAAAGCCGGCGTATTCCTCGGCAATTTTGCCGAGCAGCATGCCCAGGCCGGCGTCCTTCACGCACTGGCCCAGCAACTGGCGGCGATTGTCGGCGCTCCCTTCGGCTATCTCGGTGCAGCAGCCAACAGCGTCGGTGCGTATGTGGCGAATGCGATTCCCGGAGCTGGCGGCAAGAATGCGGCGCAAATGTTTGCCGAACCGCTCAAGGCCTACATTCTTTTGCATGCCGAGCCGGAACTGGATTGCGCCAATCCGCAGCAGGCGCTGGCAGCGCTGCAACAGGCGGATAGCGTCGTAGTGATGTCGCCGTTCAAATCGATGAGTGCGCTCAAATATGCTGATGTGATGTTGCCGGTGTCGCCATTCAGCGAAACCTCGGGCAGCTTCATCAATACCGAAGGCCGTGTGCAGAGCTTCAATGCCGTGGTCAAACCGCTTGGCGATACGCGTCCAGCCTGGAAGGTGTTGCGTGTGTTGGGCAACCTGTTCGGCATCGGTGGCTTTGCCCAGGAAAGCAGCGAGGATGCTCGTGCCGAAGTATTGGCTGGCCAGGCGGAAATCAGCGCGCGACTCAATAACGTGATCGGCAACCTGAGTGTACCAGCGGCTGCTCTTGCGCCGGCAAACTCCGGACTGCAACGCATTGCCGATGTGCCGATCCATTTTGCCGATGCACTGGTACGGCGTTCGTCGAGCCTGCAGCAGGCTCGCGATTCTGTCGCGCCGGCGGCGCGCATGAATGCCGCAACGCTCGCCGGAGTTGGAGTCATTGATGGTCAGCAGGTCAAGGTCCGTCAAGGGACTGGCGAAGCCGTATTGGCCGCACGTCTTGATCCCGGGGTTCCGGACGGCTGTGTGCGCGTCGCCGCAGCGCATGCGTTAACTGCTGCGCTGGGCCCGATGTCGGGCGATCTGACCGTGGAGCGTGCGTGATGGAATTGCTCAAGCCTGTACAGGAACTTCTCGGACCGGCATGGCCGCTGGTCTGGACCCTGCTCAAAATCGTCGCATTGATCGTTCCGCTGCTGCTCTGCGTAGCCTACATGACCTATGCGGAGCGCAAGGTGATTGGCTGGATGCAGGTTCGTGTCGGCCCGAATCGCGTTGGTCCCTGGGGTTTGCTGCAGCCATTTGCCGATGCGCTGAAGATGATGTTCAAGGAAGTCATCATCCCGAACAAGGCCAACAAGTCACTCTTTCTTATTGGTCCGATGCTGGCGTTTGCGCCTGCCCTCGTCGCATGGGCCGTGGTTCCGTTTGCCGACGGTCTCGTGCTGGCGGATTTGGATGCTGGTGTGTTGTATTTGCTCGCAATTACTTCGGTCGGTGTGTATGGCGGCATCATCGCCGGTTGGGCATCGAATTCAAAATATGCTTTCTTAGGAGCCATGCGTTCATCGGCGCAGATGGTGTCGTACGAAATCGCCATGGGGTTTGCGCTGATTTGTGTGCTCATGGTCTCGTCGAGCCTGAATCTGACCGATATCGTGCACGCGCAAGGCAAAGGTAAGTTTGCCCAAATGGGATTTTCGTTTCTGTCCTGGAACTGGCTGCCGCTGTTGCCGATGTTTCTCGTGTATCTGATTTCTGGCGTGGCCGAGACCAATCGCGCGCCGTTTGACGTGGTTGAAGGCGAGTCGGAAATTGTTGCAGGACACATGATCGAATATTCCGGCATGACTTTCGCTCTGTTCTTCCTCGCCGAATACGCGAGCATGATCCTAGTTTCGATCATGACCTCGATCTTCTTCCTGGGTGGCTGGCTGTCGCCCGTCGGGTTCCTGCCGGATGGTTTCTTCTGGCTGGCACTCAAGACGGCCATGTTCCTGTTCCTGTTCCTCTGGATTCGCGCGACGTTCCCGCGTTACCGTTATGACCAGATCATGCGCTTGGGCTGGAAGGTGTTTGTTCCGCTTTGCATGGTCTGGGTGCTGGTTGTCGGCGTCTGGATGATGTCGCCGTTGAACATCTGGAAATGATGCCATGGGTGCGATAACACAATATCTCAACAGTTTGCGTCTCAAGGAACTGCGCAATGGCCTCAAGGTCACGTGGCATTACTTCTTTGCGCGCAAGATCACGATTTTCTATCCCGAAGAGAAGACGCCGCAGAGCCATCGTTTTCGAGGATTGCATGCGCTGCGTCGTTATCCGAACGGCGAAGAGCGCTGCATTGCCTGCAAACTGTGCGAAGCGGTTTGTCCGGCCATGGCGATCACGATCGAGTCTGCCGAACGCGCCGACCAGTCGCGCCGCACCACACGCTACGACATCGATCTGACCAAGTGCATCTTCTGCGGCTTCTGTGAAGAGGCTTGCCCGGTGGATGCAATCGTTCTGACGCGCGAACTCGAATATCACGGTGAAGCGCGCGGCGATCTTTACTACACCAAGCAGATGTTGCTGGCCGTTGGTGATCGCAATGAAACACAGATCGCCCAGGATCGTGAACTGGATGCTAAATACAGGTAAGGAGCAGGGGTACAGAGTCTAAAGACGTGCATCAGGGCTGGCTGATTGATCGCTGGTGATCAAGCGCAAATCCAAAACTCTTCCCCGAAAATATATGGACTTCAAAACTGTAGTTTTCTATGTGCTGGCCACTGTGCTGGTGCTGGCGAGCCTGCGTGTGATTACCGCGCGCAATCCGGTGCATGCAGTGCTGTTTCTTGTGTTGGCGTTCTTCAACGCCAGTGGTATCTGGCTGTTGCTCGAAGCCGAGTTTCTGGCGATTGCGCTGATCATGGTGTATGTCGGTGCAGTTATGGTGCTGTTCATGTTCGTCGTGATGATGCTGGATATCAACATCGAGCGGCTGCGCGAAGGTTTCTGGAGCTATCTACCTCTGGGAGCGACCGTTGGCTTGCTGGTGGTTGCCGAGATGGCAATGGTGCTGGCGGGCTCCTATTTCGGCACTGCGGCGATGCCTAATCCGCCAGCGCATCCGGATACTTACAGCAATACCAAGGAACTCGGCCGTTTGCTGTTTACGAATTATGTGTATCCCTTCGAGCTGGCTTCTATCATCCTGCTCGTGGCCATCATTGCCGCCGTTCTGGTGACTCATCGCCGGCGCAAGGATAACAAGTCGCAGAATCCTCGCCTGCAGGTGGCTGTGCAGAGCAAAGATCGCATTCGCATCCTCAAAATGACTTCAGAGAAGGAATAGGGCTGCTATGTTGACCCTGTCACTTTCACACTACCTGATTCTTGGCGCGATCCTGTTTGCGCTGAGCGTGGTCGGAATTTTTCTCAACCGCAAGAACCTCATCGTGCTGCTCATGGCGATCGAACTCATGCTTCTGGCGGTGAACATAAATTTTGTCGCTTTTTCCCACTATCTCGGAGATGCGTCGGGACAGCTTTTCGTCTTTTTCATTCTGACGGTTGCCGCTGCTGAATCCGCAATTGGTCTGGCGATTCTTGTTGCACTGTTCCGCAATCTTTCCACGATCCATGTCGATG
>JBPOIN010000114.1:0-7213 GCA_052034445.1 Pseudomonadota bacterium | reverse complement strand
GACGGGGTTTCGATGAACACCAGCTTGGTATTCGGCTGGATGGCGGCGCGAAACGCGGCGGGATCGGCGCCGACGACCAGCGCGGTGTCGATGCCGAAACGCGGCAGGATGTTGCCGAACATCTGTTGCGTGGCGCCGAAGATGCTCTGCGAGGCGACGATGTGGTCGCCGCTCTTGAGCAGCGCCATGATGGTGGCGAGGATGGCGGCCATGCCCGAGGCCGTCGCCACGCAGCGCTCGGCGCCTTCGAGGGCGGCCAGGCGATCCTGCAGCATCGTCACGGTGGGATTCGTGAAGCGCGCATACACGTTGCCGGGTTCGGCGCCCGAGAAGCGCGCGGCGGCTTGTGCGGCGCTGTCGAAGACGAAGCTGGAGGTCAGGTACAGCGCTTCGGAGTGTTCGTTGAACTGGCTGCGCTGCTGGCCGGCGCGCACGGCCAGCGTGTCGAAGGCGAAATCTGCGGCGAGGTGGTCTGTGGGGGCGGTCATGGCGTTTGGTCGAAGCAGGTTTGGCGTGAATGAGCGGCGTGGCGATTAGTCGCCACTACTCAGGTTCAGATCGAGCTGGGCGCCCGAATCGTGATCGTCTTCCACGGGTTTTGCGCTCTTGCCGCTGTTGCGCTGGGATTCGAGTTCGCTCAGGTATTCGTTGCTGATGTCGCCCGTGATGTAGTGGCCGTCAAAACACGAGGCTTCGTAGTGCGTGATGCGTGGATTCACATCGCGCAGCGCGGCCTTGAGGGCGTCGAGATCCTGGTAGATCAGCGCATCGGCGCAGATTTCGCGCCGGATGGCGTCGTCCGAGCGGTCGCTGGCGATCAGTTCGCCGCGCGTCGGCATGTCGATGCCATACACGTTGGCGTAGCGCACGGGCGGCGCGGCCGAGGCGAAATACACGTTGCGGGCGCCGGCTTCGCGCGCCATGAGCACGATCTCGCGGCTGGTGGTGCCGCGCACGATCGAGTCGTCGACGATCAGCACGTTCTTGCCCTTGAATTCCATGGTGATGGCATTGAGCTTCTGGCGCACCGATTTGCGCCGATGCACCTGGCCCGGCATGATGAAGGTGCGGCCGATGTAGCGGTTCTTCACGAAGCCTTCGCGGTACGGCAGATTCAGGCGCTTGGCGAGTTCCATGGCGGCCGGCCGGCTCGAATCCGGCACCGGGATCACCGAGTCGATTTCGAGATGCGGCAGGGTGTGCTTGATCTTGTCGGCCAGGTAGTCGCCCATCTTGAGGCGCGTCTCATACACCGAAATGCCGTCGATCAGCGAATCCGGCCGTGCCAGATACACATACTCGAACAGGCAGGGTGCATGCATGGTGCGCTCGGCGCACTGGCGGCTGACGAAGTTGCCTTGCGTGTCGATCAACACGGCCTCGCCCGGCGCGACGTCGCGCAGGATCTTGAAACCGAGGGTGTCGAGCGCCACGCTTTCGGAAGCCACCATGTATTCGTTGCCGGCTTCGGTCTGGTTGCGGCCGATGACCAGCGGCCGGATGCCGAACGGATCGCGGAAGGCCAGCAGGCCGTAGCCGGCGATCATCGCCACCACGGCGTAGGCGCCGCGCACGCGCTTATGCACACCGGCAACGGCCTGGAAAATGATTTCGGCATTGACCTGATAGGTGTTCGACGCCGCCTGCAGTTCATGCGCCAGCACGTTGAGCAGTACCTCCGAATCGGAGTTGGTGTTCATGTGGCGCAGATCCTGCAAGAACATGTCCTGCTTGAGCTGCTCGGCATTCGTCAGGTTGCCGTTGTGGGCGAGCATCAGACCGAACGGCGAATTGACGTAGAACGGTTGGGCTTCGGCACTGTTGTGCGCCGAACCGGCGGTCGGGTAACGGCAATGGCCGATGCCCCAGTTGCCGGTCAGGTTGCGCATGTTGCGCGTGCGGAACACGTCGCGCACCAGGCCCGAACCCTTGTGCATGTGGAAGCGCCCGGCTTCGGCGGTGGCGATGCCTGCGGCATCCTGGCCGCGATGCTGCAGGACCTGCAGGCCGTCATAGAGTAATTGATTGACAGGCGTCGTTGCGACTACCCCGATTATTCCGCACATCGACTCATCACCGATCGGTTATGGGCATCCTAGCGATGCCGCTGTGAATATGAAAAATTGAGTTACTGCTGCGTTACATGAATTTTCCGGTGTCTTTGACACCCGTCTTTTTACCGTGCTTGTCACGATACTGCAGCCGTGCATAAATTTCCGGCGGCAGCCAGGGCTCGGCCTGGAGCGCGCCGCGTTCGAGCATCGGTGCGAGCAGGGCATCCTTCCACCAGGTTTGGCGCGGCACGTCGGTCAAGCCGGCAACCAGTGTGGCGGCGATGACGATGATCAGCGCACGCGTGACACCGAATGCACCGCCGCACAGCCGGTCGAGGAGTCCCAGTCCCATCAGGTCTGACAGGTGGGTGAAGACCAGGCGCACGAGGGATACGGCAATGACCGTGCCGATGAACACGGCGGCGAAGCCGGCGACATGGCGCATGACCGGATCGTGCAGCGAATTCGCGAACATTTCGCCGGCCGGCTCGTAGAATTGCTTGGCGGCGGCATACGCGGCCAGCCAGACCAGCAGTGCGGTCACTTCCTTGATCACGCCACGCAGCAGGCCAAGCAGTGTGGATAAACCAAAGATGATGACTACCGCGATATCCAGCCAGGTTGCACCGTTCATGAAGGCTCCTTATTTTTGCGACAGCACGCCGCCGGTCGGACCGCCAGCGCCAATCTTCTTCAGGCGCGCTTGGGCTTTCTCGGCCGCTTCCCGGTTCGGGAACGGCCCGCAGCGCAGGCGCACGCGCGCGCCTTGCGGGGTGTCGACCTTTTCAGTGTAGGAAGGATAGCCAAGTTCCTTGACCTTGGCTTGCAGTACGCTGATGTTGCCCTGCTCGCGATAGGCGCCGAGCTGGATCACCCATTGCTGCGGCTGATCGTTGAGCACTGCCGCGGCGCGGGCGCTTTCGGCGCTCTTCGCCTGTGCATCGGCAGGTTTGGCGTCCTTCGCCGGCTCCTTGGGTTTGTCCTTGGCGGCATCTTTGGCGGGCTCTTGGGGCGCAGCCTTGGCGGCGGCTGTTTCCTTCGTCAGGTCTTTGGCCGACTCCTTGGCGAGCGGGGCAGCGGCCGCCTTGCTGTCCGGCCTGGCCTCGCTGGGCGGCTCGGCGCTATCCGGTACAACCGGACTGGCCGCTGTCGCCGTCCCGGCTGCCACCGAGTCGTCAGGCAGTGGCGTCGGAGCCGTCTTGTGAGGCGTGATGCGCGCAATCAACGAAGTGGAATTCTGTTCCTGGCTCGGAATGCGGATCTGGATGTCCTGCGTCAGCGGTCGGGGCTCCTGATCCATGACCATCGGCAATACGATGACGGCCAGCAAGGCCAGTGCGATTGCCCCGACCAGACGCCGTCGGGCGCGTTTCCTGAGGCGCATCTGATCGTCGTCGCCGGGAAGCTGGCGGGCGCTGAGGTTCCCAGTGTCGCCCGAAGCTGCGGTGTCGCGTCCCCGCACCGTCGAACGGATTCCCTTGGCAGGTCTGTCGTCCTTGCTGTCCATGGCGCTCATGCTGTCAGTCTGTTCAAGGGCTGCGCGATCCGCGAGTTGTTTTTCCGTCATGCCGACTCAGTCAAAATTAACGCAAGGATGAAGCAAAGATTAAGCAAAGAATTCGCGCAAATCACCGCGATCAGCACGAGTGCCGCAAATTTCATTGCAGCTGTTCCCGGTTGTGCCGTCGGTCAGCGTTGCTGACGCAGAATTTCAGCGACCGTGAGAAACGAGCCGAAGGCCAGAATTCTATCATCTTCGCCCGCGTTCTCCCGTGCGTGGCGCAAGGCGGCAGCCGGTGAAGCGAAGCCGGCGGGGATCGCGTCGGCCGTCACGCCCTGTTGCAGCAGCAGCGTGCGCAATTCGTCGGCAGTCGCGCCACGCGGTGCGTCGAGTGTGCACGGCAGCCAGTGGGTGATGCGGCCGGCGACGGCGGCGATCACGGCGGCGATGTCCTTGTCGCGCAGCATGCCGAAGACGGCCCAGGTGCGCGGATGAAACGCCTGGCCGAGGCGGATTTCGAGATTCTCGGCCAGGACGCGCGCCGCCTGCGGGTTGTGCGCGACGTCGAGGATGATGGCAGGCCGTCCCGGCAGGGTCTGGAAACGTCCGGGCAATTCGACTTCGAGCAGGCCGCGGCGGATGTCCTGCATCACGATCGGTAGCCGCTCATGCAATGCATCAAGCGCCGCGAGCACGCTGCTGGCATTGAGCAATTGCGTCATGCCGCGCAGGCCCGGAAAGGCCAGGCCGCTGCGGCGTTTGAGCGCAACGCCTGATTTGCACCAGAATTGCCATTGATTTTCCTGCACCAGATAGCCGAAGTCGCGACCGATCAAGTGCAGTTTGGTGCCCAGTTGCGTGGCGTGGTCGAGCAGGCTTTGCGGCGGCTGCGGGTCGCCGCACACTGCGGGCTTGCCGGCGCGGAAAATGCCGGCCTTCTCGCAGCCGATGGCTTCGCGCGTGGCGCCGAGATAGTCGCTGTGGTCGATATCGATGCTGGTGACGATCGCGCAGTCGGCATCGTAGATATTCACGGCGTCGAGCCGGCCGCCGAGGCCGACTTCGAGGATGATGGCCTCGACCCGGGCGGTGGCAAAACACTCCCAGGCCGCCAGCGTGCCGAATTCGAAATAGGTCAAAGGAATATTGCCGGCGGCGCGTCGGGCGGCTTCGACACGGGCAAAGCTGGCGCAAAGTTCGGCATCGCTGACCGGCGCGGCGCCAATGCGCACGCGTTCGTTATAGTCGAGCAGATGTGGCGAGGTGTACAGGCCGACGCGATAGCCCGCGCAGTCGAGGATGCGTTCCAGCATCGCACAGGTCGAACCCTTGCCGTTGGTGCCGCCGACGGTAATGACGGGTACCTCCTGGCGCTGGCCGAGTTGCCGGCTGACGGTACGCACGCGTTCCAGTCCGAGTTCGATGCCCGCCGCCCCCTTGGGGTGCTGGGCTTCGAGGAACGTCAGCCAGTCGGCCAGTGTGGTGGGCAGCGGGTTGATTGGATGTGATTCAGGCGCTGGAGGCATTGCGTTGGCGCGGAGAGAGGTCAATGAGATTGGCCAGCTGCAAGGCTGGCCAATCGTCGGGGGCGGAGGCGTTCCGTCGCTGGCTCAGCGGCCGTCGCTGACGGCCGGCATGCGTTGCAGCATCGACAGCAGCGTGGCGAGCTTGTCGCGCAGTTCGCGGCGGTCGACGATCATGTCGATGGCGCCCTTGCCGAGCAGGAATTCGGCGCGCTGGAAACCTTCGGGCAATTTCTCGCGCACGGTCTGTTCGATCACGCGCGGGCCGGCAAAGCCGATCAGCGCACCGGGTTCGGCGAGCACGATGTCGCCGATGAAGGCGAAGCTGGCCGAAACACCGCCCATGGTCGGATCAGTCAGCAGGGTGATGAAGGGCAGTTTCTGCTGGTCGAGCATGCTCACGGCGGCCGTGGTCTTGGCCATCTGCATCAGCGAGAACAGGCCTTCCTGCATGCGTGCACCGCCGCTGGCCGTGATGCACAGGAAGGGCAACTGGTTTTCGAGCGCGCATTTGACTCCGCGCACGAAACGCTCGCCGACCACTGAACCCATCGAGCCGCCCATGAATTCGAATTCGAAGCAGGCCACCACCAGCGGCACGGATTTGATCGAGCCCTGCATGACCACCAGCGCATCGTTCTCGTCGGTATCGGCTTGCGCCGCGACCAAGCGATCCGGGTAGCGCTTGCTGTCCTTGAACTTGAGCGCATCGACGGGGATCACTTCGGCGCCGATTTCGTAGCGGCCCTCGTCATCGAGCAGCGCATCGAGGCGTGCGCGGGCGCGCAGGCGGTGATGATGGCTGCACTTCGGACAGACGTTCTGGTTGTTTTCGAGATCGGTGCTGTAGAGCACGGCTTCGCAGGCCGGGCATTTGCACCACAGGCCTTCGGGAATGGACTTGTTGCGATTGCCTTCGGTGCCGCGCTTGATTTTCGGCGGCAGCAGTTTGGTAAGCCAGCTCATGGAATTACTCCTTGTGATCGATGGCGGCGCGAATACCGGCCAGGAATGCCTGAACCCGCTGTGCTGCCTGGTCGCGCGGTGCGTTTTCGATTTCCTCGATGATGCGGCTGCCGATCACGATGGCGTCGGAACAGACCGCCAGACGCGCAGCGCTTTGCGCATCGCGAATGCCGAAGCCGACGCCGACCGGCATGCCGACCTTGGCGCGGATTTGCGGAATACGGCGCGCGACTTCGTCGAAATCGAGATGCCCGGCGCCCGTCACGCCCTTCAGCGAGACGTAGTAGATGTAACCGCTGCCGAGCGCGGCGACTTCGGCGTAGCGCTTTTCGACCGAGGTTGGCGCCAGCAGGAAGATCGGATCGATCTGCCGGGCGCGCAGCAAGGCGACGAATTCGGTGCTTTCCTCAGGCGGGTAATCGACGACCAGCACCCCATCCACGCCGGCGGCGGCGGCGTCGGCGGCGAATTTTTCCGCGCCGTAGGCCTCGATCGGATTGGCATAACCCATCAGCACGATCGGCGTCGTGGCGTTTTCAGTGCGAAAGCTGCGCACGATGTCGAGCACGCGGCGCAGGCTCATGCCATGCTTGAGTGCGCGCTCCGAGGCGCGCTGGATGGTCGGGCCGTCGGCCATCGGGTCGGAGAACGGTACGCCGAGCTCGATGATGTCGGCGCCGCCGGCGACCAGTGCGCGCATCAGCGGCAGCGTCAGCTCGGGGTCAGGATCGCCGGCCGTGATGAAGGGGATCAGCGCCTTGCGGCCCTGGGTCTGGAGTGCGGAGAAGCAGGCGGGTATGCGCGACATGGGCTTAACGTGTCTCAATGTCTCAGAACTGGATGCCGGATTTTTCGGCGACGGTGTGCATGTCCTTGTCGCCACGCCCGGACAGGTTGACCAGCAGCAGATGGTCCTTGGGTAGCGAGGGGGCGATCTTGGCGGCATGGGCCAGCGCATGGCTCGATTCGAGCGCCGGGATGATGCCTTCGGTGCGGCACAGGGTGTGAAACGCCGCCAGCGCTTCGGTGTCGGTAATCGCCACATATTCGGCGCGTCCGCTGTCCTTGAGCCAGGCATGTTCGGGGCCGACCCCGGGGTAATCGAGGCCCGCCGAAATCGAATGGGTCTCGATCACCTGTCCATTCTCGTCTTGCAGGAGATAGGTGCG
>JBPOIN010000171.1:0-7485 GCA_052034445.1 Pseudomonadota bacterium | reverse complement strand
ACTTCGGCGGTCGGGATCAGATACAGCTTGCCGCCATCGCTGCGCGGCACCGGGAACAGGTCTTCCTCGAATTTCGGCAGCTGGCCGGTGCCGAACATGCTGTCCGCATTCACCAGGTAGGGCGTATACACCTCGGTATAGCCATGCACGCCGGTGTGCGTGTCGAGCATGAATTGGGCGAGCGCGCGATGCAGGCGCGCGATGCCGCCCTTCATGAGCGTGAAGCGGCTGCCGGCGATCTTGGTCGCGGTTTCGAAATCCAGGCCGCCGAGTTGTTCGCCGAGTTCGACATGATCCTTGACCGGGAAATCGAAGTTCTTCGGCGTGCCCCAGCGCAAGACCTCGACGTTGCCGCTTTCGTCCTTGCCGACCGGCACACTCTCATGCGGCAGATTCGGGATGCCGGCGACGAAATCGTTGCAGCGTTCGAGCAGTGCGGCGAGCTTTTCCTCGTCGGCCTTGAGTTGGTCGCCGAGTCCGGCGACTTCGGCCATGACCGGCGCGACATCCTCGCCCTTGGCCTTCAGCATGCCGATCTGTTTCGACAGGCTGTTGCGTTTGGCCTGTAGATCCTGGGTGCGCGTCTGCAGTTGCTTGCGTTCGTCTTCAAGCACCTGGAAGCCGGCGCTGTCGAGCGTGACGCCGCGTGTCGCAAGGCGTTCGGCCACCGTGGCGAGTTGGCTGCGCAGCAGTTGAATATCCAGCATGGTGAAGTCCTATTTCTGTTTATTGGCGCGGCGGTCGAGTTCGCGCAGATGCGCGAGCTTCTCGCCGATCTTTTGTTCGAGGCCGCGCGGCGTGGGCCGGTACCAACCTGGCGCCGTCATGCCTTCGGGAAAATAATTCTCGCCGGCCGCATAGGCTTCCGGCTCGTCGTGGGCGTAGCGATATTCGCGCCCGAACCCCAGTTCCTTCATGAGCCTGGTCGGCGCATTGCGCAGATGCTCGGGCACCGGGCGCGATTTATCCTTGGCAACGAAGGCGCGGGCGGCATTATACGCGACGTAAATGGCATTTGATTTGGGCGCCACGGCCATGAACACTACGGCTTCGGCCAGCGCCAGCTCGCCTTCGGGCGAGCCGAGACGTTCATACACCGCGCAGGCATTCAGCGCGATTTCGAGCGCACGTGGATCGGCCAGACCGATGTCTTCCGCGGCCATGCGCACGATGCGTCGCCCCATGTAGAGCGGATCGGCGCCGCCGTCGAGCATGCGCACCAGCCAGTACAACGCGGCATCGGGGTTCGAGCCGCGCACCGACTTATGCAACGCCGAAATCTGGTCGAAATAATTGTCGCCGCCCTTGTCGAAACGGCGCAGGTCGCTGGCCAGCGCGCTGTCGATAAAGAGTGTGTCGAGCTCCTGGATTTTCGCCGTGAGCGCGGCGGTCTTGAGCTGTTCGAGCACATTCAGCAGGCGCCGCGCGTCGCCGTCGGCATAGCCGATGAGCCGTTCGCGCGCCTCGGGCGTGAAGCGTAGTTGCGGCATCGCCTGCGCGCATGCGCGTTCGAACAGCTGGCCGAGTTCCTCGGTCGTCAGGCTTTTGAGCACATACACCGCGGCGCGCGACAGCAGTGCCGAATTGACCTCGAACGAAGGATTCTCGGTGGTCGCGCCGATGAAGGTCAGCAGCCCCTGCTCGACATATGGCAGAAAGGCATCCTGCTGCGACTTGTTGAAGCGATGGACTTCATCGACGAACAGGATCGTGCGCCGGCCGGACTGCGCCAGCGTCAGCTCGGCCTGTTGCACGGCTTCGCGGATGTCCTTGACGCCCGACAGCACCGCCGACAGGGCGATGAATTCGGCCTCGAAGGCATGAGCCATGAGACGCGCCAGCGTGGTCTTGCCGACGCCGGGCGGCCCCCAGAGAATCATCGAATGCGGCGTGTGCGCCTCGAACGCCAGCCGCAGCGGCTTGCCCGGGCCGAGCAGATGCTGCTGGCCGATCACATCGTCGAGTCGCTGCGGACGCAGCAGCTCGGCCAGCGGCGCATGCGGCGGCACGTCGAGCAGATCGCTCATGGCTTATTCGCCAATCACGTCGGCACCCTTGGGCGGGGTGAAATGAAACAGGTTGCCGGCGAGCGGCGGATTGCGCTCGAACTGGCTGAAGTTCAGCGTCGTGGTCTGGCCGAAATGATCCACCACGATCATGATGCGCGGCAGGTTGTCGCTGAAGCCGATGCGCACACTTTCAAAGGTGCTGTCGGCGGAACGCGGGGTGGCCTCGACCAGCTCCAGGCCGTTGCTGCTGCCGCCATCGACGAGCTTGAAATGTTTTTCCACGGCCGCATCGCCGGCCAGCAAGGCCGCCGGCGTCGAACCTAGCGCCTGGCCGAGTTTCTTGACCGTCACCTGATTCAGGTCCTTGTCATGGATCCAGAGCTTCTCGCCGTCGCCGACCAGCAACTGGTAGTAAGGCTTGTCGTAGGTCCAGCGGAATTTGCCGGGGCGCGCGAAGGCCAGCGTGCCCTGCGATTGCTGCGGCTTGCGTCCCGACTTGCTGGCCACCGACTGATTGAAATTCGCCCGCGCGCTGTGCGTTGTGGCGATGAAGGTCTTGAATTGCTCGATCCCCGAAGCCTGCGCCGCCAGCGGCGCGAGCAGACCAGTCAGCAGAAGCAGCAGCGGGAGTGTGGATTGGGCAGGGCGTATCAGCATCCCGACATTATCGCCCAAGCCCGGAAGCCCGCAAAGCGCAATCCCCCGCGCTGCCCGCTCCCAACTCGGTCCCGGGGGTTACTCAGCCCGATCCGGCACCAGTACTTCGCGGCTGCCGGCCCCGTTCATCGCCGAGACCAGCCCGGCGCGTTCCATCTGCTCGATCAGCCGCGCGGCGCGGTTGTAGCCGATGCGCAGATGGCGCTGCACCAGCGAGATCGACGGGCGGCGTGTCTTGAGCACCACTTCGACGGCCTGGTCGTACATCGGATCGCTCTCGCCGTTGTCCTCGCCTTCGAGGCCGGTCGCGCCCTCGCCACCCTCGCCGGCCGGGGCGTCGAGAATGCCCTCGATGTAATCCGCCGGCGCGACCTTCTTGAGGTGTTCAACCACGCGATGCACTTCGGCGTCGGACACAAAGGCGCCATGCACGCGCAGTGGCAAGCCCGTGCCGGGCGCCAGATACAGCATGTCGCCCTGGCCCAGCAGCGCCTCGGCGCCCATCTGGTCGAGAATGGTGCGCGAATCGATCTTCGACGAGACCTGGAACGAGATGCGCGTCGGAATGTTGGCCTTGATCAGGCCCGTGATCACATTCACGCTCGGGCGCTGCGTGGCGAGAATCAGGTGAATGCCCGAAGCGCGGGCCTTTTGGGCCAGGCGGGCGATGAGCTCCTCGATCTTCTTGCCGACCACCATCATCAGATCGGCGAGCTCGTCGATGACCACCACAATATGCGGTTTGACTTCGAGCGGCTCGGGTGACTCGGGGGTGATCGAGAACGGATTCGGCACCTGGCTGCCGGCCTTCTGCGCGTCGAGGATCTTGCTGTTGTAGCCCGACAGGTTGCGCACGCCGAGTGCCGACATGAGCTTGTAGCGTTTTTCCATTTCGCCGACGCACCAGTTCAACGCGTTGGCAGCCTTGCTCATGTCGGTGACCACGGGCGCCAGCAGATGCGGGATGCCCTCATAGACCGACAGTTCGAGCATTTTCGGATCGACGAGAATCAGGCGCACATCGCGCGGCTCGGACTTGTAGAGCAGCGAGAGAATCATGGCGTTGATGCCCACCGACTTGCCCGAACCCGTCGTGCCGGCAACCAGCAGATGCGGCATCTTGGCCAGATCGGCGACCATCGGCTGGCCGCCAATGTCCTTGCCGAGCGCCATGGCCAGCGGCGCATGCATATTCTGGTAAGCCTTCGAGCCGATGATCTCGATCAGGCTTACGCTCTGGCGTTTCGGGTTCGGCAGTTCGAGCGCCATACAGGATTTGCCCGGCACGGTCTCGATCACGCGGATGCTGATCAGCGACAGCGCGCGCGACAGATCCTTGGCCAGATGCAGAATCTGGCTACCCTTGATGCCGACCGCCGGATCGATCTCGTAACGCGTGACGACCGGGCCCGGATAGGCGGCCAGGACCTTGACCTCAATGCCGAAGTCGGCCAGTTTGCGTTCGATCAGGCGTGAGGTGAATTCCAGCGTTTCGACATCCGGCAGATCGTCGGGATTGTGCGTTGCCTCGTCGAGCAGATGCAGCGGCGGCAGTGCGCCGCCTGGCGTGTCGTAGAACAGCGGCGCCTGGCGCTCCTTCTCGATGCGCGCCTCGACCTTCGGCGCACGGGGGATCTCCAGCGTCTGCGGTTCGATGCGGATCGGCGGCGGCGGATTTTCCTCGACCTTCTTGCGCTCGACCTCGATCACGGCTTCGCGCTGCTGGGCGATGTTGCGGCCGATGCGGCGATCCTGCCAGGTCTGCCAGAGTCCCTGTGTGCTGGTGGCGATGTTTTCGAGCAACTCGCCGGTGGCTTCGGCCAGGCGCAGCCAGGACATGCCGGAAAACAGCGTGAAGCCGGCGGCGAACAGCGTCAGCAGGATCAGCGTGCTGCCGGTGTAACCCAGCGCATTCGCGGCGAGTTTGCCGATTTCGTAGCCCAGCATGCCGCCTGGCGTCAGCGGCAGGGTGGCCTTGAGCGAATAAAAGCGCAGCGCCTCGATGCCGGTACTGCTGACCAGCAGGGTCAGGAAGCCGATGAGTGCGATCAGAAACGGGCGCCGGTCGGTCGGCAGAAAACCGTTCAGGCGCCGATAGCCCCAGATCACGGCAAACAGCAGGAACACCACGGTCCACCAGGCCGACAGGCCGAACAGATACAACAGCAGATCGGCCAGCCAGGCGCCGAAGCGGCCGCCCGGGTTCAGGATGTGCTCGGTCGGCCCGGCATGCGACCAACCCGGATCGGCCGGGTTGAAGCCCGCCAGAATCAGGCCCAGATACAGTGCCAGCACGCCCAGCACCAGCCAGCGCGCCTCCTGCAGCAACGCGACGATTTTTTCCGGCAGGGGTTGGGAAGAAGTATTGTTTGCCACGATTTAGCTCCGGGACTACGCCGTCAAGACATGAATGACCACGCGAGTTTATCAGTCGTGACAGGCGACGATCGGTCGAGCAGCCACAGAAAGACGGGGCATTCCCGGCGCTTGGGCGGGGATGATGGTGGTGTGGTGGCTATTTGTTATGTCAATCGTGTATCACGGGTTGAGCTGGAATCCCGTCGGGCCTTGCTGCGAACGGGTTCTCTGTCTGTAAATTTGGCGGCGAAGAAAATCTGTTTGAAAGATGCAGGTGGCCCAAGGGTTATGGGGCTGTGTTGCGCAAAACGGTAATTCCAATGGTATTTGATTGGTGCTGTTTGCCTTAGCGGTAGCCGCCGCCGGGCACGCCGCTGAGGATGGTTTCGAAGTTTTCCTTGGCGAAGCTTTTCCAGTGCATGTTGCGATTGACCAGCGCCACGCCGTCGGCGCCGGGGAAATCGAAGCTCAGTTGCAGGCACGCGCGTAGTGGCAGGCTGGCGATTTCGTCGGCGTCGAGGCGCGGGTGATCGGCGCTGGTGTAGAACACCAGCATGGCGGCTTCACCCATGTGCTTGGCTTCGAGCGGCCAGTTGATCACGCTGTCGGCGTCGAGCGGCTGGTCGGGGTCGGGGGCGGCTTCTTCGGGCGGACGCTTGAAGAATACCGGCGTGTCGAGAAAGGCTTGCAGGGCCGTGGCGCTTTCGTTGGCGGCGGGCGGCTGGTCGATGTAGTCGATGAGAGTCATTTTTTCGTGAGAAGTGAGTAGAGCGGCGTGAGGCAGTCAGGCGCCGATCTGGTCGTCGCGCAGCCAGATCCAGCCGTCGGCTTCTTCAATGAGGCCTTGCAGCTGCAGGTCGCGCATCACGCGACTGACCATTTCGCGCGAGGCGCCGACAGTTTTGGCGATGTCCTGGCGCGTGATGGGGCGCTTGACGACCTTGCGGCCGTCCTGGGTTTCGGCCATATCGAGCAGCAGGCGTGCGACGCGGCCGAATACGTCGATCAGAGCGAGGCTTTCGATCTTGCGGTCGGCGAGGCGCAGGCGTTTGACGAGGCTGTGAATGATGTACAGCGAAACGTCGAGATTCTCGGCCAGACAGCGCTTGAATTCCTGGTTGCCGAGCACCACGAGGTTGCAGGGGGTGGTGCTGATCACGGTCGCCGAGCGCGGATGGTCGTCGATGGCGCCCATCTCGCCGAACATTTCGCCGGGGCCGAGTTGCGCGAGGATCACCTCGCGGCCGTCGTGGTCGCTGATCTGCACCTTGAGCGCGCCATTCAGAATCAGATAGATCTCGTCGGTGCGGTCGCCGGCGTGCAGCACCGTGGTCTGACGCGCCACCTGGCGCAGCGTGGCGAAGCTGGCGATTTTTTGCAGGCGTTCATCGCCGAGCCCCTCGAACATCGGCAGGGTGCGCAGCGCTGTGATCGATACAGGCATCGGTGGTGGCATCGGATCCTCCGCGGCTATCGGCGCGATAGCCAAAATTCATGAATCCGCAGCGCCGAAGCGGGTTCGACGTACGGTGCGACAAGTATAATAACCGCCACCGTTCATTTTACGCAGGGATCCCATCATGACGACTCGCCACTCCCGTCTGCTCATTCTCGGTTCCGGCCCGGCCGGCTATACCGCCGCCGTGTATGCCGCGCGCGCCAATCTGCAGCCCGTACTCGTTACGGGCCTGGCGCAAGGCGGCCAGCTTATGACCACGACCGAAGTCGATAACTGGCCGGCTGACGTGAATGGCGTGCAGGGCCCCGAGCTCATGGAGCGCTTCCTCAAGCATGCCGAGCGCTTCAATACCGAAATCATTTTTGATCACATCCATACCGCCAAACTCAACGAGAAGCCCATGCAGCTGATCGGCGATTCCGGCACCTATACCTGCGATGCGCTGATCATCGCCACCGGCGCTTCGGCCCAGTATCTCGGCCTGCCCTCCGAGGAAACCTTCGCTGGGCGCGGCGTATCGGCATGCGCCACCTGCGATGGCTTCTTCTACAAGAACCAGCCGGTCGCCGTGGTCGGCGGCGGCAATACGGCCGTCGAGGAAGCGCTGTACCTCGCCAATATCGCCAGCCATGTCACGCTCGTGCATCGCCGCGACAAGCTGCGTTCCGAAAAGATCATGCAGGACAAGCTGTTCGAGAAGGAAAAGGAAGGCAAGGTCACGATCAAGTGGGATAGTGCGCTCGACGAGGTGCTCGGCGACAAGAGCGGCGTCACGGGCATGCGCCTCAAGAACGTCAAGACCGGCGCCAGCGAAGACATCGCTGTACAGGGCGTGTTCATCGCCATTGGCCACAAGCCGAATACCGACCTGTTCGTCGGCCAGATCGACATGGACGGCGGCTACATCATCACCCAGGGCTCGCGCCACGGTCACGCCCCGGCCACCCATCTGCCCGGCGTCTTCGCGGCCGGCGACGTGCAGGATCATATCTATCGCCAGGC
>JBPOIN010000246.1:0-11730 GCA_052034445.1 Pseudomonadota bacterium | reverse complement strand
TCGTAGTTGAAGTACTTGATGCGGCGCATCCAGTCGGGGCCGATGGCCTCTTCGCCGAGCAGCTTGGTGAAGGTCGGCGTCAGCGACAGGTTGGAGACGATGTTCTTGGCGCGGATTTCCTCGCCCGGCATCACCGCATCTTCCGACAGCTTGATGCCGACAGCGCGGCCGTTCTCGACGATGATCTTGGCTACCGGGCAGGTCGTCCAGATTTCGCCGCCATGCTTGACGAAGCAGCGCACCAGCGCGTGGTTCAGCGCGTGCGAGCCACCCTTGGCGGTATGCACGGCCATCGGGTTCATGCCGCAGAGACCCAGCACGGTGGGCGCGACGCGGCGGTTGAGCGGCCACTGGCCGGTGTATTCGCCGAGGGTGCCGGGGATCATGCGCACCTTCTCGGATTCATAGACCAGTTCGAGCAGCTCGAAGCCGGTCATGCGCATGACATCGTCGCCGTCAATCGGCAGGCCGAGGTGCTTGCACAAGCCGTCGTTGAGCTTGGCGATACGCTCGGCCAGCGCCATGCTGGGGCGCGCGTACTGCATCTGGCCGTTGATCTCCAGCGCCTCCTCCATGTTCATCATGGCGTATTCCATCATCTTGCCGAGCAGGGCGGCGTCCTTCTCGGAATGCCGCGCGACGCTGGCCATGGTGGCGCCGGGATCGAGCGCCTGCACGGTGTTCGTGCCGTCGGCGTGCGGCATGGCGAAGATCACGTCGGTGCCCATCAGATCGAGGTTGAAATTTTCCAGATCAAGGTCGGCCATCGCCGGGCTCATCGCCGGCACCAGCCAGGTGGCGTGGGTGTTGAACAGAAAGCCGGGGCGCCCCAGTTCGATGGTGTCGCAGTGCGCGCCGCATTGGCCGCGCGCCTCGAAGACGCCGACCGAGAGACCGGCCTTTTGCAGATAGCAGCCGACGGTCAGGCCGTTGATGCCGCCGCCGATGATGATTACATCGTAGTTTTTCATGAGAGCTCCAGGGCGCCGCCCCGACGGGGCGGCGATGTTCAACGCAAGGAAAGAAGGGTTACATCAGCAAGCATAACAACTGCCACTGATGGGCAGTGTTACATTGCCGCTTCGATTTCGGCTTCGATATCCGCGGCCGACTCGACGGCGACCAGGCCGTTGCGCGTGCGTCGCATGGTCTTGGTCGGGGCATCGAAAGGCAGAATGGCGTTCTTCACGCGCTCCTGCACGGTCTTGCGCACTTCGGCCAGCGATTCTTGCCCTTCCGCCTGATGCTGGGTGCGGTCCTTGCCCCAATGATGGTTCTTGAAGCGATGCAGCAGGGCGCGGAAAACAGCCTTGAGTGTTTGCGGATGAAAGGCCAGCTTGAGCACGGCCGGATAGTCGTCTTCGCAGAAACGGATTGAAAAGTCCCAGCTGACCGGGTCGCGGATGATGCCGACGACGACCAGTTCATTGCCCTCGACGACGATTTCGTATTCGCGAAAATCCATCACCATTTCGCGACGGCCCAAACCTTTGGATCTCAGTCTCATAGTGAACTCCTCCATGTTGAATAATCGATGGACAAGGTGGTCAGGTCACCCGGATTTCCCCTTGCCTCTGCTTGATGTGTACGTTGTACACATCGTGTGAGGCGGACTTTAATGAAAAAGATTCAGGCTGTCAATGCGTGTGACAGGGTTTTTTTCGGCACTGCGCCTGGCGCTGCGCTTTGCGCAAAAAAACGATCCGGATCAGCGGGTTGTCGCGGATCGGATGATCTGCATGAGGCTGTCGCGGAACTGGCGTTCTTCGTCGACCTGCGCCAGATGTGGAGCCAGTTCGGCGATGTGCGGGAAGGGGTGCAGGGAGACCATTTCCAGACTGAGCTTGCGCGAGCGGGTCATCCGGGCGGCGCTCGGTTTGCCGGTCACGATGGCGCGACGCGCGTCCTCGTTCATGAGCACGACCGTACCGATCATGTAGGCCATCAGCGTATGAAAGAGTTGCGCCGCCTGCCGGTCATCGAGGCCGGCGCGGCGTAGCTCGGCGAGGATGCGATCCATCACCGCCAGGGCATTGCCGCCCTGGTAGGAGGAGTTGTCCAGCAGCGGCATGACGCCAGGATGGTTGCAGAGTGCATGGCGCATCTTGGCGTAGGTCGTGCAGATCCACTCGGCCCAGTCGGCTTCCTCATGATTGATGACGTCATAATCACCGACCACGAGATCGACCATTTCGTGTTCGATGGCGGCCTTGTTCGTGAAGTGGCGATAGATTGCCATGGCCGTGACGCCGAGCCGTGCCGACAACTTGCGCACCGTCAGCCCGTTCAGGCCGTCGCTGTCGATGATGGCCAGCGCCGCGCGCAGGATCAGGGCGCGCGAGAGAGGGTTGCGCGGCTGTTCGGATTTCCCCGTGGTGGTTTTGGATTTGGAATTGGTCATCGAGACAGGCGGAGGGAAGGGCAATCGCATGAATGGCAATGGGGTAGTCTCCTACCCCCTCAAAGTCTATCGTATGCACACATTTTGATTGATCGCCAATCGCGCCGCAGGTCAGACTGCAGGTCGGGTTTCAGCCCGACTCACACCCCTCGGGTTGAAACCTGAAACCCGACCTACGCGATGATTGACGCGGCATTTGAATTGTGTGCATGCGATTGCCCTAGGTGGGGGGCTAGGGAGTGACAACCGGAAATTCTAGCAGCCTGCCGGATTTTTCGCCCATGCACTCCACTGGGAATGCCATTGGTGTATCCAGGTCGTGCGCTCAATGTCCCGTCGGCCTTTGTTTGCAACGCAGCGGCTGAATTCAGACATCTTTCCGGTGGTGGGCGAAAGAAGTTTGCTGGCCTGCTCTTGAAATTAGACCTACCCACCCTTATTATTAGCACTCGCTGGTGGTGAGTGCTAATGGCTCCCCGTCCTCTGTTTTTGATCGCTGGAGCACGCAGCTCCCAGCTGTTTTGTTTAACTGCAACCCTGTGACTCTTAGGAGAAAAGTGTATGAAGATTCGTCCCCTGCATGACCGCGTGATCGTCAAGCGTCTTGAAGAAGAGCGCAAGACCGCTTCCGGTATCGTGATTCCCGATACCGCGACCGAGAAGCCCGATCAGGGCGAAATTCTGGCCGTTGGCAACGGCAAGATTCTTGACGATGGCAAGGTGCGTCCCCTGGCCGTCAAGGTTGGCGACCGCGTGCTGTTCGGCAAGTACTCGGGCCAGACCGTCAAGGTCGATGGTCAGGAGCTGCTGGTCATGCGTGAAGAAGACATCATGGGCGTCGTTGAGGCCTGATCGGATTGTTTGCAGCAACAAGCATTTAAAGAATTTTTCAGGAGAAATTAAGCATGGCAAAAGAAGTCAAGTTTGGCGATTCCGCACGTCAGCGCATGGTTGCTGGCATCAATGTTCTGGCCGATGCAGTCAAGGTCACCCTCGGCCCGAAAGGCCGTAATGTCGTGCTGGAGCGCTCGTTCGGCGCCCCGACCGTGACCAAGGACGGTGTCTCGGTCGCCAAGGAAATCGAACTCAAGGACAAGTTCGAGAACATGGGCGCCCAAATGGTCAAGGAAGTTGCTTCCAAAACCTCCGACGTCGCTGGTGACGGCACCACGACGGCGACCGTGCTGGCCCAGGCCATCGTGCGCGAAGGCATGAAATATGTGGCCGCCGGCATGAACCCGATGGATCTCAAGCGCGGTATCGACAAGGCGGTTGCCGCCACCATCGAGGAACTCAAGAAGCTCTCCAAGCCCTGCTCGACGAGCAAGGAAATCGCCCAGGTCGGCTCGATTTCCGCCAACTCCGACGCCAACATCGGCGAGATCATCGCCAACGCGATGGACAAGGTCGGTAAGGAAGGCGTCATCACCGTTGAAGACGGCAAGAGCCTGCAGAACGAACTGGATGTCGTCGAAGGCATGCAGTTCGACCGTGGCTATCTGTCGCCCTACTTCATCAACAACGCTGAAAAGCAGATGACGATTCTGGACAACCCGTTTGTCCTGCTGTTTGACAAGAAAATCAGCAACATCCGCGATCTGCTGCCGGTGCTGGAACAAGTCGCCACAGCTGGCCGTCCGCTGCTGATCATCGCCGAAGATGTCGATGGCGAAGCGCTGGCCACCCTGGTGGTCAACAACATCCGCGGCATCCTCAAGACCTGCGCCGTCAAGGCCCCGGGCTTCGGCGATCGTCGCAAGGCCATGCTCGAAGACATCGCCATCCTGACCGGCGGCGCCGTGATCGCCGAGGAGGTTGGTCTGTCGCTCGAAAAGGCCACGCTGCAGGATCTGGGCCAGGCCAAGCGCATCGAAATCGGCAAGGAAAACACCATCGTCATCGACGGCGCCGGCGTTGCCGACAACATCCAGGCACGCGTCAAGCAGATCCGCGCCCAGATCGAGGAATCGACCAGCGATTACGACAAGGAAAAGCTCCAGGAGCGCGTCGCCAAGCTGGCTGGCGGTGTGGCCCTGATCAAGGTTGGCGCCGCCACCGAAGTCGAAATGAAGGAAAAGAAGGCCCGCGTCGAAGATGCACTGCACGCCACGCGTGCGGCTGTTGAAGAAGGCATCGTGGCTGGCGGCGGCGTGGCTCTGCTGCGTGCGCGCGCCAACGTCAGCGCCATCAAGGGCGACAACCATGACCAGGACGCCGGCATCAAGATCGTCCTGCGTGCGATGGAAGAGCCGATGCGCCAGATCGTCGCCAATGCCGGCGACGAGCCGAGCGTGGTGGTCAACAAGGTGCTCGAAGGCAGCGGCAACTTCGGCTACAACGCCGCCAGCGGCGAATACGGCGACATGGTGGCCATGGGCGTGCTGGATCCGACCAAGGTCACGCGCACCGCGCTGCAGAACGCTGCTTCCGTGGCTTCACTGATGCTGACCACCGACTGCATGGTGGCCGAACTTGTCGAAGACAAGCCGGCCGGCGGCGACATGGGCGGCATGGGCGGTATGGGTGGCATGGGCGGCATGGGCGGCATGGGCATGTAATTCCCGCTGTCGTTGCATGCATCAGGAGGGACCCCGCTGCGGCGGGGTCTTTCTTTTTTTGCGTGGCGATTCTGATGGCCTGTGGCGGCCGCTGTCTGTGCTGCGGCTGCTAGAATCGGGCTGGTATGGGGCCAACAGGTCGCACGGATGCAGCACGAAGGAAAGGTAGGGGGGGCATGAGAATTCTGCTGGCTGAGGATGATCGCATCATTGCCGATGGCCTGCAGCGCTCGCTGCACAAGGCCGGCTACGCCATCGATTGCGTGACCAACGGCCTCGACGCCGATGCGGCGCTGGCGAGCCAGCAGTTCGATCTGCTGATTCTCGATCTGGGTCTGCCGCGTCTCTCCGGCATCGAGGTGCTCAAACGCCTGCGTGGGCGCAAGAGCGCTCTGCCGGTATTGATCCTGACGGCGCAGGACTGCATCGAGGATCGCGTCCGCGGCCTGGATGCCGGCGCTGACGATTACATGACCAAGCCGTTTGCTTTGCCTGAGCTCGAAGCGCGCGTGCGCGCGCTGACGCGACGCGGCACCGGCATGCCGACCCGCATCGAATTCGGGGCGCTGACTTACGATCAGGCGGATCGGCAGGTCAGAATCGATGGCCAGACGGTCGAACTCTCGGCGCGCGAACTGGGGCTGCTGGAAATTCTGCTGCTGCGCGCCGGGCGGCTGGTCAGCAAGGAGCATCTGGTCGACCATCTGTGCGGCTGGGGCGAGGAAGTCAGCACGAACGCCATCGAGGTGTATGTGCATCGCCTGCGCAAGAAGCTCGACGCCAGCGGCATCGTCATTGCCACGGTGCGTGGCTTGGGATACTGCCTCGAAAAACCCAAGGAAGCTGCTGCGGCAGCGGACGCAAACAAGGCTGATGACAGCATCTGAGCATCCACGGCGACGCCGCCGCGTCTTCGGTTCCCCCACCGAACTCAATTCGCTGTTCGGTGAAATCCTTGACTGGATGCTGGCGCCATTACTGTTCCTTTGGCCCATCAGCATTGCCGTCACGCACCATTTTGCCAACCAGATCGCCAATCAACCTTACGATCAGGCGCTGGTTGAAAATGTCAATGCCATCGCCAGGCTGGTCAAGGTCGTGGACGGGCGTGTGAGCGTGAATTTCCCGGCGCCAGCGCGCGCCTTGCTGCGCGCCGACGAAAACGATACGACCTACTATCAGGTGATTGGCACACGCGGCGAACTGGTGGTGGGCGACAAGGATGTCCCATATGCCCAGCCGGCCGCGGATATGGGCCGGGCGGGGGAAGTGCTGTTTCGCGACGATGAGATCAAAGGCGAGGACATCCGGATCGCCTACGAGTTCATCGCCGTGCCGGGTGCGCGGCAACCGGTACTGGTTCAAGTCGCCGAAACGCGCAAGAAGCGCGAAAACCTTGCCGGTCGCATCATCTCTGGCGTGATCCTGCCGCAGTTCGCGATCATTCCGTTGGCGGTGATTCTCGTCTATCTGGGCCTCACGCGCGGCATTGCGCCGCTGACCCGTTTGCAGCAGCGCATCTACCAACGACGGCCGGGCGACCTGTCGCCGATCGGCCTGCAGGGCGTGCCGGAGGAAATGCGGCCGGTGATTGTCGCCTTCAACGATTTGATGGCGCGCCTGGAACAGAATCTGCAAGCACAGCAACGCTTCATCGCCGATGCCGCGCATCAGATGCGCACGCCTTTGACTGGGCTCAAGATGCAGGCCGAGCTCGCATTGTCAGAATCCGACCCTGAATTGATCCGCTCATCTCTGCGGCAGATTGGCGAAAGCACCGAGCGCGCGGCGCATCTGATCAATCAATTGTTGACGTTGGCGCGCGCCGAGTCCAGCCACGAAAAGCTGCATGCATTCGTGATTGTCGATCTGGAGGGGCTGGCGCGGGCGGCCACCCAGGAGGCCGTACCGCGCGCACTCGCCAAGGGCATCGATCTGGGATTCGAAGACAGTGGCTGGCCATTGCTGATTGATGGAAGCCCCGTGCTGCTGCAGGAACTCATGAGCAATCTGATCGACAACGCCATCAAATACACGCCGCAGGGCGGGCGCGTCACGGTGCGCACGCGCGCCGAACCCTTCGCCCTCTTTGAAGTCGAGGACAGCGGTTACGGGATTTCTGCCGCAGACCGGGAACTCGTGTTCGAACGCTTTTATCGCGTGTTGGGCAGCGAGGCCGATGGCAGCGGGTTGGGATTGGCGATTGTGCGTGAAATTGCCGACTTGCATCGCGCCAGCGTGCAGCTGCATCTGGCGCCGACAGGGCAGGGCACGCTGGCCCAGGCCATGTTCCCGCGCCATGGCGTGACTTATCCGCAATTCCCCCAGGACGCCATCGCCGCGGATGAAGCGCGACGCACATGAAAAAATCCAGCAACGATCAAGCCAACCCGCAACCCCGGATGCAACGCGACTACTGGCGTAAAAACCTGCTCGTCACCCTCGGTTTGCTGGCGATCTGGTTTGTCGTCACCTTCGGGGCCAGTTATTTCGCACGCGAACTCAACCAGCTTTCCCTATTCGGCTTTCCATTCGGCTTCTATCTCGCCGCCCAGGGCGCACCGCTGATCTATGTCTGCATCGTTGGTTTCTATGCTTTGTATATGAACCGCCTGGATCGGCGCTGCCTGAAAAGTAAAACTGTCCGCGCAAAAAGCGGCCTCAAGGAATTCTTGTCAGCCTGCTTGCGCTGTAAGTGAGACGTAAGCCGCGCCGAATAGATTGAACCCGAAGCCGGGATCACCCGGCTTGGACTGTTTACCTGGAGGACACCATGGCAAATGCATCGATCAACTGGGCCGCGATTGACAGCGATCCTCGTTTTCAGCGCCTGCATGCCAAAAAAACCGCGTTCCTGATGGGGCTCATGGTTTTTTCGGTCATCTACTACTTTCTTTTGCCAATCGGCGCGGCGTATTTCACCGACATCTTCAAGATCAAGGTGTTCGGGCCGGTGAATGTAGGCTTGTTGTTTGCCTTGTCGGAATTCATCGTTGCCTGGGGGATTGCGTTCTATTACTCGGTCAAGGCGCAGGAATTCGACGCCATGGCTGCTGAACTGATTCGTGACGCCGAAAAGATAGGAGCGCGCTAACATGAACAACCTCAAAAACAAGATCTGGCTGGCAATCTTTGCCTGCATCATGCCGCTGGTTTCGGTCCCCGCAATGGCCCAGGGGGCCGTTGCCGATCAATGGAAATGGCTGACCTTCCTGGTATTCGGTGCAATCATCGGCCTGACCATGTTTGTCACCTATCTTGCCGCCAAACGCGTGAAATCGGCCTCCGATTTCTATACCGCCGGCGGCGGAATTTCCGGCCTGCAGAACGGCTGGGCGATTGCCGGTGATTATCTATCCGCCGCGTCCTTCCTCGGGATTGCCGGATTGATCTCGATCTACGGCTACGACGGTTTCATGTATTCGGTCGGCTGGCTGGTGGCCTACATCACCGTGCTGCTGGTGATCGCCGAGCCCTGCCGCAATATCGGCAAATACACGCTGAGCGATATTCTCGCTTACCGTAACGACCCCAAGAAGGTGCGCATCGTCGGTGCGTTGTCGACCATCACCGTATCGACGTTTTACCTCACCGCGCAAATGGTTGGCGGCGGCGTACTCGTCAAGACACTGATCGGCATTGACTACGAAATCTCGGTAATGGCCGTGGGTGTGCTGATGCTGGCTTATGTACTGTTCGGCGGCATGGTCGCCACCACCTGGGTGCAAATCATCAAGGCCATTCTGCTGGTGACGGCATCGATCATTCTGGTGATCATGGTCTGGAGCCAGTACGGCTTCTTCGGCGACTTCCTCAACAACGTGATCAACGACCCGAAGGTGCAACAACGGGTCGCCACCTTGCTGGGCGACAAGGCCAAAAACATCAGCGGCGCGGAACTTGGCCAGATATTCCTTGAGCCGGGCCTGCTGTTCAAAGCGCCGATCGACCAGATCTCCCTCGGCATGGCCCTGGTGTTCGGCACTGCCGGTCTGCCGCATATCCTGATGCGTTTCTTCACCGTGCCGACTGCACAGGCTGCACGCAAGTCGGTGATCTGGGCCATGGGCATCATCGGCGGCTTCTATGTGCTGACGCTGTTCCTCGGCATGGGCGCCGCCATGAAAGTTGGCGCACCGACCATCATCGGCGTCGATGCCGGCGGCAACATGGCCGCACCGCTGCTGGCGCAAGCGCTGGGCGGAGGGCCGGATGCACTGATGGGCAACCTGATGATGGCTTTCGTCTCAGCCGTAGCCTTCGCCACCATCGTGGCGGTTGTGGCGGGTCTGGTATTGGCTGCCGCCTCGGCGATGGCCCATGACCTCTACGTCGGCGTGATTCGCGAGGGGCATGTCACCAACGAAGAGCAAGTGCGTGCTGCGCGTGTCGCCACCGTGCTGGTTGGCGCCATGGCCATCATCATCGGCATCGCCGCCAAGGGCCAGAACGTCGCCCACCTGGTCGCGTTGGCCTTCGCGGTCGCCGCCTCCGCCAACTTCCCGTGCGTACTCATGACGCTCTACTGGAAGCGCTGCAACACGGGCGGCATTGTGGCCGGCATGATCGTCGGTACGCTGACGGCAATCGGCCTCGTGATGGTCTCGCCGAACATGACCTACCCGTCGCTTGTCAAGCCGGCACAAGAAAAGATCATCAAGGCGCAAGACGAAAAACTCGTCAAACTGAATGCCGATCTGCTCGCCGCGGCCGATCCGGCTGCGCAGGACAAGATCAAGGTCGATATCGGCAAGGCTGAAAAGGCCAAGAAAGGCGCCGAAAGCAAAATCAGCAGCCTGGGCGCCAGCACCACCAGCATCATGGGTCTCGACAAGCCCTGGTTCGAGCTCAAGAACCCCGGCCTGATCTCGATCCCGCTCGGTTTCCTGGCCGTGATCCTCGGCTCGCTGCTGTACCGCGACAAGCGCGCCGAAGACATGTGGGACGAACTCTACGTGCGCCAGAACACCGGCATCCTCGCCGCCGGCGTTTCGCACTAAACGCGACGCAGGCCGCAAGACAAGCACCTCCGGGCAACCGGAGGTGCTTTTTTCTTTGACGCGCTGCGATACAGCCGTTATAATCGCCGCTCTTTGGCTAGGTAGCTCAGTTGGTAGAGCAGCGGATTGAAAATCCGCGTGTCGGCAGTTCGATTCTGCCCCTGGCCACCAAAATTCAGCGCCCAACCGTTCTCGGTTGGGCGTTTTCATTTGCGGATTCCGCACACCACGCGGGCTTCCGGGCCGTTCTGCGTGTGCCGCCAGTCGTCTGGCCAAGGGCGACACAGCGCTCGGTTCGCCCCTGTTCCGCCCTATCTTCTCTCGAATCGGAGACACGGCGCATTCATTTGCCGTCCAGCGTCACCGTCTGGACGATGTTCTCGAATTCGGCCAACACGTCGGGCTGGCGCTGAGATAAGAAGCGGAACACCGCCTTGTTGTCGATCAGCTTGGCGAGGTAGCCCCGCGCCAATACGAGCAGCAGCACGTCCTGCCCGTAGGACTTCTCGACCAGCTTCAGTTGCCCTTGCAGGTTTCCCATTTCGCGCTCCATTTTCGCCATCTGATCGGCCGTGACGCCTCGCAGCTTCCGTGGTTTGGTTTCGCCGACCAGCAGTGGCGGCGGTGTGGCCGCGAGCAAGGCCTCGGCGTAGGCGACCGTCATGTTGTTGGCAGTGAGCATCAGTTCGATGCACTCGACCTGCCGCGTGGGTTTCATCTTGCGCAGCACCGAACCCAGATTGGCGGCGAAGTGCAGATCCTTGAGCATCTCGACCGCCTCCGGGCAGATGCCGTCGAGCAGATTCACCTTCTTGTGGATATGGCTGACGTCCACGTTCAGCGCCTTGGCCAGCCGATCAGGCGTGACTCCACGCTCGACCGCGCGCCGAAGCATGTGGTGCTCCTGAATGGACGAGATGCGATTGATGCGGTTGTTGTAGGTGTAGCTTTCGTCGTCGGTGGCGACCAGGCACGGTGCGTCAGCGTAGCCGAGCTGTTGCAGCGCCAGCAACCGCATGTGCCCATCGAGCAGGACATGCTGGCCAGTCACCTTGTCGGCCTTGCCCACGCTCAGGGGCTCGATCAGGCCGACCGCCTCCATCGAGGCCATGATCTGCTTGAACTTTCGGGAGGTATGCAAACCCTCCGGTGTCTTGCGCGACGGCAGGATGCGATCCAGCGGAAGCGTCAGCGGATCGGGAATGAAGCCCAGCGGCGGCCGACTCATGCCGCGTGGCCTCCGGCCCAGACCCGCTCGGCCAGTTGCTTGGGCAAGGTGTCCAGGCCTTCAGCGCGCAGCAGGTTGGAGAAATGCTCGTCGGCCAGCATCTGACGCAGCGCTTCGATCACGAACAACAGGCGCTGCTGCGCGAACTCGGCCTTCTTGACCATCAGCTTCTGCCGCTCGACCTCGTGCTGGTAGTTGCGCACGAGGCTGGAGGTGGTGACGGACGCGCCCTTGCGCGCAGGCCGGTGGGCCAGCGTCTTGCCCAGGGCGCTGCGCCGCTGCAGCACGCGCCGGGCCTGCATCAGCTGCCCGCCACGCAGTTGACCGCTTTCGTAGGCTTCTTGCAGCGCGGCCTGTACCGATTCTTCGTCGCTGGCCCCCGCGATGGTGATGGCGACGTTGAGCGGAACCCTCCCGGACTCGACGGCAGCGAGCAGACGTTCCTCGCCTTTCTCGAACAGGAGCAGGATGCCTTTGATGTAGTCGAGGCTCAGGCCGGTCTTCTGGGCGATGACGCGCCTGTCGTAGCCCTGCTGGCTCAAC
>JBPOIN010000050.1:0-9058 GCA_052034445.1 Pseudomonadota bacterium | reverse complement strand
CGTCGAAACCCTCGGCTGCACCACGGTGATCTGCACCGACAAGACCGGCACGCTGACTCTGAATCAGATGACGGCCCGCACGCTGTTCTGTCGCCGCCAGCGCCACCGCGTCAGTGGCGAAGGCTATACCGCGACAGGCAGCATCGTGGGTGCGGACGGCCTGCCCGGCGCGCATCTGACAGAACTGCTGATTCCGGCGGCGCTGTGCGCCGACGCCCGCCTGCATGACGGCGAACTGATCGGCGATCCGACCGAAGGCGCGCTGCTGGCGCTGGCGGCCAAGGCTGGCCTGGACGTCGATGCGCTCGCCGAGCGCACCCCGCGCATCGCCGAAATCCCCTTCGATTCGGCGCACAAGTTCATGGCCACCTTCCACCACGACGGCGACACCGTGCGCATGTGGCTCAAGGGCGCGCCCGATGTGCTGCTGGCGCGCGCCGGCAGCCATCTCGATGCCGATGGCGCAGCGCCGCTCGACGCGACCGCCCGTGCGCTGTATCTGGCGGAAAACGAGGCGCTGGCGAATCAGGCGCTGCGCGTCATCGCGCTGGGCGGCCGCGCAATACCGGCGCGCGACTGCGATCCTGCCGGCGAGTTGGTGCGCTGGCCGAGGGATCGGACCCGGATCGGGCTGGTCGGCATCATCGACCCGCCGCGCGCAGAAGCCCGTGAGGCGATTCTCACCTGCCGGACGGCGGGCATTCAGGTCAAGATGATCACCGGCGATCACCGTCTCACGGCCGCCGCGATTGCGCGCGAGCTCGGTCTGGCGGGCGAGGTGCACGAAGGCCGCGAACTCGAAGGCCTTGACCAGGCCGCTCTCGCCGCGCTTGTCGAACGCAGCGCAGTGTTCGCGCGCGTGGCGCCCGAACACAAGATGCGCATCGTCGCCGCGCTGCAGCAGAATGGCCATGTCGTCGCGATGACGGGCGATGGCGTCAACGATGCGCCGGCGCTCAAGACAGCCGATATCGGCATCGCCATGGGGATAACCGGCACCGAGGTGACCAAGGAAGCCGCCACGCTGGTGCTGACCGACGACAACTTTGCCTCGATCGTGCGCGCGGTCGAGGAAGGCCGCACGATTTACGACAACATCGTCAAGTTCGTGCGCTTCCAGTTGTCGACCAATATCGGCGCCATCCTCACGGTGCTCGGCGCGCCCCTGTTCGGTTTTGCGACCCCGTTTACGGCAATCCAGCTGCTCTGGGTCAATATCATCATGGACGGACCGCCGGCGATGACACTCGGCGTCGAGCCGCCGCGTCCCGGCATCATGCGCAATCCGCCGCGCCGCGCCGATGTATCGATCCTCTCCTGGCAACGCCTCTCGCGCATCGCGCTGTACGGGCTGACCATGGCCATCGGCACGCTGGCCATGTATGGCTGGGGACTCGCTGCGGGCGGTGAAACCAGGGCCGTGACGCTGGCCTTCACGACCTTCGTGCTGTTCCAGTTCTTCAACATCTTCAATGCCCGCGCCGAACACGGCACAGCCTTCAACCGCCAGCTCTTCGACAACGGCAAACTCTGGCTGGCGCTGTTCGCCGTCATCGTCCTGCAGATCGTTGCCGTGCATTGGCAACCGGCCCAGCTGATATTCGGCACCACGCCGTTGACGCTCACGGAATGGGGGATCAGTCTGCTGGTAGCGTCCTCGACGCTGCTGCTTGAAGAAGCGCGCAAGTTCGGCTTGCATCTGTTTGGCCGTGCAAGGCGCTGAGTCAGCAAGCGTCGACAGCCGTCAAGTTTTGTAACAATCTGTTTCCGGCAGGGCGAATTCTTCCGGCTTGCCGACATTCGCTTACCAAATCGGCAGCCATCCGCCCGTCCCACGGCTGGCGTCGCGCGGGCCAAAACGCTAGGATTGCCGCCATGAACGACAAACCCAGAATTCTCGTCGTCGACGACGACCAGCGCCTGCGCGAACTGCTGAGCCGCTACCTCAGCGAGCAGGGTTTCAGTGTCAAGACGGCCGACCAGGCGACCAGCATGGACAAGGCGCTGGCGCGCGAACTCTACGATCTGCTGGTACTCGACCTGATGCTGCCGGGCGAAGACGGCCTGTCGATCTGCCGCCGCCTGCGCGCGGCGAAAAACGACATGCCGATCATCATGTTGACGGCGAAAGGCGACGACATCGACCGCATCGTCGGCCTTGAAATGGGCGCCGACGACTATCTGCCCAAACCATTCAATCCGCGCGAACTCGTGGCGCGCATGCATGCCGTGCTGCGTCGTCGCAGCGCAGCCCCACCGCCTGGCGCGCCGGCTGCCGCGGAAGAAGTCGTACGCTTCGGCAACGTGGAACTCGATCTCGCCACACGTCAGCTCACGCGCAATGGTCAGACCACCCAGCTGACGACCGCCGAATTCGCCGTGCTCAAGGTGCTGGTACAGCATCCGCGCGATCCGCTGTCGCGCGACAAACTCATGGAACTCGCGCGCGGCCGCGAATACGATGTCTTCGATCGTTCGATCGACGTGCAACTCTCGCGTCTGCGCAAACTCGTCGAGGACGAGCCGGGCAAACCGCGCTATCTGCAAACGGTCTGGGGCTTCGGTTACGTGTTCATCCCGGACGGCAACAAGCCTGCCTGAACGGCCGCATTCATGAAAATCTGGCCGCGCACCCTGCTCTGGCGCACCTTCCTGCTGATCGCCACGTTGATGCTGCTCTCGGTGCTGGCCTGGTTTGCCATCTACCGCGCCTACGAACGCGAGCCGCGTGTCCGTCAGATGACCCAGCTCATCGTCAGCGTCGTCAATCTGACGCGCAGCGCGCTCATCAATGCCGAACCGGAACGTCGCCGCGACCTGCTGATCGAGCTTTCCGCCCGCGAAGGCATCCGTATCTACGCGGCCGAAGAGCATGAAACCGTCGCACCGCTGCCGGATCGTCCGCTACTCGCCCTCGTCGCCGCGCAACTGCGCACCGAGCTCGGTCCGCAAACGCGCATGACACTCGAACGCGCAGGCGAAAAGGCCCTGTTCGTGAGTTTTCGTATCGACGAGAACGAAGGCAGCGAGTACTGGGTTGCCCTGCCGCGCGAACGTTTCGAACATGCCGTACCCTGGGGCTGGTTCGGCTGGGGATTGGCCGCGCTGCTGTTGTCGCTGGCCGGTGCTTACCTGATCGTGTTCCGCGTCACACGGCCGCTCAAGGCGCTCGCAACCGCGGCCACGGATCTCGGTCACGGCCAATCGCCGGCCCCGCTCGAAACCGACGGACCGGCGGAAATCGACGCACTCGCGCATGCCTTCAACCAGATGACTGCCGATCTCGCGCGCCTCGACAACGACCGCGCGCTGATCCTGGCCGGTATCTCGCACGACCTGCGCACCCCGCTCACGCGCCTGCGCATGGGCATCGAACTTGCCGGCGTCGACGAACAAAGCCGCGCCGGCATGAGCGCCGACATCGAGGAAATGGACCTGACCATTGGTCAGTTTCTCGACTTCGCGCGCGCAAGCAGCGGTGAAGCACTACAGGAAACGGACTTGCCCGCGCTGCTCGGCGACATCGCCGGCCAATATGCGCGTCGCAATCTGCGCGTCGCCACGATCTTGCCGCCCGCTGCCGCAGCGCTCGCTGCGTTCCGTGTCCGTCCGCAGGCCTTGCGCCGCGCCGTCGCCAACCTGGTCGACAACGCGCTGCGCCATGCGGCGCATGCCGAACCGGTGCAACTTGCGTTGCAACAGGATGCGCAGGCCATTCGCATTGCCGTGAGCGACCGCGGCCCGGGCATCCCGGAAAGCGAAATCGAACGGCTCAAACAACCCTTCACGCGTCTCGAAGCCGCGCGCAGCAATGTCAGCGGCGCCGGCCTCGGTCTCGCCATCGTCGAACGCATTGCACGCAGCCACGGCGGCCGGCTGGAATTGCAGAATCGTCCCGACGGCGGCCTGGTGGCGACCATCATCCTTCCTGCTGTCTAGCCGCGTTGTTTTCACCACGCAAGTCGGCGAAAACCCTTGCGCTGCCGCGGCAAAAAACAAAAACGGGAGCCGCAGCTCCCGTCTGTTTGACCGCCTTGAAACCGGCAGTTTATTTCTGCTTGCGGCGCCGTGCGATGCCACCGATGAGACCCAGGCCGGCCAGCAGCATGGCATAGGTTTCGGGTTCCGGCACGGGAGTCAGCGGCGAGAAGTTGATCGATGCACCGCCTGAAGTGTAGCCAGGAGCCAGACCCGTGACTTCGATCTTGAACTCATGGCTGCCGGCGCTCAGGAACACGTTGTTGGCACTGGCAGTGTACAGGGAAGAAGAGAAGCCCTCGGAAGACCAGGTCTGTTTGATGCCGTCGAGCCAGTAGGCGAAGGTGTCGCCCGGAACGCAGCAGTCATCGACCTTCAGATTCACGGTCGAAGCGCCCGGAGCGGCGATCTGGAACGTGTCATTGGCAAAGCCCAGGCCGGAACTCCAGGAGAAATAATAGCTGCCGCCGCTCGGCGCAACATTGGTCACATCGGCAAATGCCGATGTGGAAAGAAACGATGCGGCGAGCAGGCTGACAGTAAGTGCTTTCTTGAACATATAAACTCCCTTTAATGATTGTTGCTACGCAAATTAGATAAACAAAATTCTTTGAACTTTACTTGGTCATAAGCGTTTTTCATATAGCCCGAATGGACTAACATCCGGTGGAATGTCTCCTGCTGCAGCGGCAAACTGCGCCGTGCGGGCTTTGGTAAACCGGTTTTCGCGGGTAAGATGCGCATCCTGCGTCCTTGGCCGGCTTCACGCCGGCCGACGCACATTGTCGAAACAAACATGCAGGAAAAGGCCGGGCGCGCAGCCGCATGCTGTGCAGTGCCCTGGATGACCTGGTTTCAGGAGAACCCCATGCAACGCCGTCAGTTCCTCAAGGCGACTGCGGCAAGCGCCATTGGCTTGCCGTTCGCCACCCCCCTTGTCGCATCCAGCGTGATTCCCTGCGTCGCCGCACTGTTCGCGCCCCCGGCAGCCGCTGCCCAGGACAGTTCCGCCGGCTGGCGCAATCATGAAATTTCCACGCTGATCAGCATCGCCGCGCCGAAAACCCGGCTCGGCGCCAAGCCGCAACAGCCGACACGGATCTGGTTGCCGCTGCCGCTCACCCTGGACACCGATTACCAGCGCACCCTGTCGATCGAATCGGTCGCTGCAGGCGCGAAAATCGCTACCCACATCGATTCGCATTACCAGGCGCGCCTGCTGGCGGTCGAGTGGCCGGCCAGCAGCGAGACTGCTCCGCTGACGCTGCAGCTCGTGACGCGCATCGCCACGCGCGACCGGCATGCCGATCTCGCGACCCCCAACCCGGCAGTCCGCCTCGGCGCCAGCGAACGCGCGCTGTGGCTGGAGGCTACCGAACTGCTGCCCACCGACGGCAGCGTCAAGCAGCAGGCCGACGCCATCATGAGCACCCTGGCGCCGGACGCGGATACCGTGACACGCGCGCGCGCGATTTACGACTGGGTTGTCGAGCACACCTTCCGCGAACCAAAAACACGCGGCTGCGGCATCGGTGACGTCAAAAGCATGCTCGAATCCGGCAATCTGGGCGGCAAGTGCGCCGACATCAACGCGGTATTCGTCGCCCTGGCGCGTGCCGCCGGCATCCCGGCACGCGACGTGTATGGCGTGCGCGTCGCCGCCTCGGCGCGCGGCTACAAGAGCCTGGGTAAGGCCAGCGACATTACGCGCGCCCAGCATTGCCGCGCCGAATTCTTCGCCGACGGCTTTGGCTGGATTCCCGTCGACCCGGCCGACGTGCGCAAGGTCGCGCTCGAAGAAGAAAAAGGTGGCCTGCCGCTGAACGATCCGAAAGTCATGGCGATCCGCGACTACCTGTTCGGCAACTGGGAAATGAACTGGATAGCCTACAACTACGCCCACGATCTGGAACTGCCCGGCAGCGCGCTCGGCAAAGCCGGAAAAATCGGTTTCCTCATGTATCCGAATGGCGAAACCGCCGACGGCCGCCTGGATTCACTCGATCCCGACCACTTCAGCTACCGCCTCAGCGCGCGCGAAATCACCGCATGAAGTTGAGGCGCAGAATGCTGGCGGTCCTGATTCTGGCGACAGCCAGCGCACTGCTGGCGCCCGCGCCCGCCGTGGCCGCCGAATTCAACCCCTGGTCGCCAACCGACGCCAGCCGCGAACTCAGTCTGCCCGACCTGCAGGGCAAGCCCCGCGACTTGCGCAATTTCGCGGGCCAGGTGGTGCTGGTGAATTTCTGGGCGAGCTGGTGCCCGCCCTGCCGTGAGGAAATGCCCGAGTTCGAAGACATCCAGCGCAAATATGGCGACCGCGGATTGAGCATTCTCTCGGTCAACCTGGCCGAGGGCAAAGCGCGCATCGAGAGTTTTCTCCAGGCCTGGTTTCCCGATGGCGCGCCCTTCATCGTGCTGCAGGACCGCAACAGCCAGGCCTACAAGCACTGGCGCGTGCGCGCGCTGCCGAGCAGTTTCCTGCTCGACCGTCACGGTCGCATTCGCTGGGTCGCTGTCGGCCCCATCAGCCTGGCCGACGATTCGACCACCCAGCGCATCGAGGCGCTGCTGAAGGAGGCATCGCCGAATTCAGTCGCACAAAACAATAAACAACATTAAGAAAAATCGACAATACATTGTTTTTATGTGACTAAAAGAACAATGGGTAGGTCGGGTTTCAACCCGATAGGTCGGACTGAAGTCCGACCTACGCACACCTGCACAGGCTTGCCAGGTGGCCAGTCAGGAAAAATCAATCCAGCGACGACATTGCCCTTGGCGACTGTCGTCAGAGCAGGAGCGGCTGGTCCGAAAGCTCATTTTCCACTTCAACTTCGCTCTGTATGCCAATGTTTTCTATTGGCTTTCCATTATTTACAGCCATCTGACTTGCCGCCAATAGCGCGCCCACGCGCTGGATCGCCTCGATGGCGCCGCGCCGGTAGTCGCCAGCGCGAAACGCCGTCTCCATGCCGTGGCAAATGGCTTCCCAGGCCGACTGCTCGACCCGCGCGCTGATGCCACGGTCGGCGACAATCTCGACGCATCGATCAACGACCTGCACGTAGATCAGCACCCCGTTGTTATGCTCGGTATCCCAGACACGCAATTGTGCAAACACCTCACCGGCCCGCTGCCGCGCCGTGAGGTCATGCCACAGCGTCGCCCAGGGCAAGCCGGCCTCGACGACGAAACGCACTTCGCCGATTTTCTGTCCGGCAGCCCCACCTGGCGGCGTCAGGCGCTCGGCAGCCGCCACGGCGGCTTCGATCTCGGCCAGCGTCGCAGCCGGAAACGCGCGCCGCGCCAGCCAGTGCGGCGCAATCAAATGCCTGAGCAGACGACGCAGATTCATCACCATCCTCCCGAAGCCCCGCCACCACCGGATCTGCCGCCGCCGCCACCCCAGCCCCCACCACCACCGCCAAGCCCGCCGCCACCCAGAAATATCCCGCCGTGGCCGCCCGTGATGAGCAGATAGAAGAACACCAGCACGCCTGCCGCGATCATGAGCAGCAGCGAACCGCTCATGAACCAGATCAGGGCACCGACCAGGCCGCCCGTCACAAGACCGCCGACAAAGCGACCGAGCAGCAGACACAGAAAGCTGCCCGCGATGGTCGCCGCGACCATGCCGAACATGAGTATCTCGCTCAGCGAGCTTCCGCCGCCCGGCTGACTGGCGGCGTCAGGCCGCGTCTGCTGGCCGCTGCGCCGCACGGGCGGCGGCAACTGCTCGCCCTGAATCAGTTTCTCGATCTGCGCCACGCCGGCATCCAGACCGCCGTAGGCATCGCCGCTGCGGAATTTCGGCGCGATGATCTCGCTCACGATGCGTTTGGCGACGGCGTCCGGAATTGCCCCTTCGAGACCATAGCCGGTTTCGATGCGCAGGCGCCGGTCCTGCGCCGCCACCAGCAGCAGGATGCCGTCGTTATGCTGCTTGCGCCCAAGCTTCCAGCTTTCGAAAACGCGGTTGGCGTAGGCTTCGAGCCCCTCGGGCTGGGTGGTCGACACGGTCAGCACGACAATCTGGCTGCCATGCGCCTGCTCGAACGCGACGAGCCGCTGTTCGAGGCTGGCCGCCTGTTCGGGCTTGAGGACATGGGCCGTATCGACCACATGCGCGTTCAGCACCGGGATCGGCAGTTCGGCCGCCTGCGCGCGGCTCGCCAGAGCGCCCGGCAACGCGACGCACAGCAACCATGCCGCAATCCAGAAGCGGAGCAAAGTGCGCATGGCTGCCGGGCGTCTGCGGTGTGGCGTGGTTGCTTATTGCGCGGCCGGTGCGGTCACCGCAGGCTGCGGCGGCTGGCCCGGCTGATCGAAGCGGATCGTCGGCGGCGCGGCAATCTGCTTCTCGTCCTCGACAGCGAAATTCGGCTTGGTCTGATAACCGAACGCCATCGCCGTCAGATTGTTCGGGAAGGTGCGCACGCCGATGTTGTAATCCTGCACCGCCTTGACATAACGGCCGCGCGCCACGGTAATGCGGTTCTCGGTGCCTTCGATCTGCGCCTGCAGATCGCGGAAGCTGGCGTCGGCCTTGAGCTGCGGATAGTTTTCCGACACCACGAGCAGACGCGACAAGGCGCCGCCGAGCTGGCTTTGCGCCTGCTGGAACCTGGCAAAGGCCGCCGGATCGTTGATGAGCTCGGGCGTCGCCTTGAGGCCCGCGACATTCGCGCGCGCCTCGGTCACACGCGTCAGAACCTCTTTTTCATGCCCGGCATACCCCTGCACCACCGAAACCAGATTCGGGATCAGATCGGCGCGCCGCTTGTACTGGTTCAGCACCTCGGACCAGCTCGCCTTGACCTGCTCGTCGTTGATCTGGATCTGGTTGTAACCGCAACCCGAGAGCAGACTGGCCGCCAGCGCAAGCATGGCAAATAACTTGAAGCGCATGATATCTCCTTGATGGAAAAGAAACCGCAGACCTCAAGATGAGGGCGCAACGGCAGAATGCAAGTGTCGAGGAGAACTCAGGTCGTCGTCTTCCGCGCACGCATGGTGCGGCGCGCAAAGCACAGGTCTTCCCAAGCCTTGGCCTTGTCGGTCAGGGTGCGCAGCAGAT
>JBPOIN010000203.1:0-2923 GCA_052034445.1 Pseudomonadota bacterium | reverse complement strand
AAAAAAGGCTGCTTAAAAATAAAATAGCTTACAAAAAAGCCTTGTATGAGGGAATAAAAATTTCCCTAGTATACGCCCTCGTTTCACCTTTTATAGTTATGCTGTACTACATTTTTGTTAATCACGGAATAATTGAATATGTAAGACAAGCTTATAATCTCAATGGCCAACCTGACGTAATTGTAGTGGGCGCTGATATGATTGCGCAGTTTTTCTCTGCTATAGTCTTTGGGTCATTCTATGCTGCATTAATTGCTTTACTCCTAAGAACTAGCGCTTCAAAGAAAAAATAGTTACTGTGGGCATGAGGTATCTACAGTTGCTTTAATATAAATACCCATATCTTGAAAAGTGATATCGTATAATCTACCATCTTGTTGAACTGGAAGAGGAACAAAAGTATTTGGAGACATTACAACTAACTCATCTCCTACTTTCTTGACGAGCTGTCCTGTTTTTTTGTCTCTTTGAAAATCATAGTCCCCTATAACTAAGTGCTTATTAGAATGAGCAGCGCTAGTTCTTAGATAAAAATCTTTACTTTGATTGGCACTATCAAAACTACAATTATCAAACTGAGGCTTATCCTGGTCATCGCAACTGATGGCTATCCCACCAAGCATAGAAATCGTAGCAATCTTTAATCCTAACTCTATTTTCGACATGAAGGCAATTATATAACTGTTTAGAGTGAAGGTCCAGAAGGTTGCGAGAGAAGTTGAATCATTCGAGCAGCCTCTGTCGAGGCAGCGTCATTGCCAAGTCGATGCTCAGCAAGTGCAAGCACGTGCCATAATTTCACACTGCCTGGAAATTTTTTAAGATTCTTTTTTGCATAATCACGAGCGACAACTGGAGGATAATTGTATATATATAGAATCGCTAAATTTTCATAGGCATTTATATTTACCTTGGCATTTTCGATGGAACGCTTGTATGCAATCTCCGCTGGCTTGATTTTATGATCCATATGATATGCTACTCCCAAATTGTAGTAGCTTGTTCCCCAGTGAGGAAATATTTTGACCGACTCTTCCGAATATTTAGCAGCCAAAGAATACCTTTTTTCCTCTAAATACATTGCTCCCAATGCAGACAGTAATTGGTAATTATCTTTTTGAATTTTTAGGTCATGAAGGGCAAGCACTTTTGTGTCTCTCCAATCCCCGACCCTGATAAAAGATCTTACTGAAAGGTAAATAGAAATTATGAACAAACATACAAGAAATACACTAAATAAATTTCTTTTACCAAGAAGCTTTTCAATGGCAAATTGATCATACAGAACTCCCAGAACCCCAAGCAAACCTACGATAGTAAAGTAAAACCATCTATCTGATACTGTTAAATCCAGCGGCACGAGTTGTATATGCAATGAAAAACCGAATACCATCCATATCCAGAAGAATAGCAATGCAATCCTCGCTTCTTTTTTTCCAAAAGCTTTTTTTGATAAAAAGAGGATACCTCCAAAGAAAATAAATATTACTACAACTGGAAGAATAAATTTTTCAAAACTTATACTACTAACTACCCACGACTGAACTGAAACTAAATTAAAAGGAACAAAAAATGTTTTTAAATAATAAAACACTATTTCTGGTATAGAGAGTGCTCTTTCAAAAAGATTCATTCTCATCATTGGAAATTCATCAGTTGCATGAATTGTAATTTTTGCAACAACTACTCTCATAAATATATAAAAAATCAGAACGCTAATTGATGAAATAAGATGCTTTAAAAATAATTTTTTCTTCACAATGAATACATACAAAAGACCTAGTAACATGAATAAAAACCCTGTCTCTTTTGAAAAGAAGGAAAGCAACAAGTAAATGTATGGGATGTAAATTTTATAGTCATCGCTATCATTTCTTATTACTTTTCTCAAAAATATAAGCCCAAAAAATACAAATAATACATCTTGCACTGCTGCAATATATGAGACGGTTTCAACTTGAATTGGGTGAATCAGAAAAATAAGAGCTAGAAAAAAGGCGCTCCACTTTTTTGTAAAGTGTTGAAATAGTCCAAAGACAAGGACTGAATTTGTTATATGCATCACTAGCTGTGTAACGTGATAGTAAAAAGGGAAACCACCAAAAAAAGTGTAAATAATTGAGAAGTAAGTAGTCATCATTGGACGGTAATATATACCACCCAAACTCCCACCGTAGTCAAAAATACTGCCTCTGAAAAAATTAAAAAGATTACTTATCGAATGAACACTTTTGTTATTTATAATCAATCCCTGGTCATCCATTACAAATCCGTTAAAAATGGTCTGGATATACACAACAATCCCAAAACCAATAAGCAGTAGTCTAGGATCAATTTTTTGGATTTTTGTAAATAATTCCTTCATAACTACAGTATATCTGATGTAACGAGGAATTAATTTAGATATTTTTTAAAAAAATCGACGGTGTTTTGCATTGCCGGACCAAAGCTGGGATCTGAGATATTATGACCACCCGATGGGTACTCATGAAGTTCATGGGGAATATTAGTTTTATCAAGTAGCGCGTTTAGTCCCCTACTGTATTCTATATTTACGACATCATCATTTACTGCGTGGTCTAATTGAATTGCACCCTTTAAATCATTTAAATAGTTTGTTGCGGCAACCTTTTTCCAAAAGTCACTGTTCGGATCAAATTGCCCGACCGCCTTAAAAAGTTGGTCTCTTCTTCTTAATCGCTGATTGGTATCGGTTGGTGGACGATAACTATTATCCTGAATCCCATACTTTTGCATGTCTACATAGGTATACACAGCACCTCCCCAAATTACAGCTGCTGGAATATCAGGCTTTGCTGCCAAAGCTCTGAGTGTCACATTCCCTCCCATGCTATGACCCCAAATTCCAACTGCATTTTTATTCACCTTTTCGTAGGTCTGTAGCGCGTTGTATGCATTTAAA
>JBPOIN010000174.1:0-16705 GCA_052034445.1 Pseudomonadota bacterium | reverse complement strand
CTGTTCCGCCATCCCGAAGTCGTCGCTTTCCGCGACCTCGATGAAGAGGATGCGGACGAAATCGAAGCCTCCAAGTTCGACCTCGCCTACATCGCCCTTGACGGCAACATCGGCTGTCTGGTGAATGGCGCCGGCCTGGCAATGGCGACCATGGACACGATCAAGCTGTTCGGCGCCGAGCCGGCCAACTTCCTCGACGTCGGTGGCGGCGCGACGACCGAGAAAGTTACCGAAGCCTTCAAGATCATGCTGCGTAACCCGGCCGTCAAGGGGATTCTGGTTAACATCTTCGGTGGCATCATGAAGTGCGACACCATCGCCACGGGCGTGGTCGCGGCGGCCAAGGAAGTCAAGCTGAGCGTTCCGCTGGTGGTGCGCATGAAAGGCACCAACGAGGATCTCGGCAAGGAAATTCTCAAGAATTCCGGCCTTCCCATCATTTCCGCCAACAATATGGCGGACGCGGCGCAGAAGATTGTTGCCGCCGTCGCCGGCAAGTAAGGAGTCAATATGTCCATTCTGATCAATAAAGACACCAAGGTCATCACCCAGGGCATCACGGGCAAGACCGGCCAGTTCCACACCGAGAAGTGCCAGGAATACGCCAACGGCAAAAACTGTTTCGTGGCTGGTGTGAATCCGAAGAAAGCTGGCGAGAAGATTTTCAATATCCCGATCTTCGGTTCGGTCAAGGAAGCCGCCAAGGAAACCGGTGCTACCGTTTCCGTGATTTACGTGCCGCCTGCAGGCGCTGCGGACGCAATCTGGGAAGCCGTCGAGGCCGATCTGGATCTGGCAATCTGCATCACCGAAGGCATTCCGGTGCGTGACATGCTGATGGTGCGCAACAAGATGAAGGCCAAGGAAGCTGCCGGTGGCAAGAAGACGCTGCTGCTCGGTCCGAACTGCCCGGGTCTAATTACCCCGGACGAAATCAAGATCGGCATCATGCCGGGCCACATCCACAAGAAAGGTCGCATCGGCGTCGTGTCGCGTTCCGGCACGCTGACCTATGAAGCCGTCGGTCAGCTGACCGAAATCGGTCTTGGTCAGTCGTCGGCGGTCGGCATTGGTGGCGATCCGATCAACGGTCTCAAGCATATCGACGTGATGCGCATGTTCAACGACGATCCGGATACCGATGCGGTCATCATGATCGGCGAAATCGGCGGTCCTGACGAAGCCGAAGCCGCCGAATGGTGCAAGGCCAACATGAAGAAACCGATCGTCGGCTTCATCGCCGGTGTCACGGCGCCTCCCGGAAAGCGCATGGGTCATGCCGGCGCGCTGATTTCCGGTGGTGCCGATACGGCCGATGCCAAGCTCGAAATCATGGAAGCCTGCGGTTTCAAGGTGACGCGCAACCCGGCCGAGATGGGCAAGCTGCTCAAAGGCCTGTTGTAATCGCTGTCATTGTCGCCAAGGGCCGCGCCGGAGTGATCCGGCGCGGCTTTTTCTTTTTATTTGGTGTTCCTGCAGGGCATTCAAGCCGGTATTGCTGTCAAGGCATATGTACATGGCCAACAACGCTGGATGACAGGGAAATTTCATGTGATTTTTCCCGCTGACGGCGGAAATTCTGCCGCAAGGCTTAAAATAAATTTGACTGAGCTGATGTTTGACTGCAAGAATTGGCGTTATCATCATGTTTCCACATGAAGTTATGGCGTCAGGGATGACGCCATAAGCAGCAGAGAAGGTTGCGGCGGTTCCAGGTCTCACGGTAAGGGGAAGGGGAGAATCGGTCAGCCCGGTTCGAAACGGCCGGGGATTTCCCGGATATGGGGGCGTTGGTGAGATGAATAAAGCGAATTTCTGGAAAAGCGATTGGTTTTTCGGCTTGGCGGTCAGTCTGGCCGTGGTTGCTGCCGGCAGCAGCGGTTTGATGCAGAGCCTTGAACGCAAGGCTTACGATATCGGCGTTGCAGCAGCCACACGGACGCCAAGCGACAAGATCGCGGTCATCGCGATCGACAAGCAGAGCCTCGATAACATCGGGCGTTGGCCTTGGTCGCGCGAGGTTCATGCCGAAATGGTGGATAAGCTCGCTGCCGCCAAGGCCAAGGTCATTGCGACGACCGTCCTGTATTCGGAGCCGCAACTCGATCCGGGTCTGACGTATATCAACAAGCTCATCGATATTTACACTCAGGCTGGGGGGGCTCCGTTGCACCCGGCGGTGCCCACCGATGCGGCGGCTTCTCCTGCAGTTGTCGCGACCGATGCCGATGTGATGAATTCCGGCGCCGCAGTCGCGCCAGTTGCTGACGCTACGTCAGCGGCAGCTGCGCCTGCTGTTGCGACAAGCGCCGTTTCTGCAGCCACGGTAGCGCCGGTTACGCCACTGGCCAGCAGTCACCCGGTGCTCGAACAATTTGCCCCGGTGCTGGCTGAAGCCGAAGACAAGCTGAACACCGATCGGCGGTTGGCGGCAAGTTTCGGCAAGGCCGGCAATGTGGCCTTGCCCATGTTGTTCCGGCTCGGCAACCCTCTTGGTCGCCCGGATCATGCGCTACCTGATTACATCCAGAAAAATGCCGTCAAGGCCATGTCGGGCGGAGAAATGGCGGCGATTCCAACCAGCGATGTCGACGCTTTGGTCATCGATCCGCTCGGCAAGGCCGCGGCGGCCATTGGTCATCTGAACTCGACGCTGGACGTCGATGGCGGCATCCGCAGCGAACCCTTGGTTCTCGGGCATTTCGATCAATTGTATCCGGCCCTGTCGTTGATGATTGCCGCGAAAAGCCTGAATCTTGGCGTCAATGATATTCAGGTCCAGCTCGGCGACTCGGTGCGTCTCGGCAACCTGAAGATCGGTACCGATACCGCGTCGCGCATGTATACCTTTTTTTACAAGGATGCCGACGGCAAGCCGGCGTTTCAGGTGGATTCATTTTACGACGTGAAAAGCGGCAAGATCCCCTATGACAAGTATCGCGACAAGATCGTGCTGGTCGGGCCGACTGCCGCAGGCGTCGGCAGCGTGCATCCGACCCCCGTGTCGGCCGCCATGCCGGATGTGCTGGTACTTGCGCATGCCGTATCGAGCTTGTTGTCGGAGCATTTTTTCGTTGTGCCGTCCTGGGCCTTCTGGGCCGAGACGGCGGTTCTGCTGCTGGTGGTGGCGTATCTGATTGTTGTGCTGCCGCGCCTCCGGGCGGGCATGGGTGCAGCGCTGACGGCCGGCGTGCTGGTCGCCTTGCTGGGAACGCATTTTGTCCTCATGACGACGCAATTGCTGTGGTTGCAGCTCATGCTGCCGGCGACCCTGTTATTGCTGGGGCATATCCTGCTGACGACCAAACGTTTCCTCATGACCGAACGCGGCAAGGAAAAATCCGATAGCGAATCGGCTGAATCCAACCGCATGCTGGGCTTGGCCTTCCAGGGCCAGGGGCAGCTCGACATGGCTTTCGACAAATTCCGCAAGTGCCCGCTCGACGATGGTCTGATGGAAAATCTGTACAACCTGGCGCTGGATTTCGAACGCAAGCGCCAGTTCAACAAGGCCGAGGCGGTGTTCCGCTATATGTCCGATTACAACCCCAAATTCCGCGATCTCGAACAGCGCCTGAATCGGGCGCGTCAGTTGTCCGAGACCGTCATTCTGGGTGGCGCGGGTGGCAGTCGCAGCAATGCCAGCATGCTGGATGCCGGGGGCAATGTCGAGAAACCGATGCTCGGGCGTTACCAGATCGAAAAGGAGCTCGGCAAGGGGGCGATGGGGGTGGTGTATCTCGGCCGCGATCCGAAGATCAATCGTGTCGTCGCCATCAAGACCATGGCGTTGTCGCAGGAGTTCGAGGGCGATGAACTGGCCGAGGTCAAGGAGCGTTTCTTCCGTGAGGCCGAAACTGCGGGACGACTCAATCATCAAAACATCGTCACCATGTATGATGCCGGCGAGGAACACGATCTGGCCTACATTGCCATGGAGTTCCTCAAGGGCCAGGACCTCGTGCCGTTCACCAAGGCGCCCAACCTGTTGCCGGTCGACCGGGTGGTCCGTATCGTTGCCCGTGTTGCCGACGCGCTTTCCTATGCCCATGAGAATCATGTCGTGCATCGGGACATCAAGCCGGCCAACATCATGTACGAGCCGGAAAGCGATAGCGTCAAGGTGACGGATTTTGGCATTGCGCGCATTACGGATTCGAGCAAGACCAAAACCGGCATGGTGCTTGGAACACCGAGTTACATGTCGCCGGAGCAGTTGTCCGGCAAGAAAATTGACGGTCGTTCGGATCTGTTTTCGCTTGGCGTGACCTTGTACCAGCTGCTGTGCGGCAAGCTGCCGTTCGAGGGCGAATCGATGGCGCAGTTGATGTTCAAGATCGCCAACGAGGCGCAACCCGATATTCGCCAGATCAATCCTGCCGTGTCGGCTGCGCTGGCTGCAGTGATCGACAAGGCGCTCGTCAAGGATGCCGATCAGCGCTATCAGAGCGGCGCCGAGCTTGCCCGTGACTTGCGTCAATGCCTGGAGGCAGTGACTTGATTGAGCAAAGCACCGGCTGTCGCATGCGCTGGCAACACTTGACGCGATGTTGAGACCGGATGGATTTTCGGCTGTGTTGCCGAGTGCGCAATAAATTAGCTAACTGGCGCCAGAGTATGCCCGGCGCTTCGCGAGGAGTGAGCATGGATTTGAGTCAGGCTTTGGAAATGGTTGGTCAGACCGATGCGGGCATGGTGCGCTCGCATAACGAGGACTCGATCCATCTCAATCCTGCCCTGGGGCTGGCGATTCTGGCCGACGGCATGGGCGGTTATAACGCTGGCGAGGTGGCCAGTGGCATGGTGACCACCTTGCTGGGCAGCGAACTGTCGAGGTGCTTCAACGAACTCGAGCCACAGCGGAAAACTTCCGATGGCAGGTTGCAGGCCCGGGTGGCGCTGGAAACCGAAATTGAGCGCGCCAACACCTCGGTGTATCAGTCGGCGCAGAGTCAGCCGCAGTACGCCGGCATGGGCACGACTTTGGTGATGGCCACGTTCTATGACAACAAGGTCATGGTGGCTCATATTGGCGACTCGCGCTTGTATCGGCTGCGCGGTGACGAATTCAAGCAGATATCGCGGGATCATTCGCTGCTGCAGGAGCAGATCGACAGCGGCATTCTGACCGTCGAACAGGCGCGTTTGTCGCAAAACAAGAATCTCGTGACGCGTGCCGTGGGGGTTGACCCGCAAGTCGAGCCGGAGATTCACGAATATGAAACCCAGCCGGGCGATATCTACCTGCTTTGCTCGGATGGCCTCAACGACATGGTTGAGGATGAGGAAATCGGCATGACGGTACAGATGCTTGCGGTCAATCTGGAACTCGCCGCGACTCAACTGGTTCAGATGGCGAACGACAATGGCGGTCGCGACAATGTGTCGGTGATTCTGGTTCGTGTGAAATCGGCGTATCCGGCCGCGCACGGCAAGACGGGCTGGCTGGCACGCTTGCTGGCCTGGTTCAAGTGATCGAATAAGTTTGACGGGGAAATCAAGATGGCGAAGCTCATTCTCAGTATGGATGGTTTGTTGATCAAGGAAGTTCCTCTGATCAAGGAGCGCACCACGATCGGTCGCAAGCCGCATAACGATATCCAGATCGACAATCTGGCGATCAGCGGCGAACATGCCGTGGTGCTGCTGATCTTGAACGATGCGTTTCTTGAGGATCTCAACAGCACGAATGGGACTCAGGTGAATGGCCAGCCGATCAAGAAACATTTCCTGCAAAACGGGGATGTCATCGAGATGGGCAAATACCGGCTCAAATATGTCAATGAGGGGGCGCAACAGCAGGTCGCACCGGCAGATTTTGAGAAAACCATGATCCTGCGCGCTGACATGATGCGCAAGCCACCGGAAAAAACTGACGAAAAGGCCGCCATGAGCGATACCCAGGTATCCATGGCGAAGGCACACATGCCGCCGCCGGCAGCAACTGCAACCGGTGCGTTCGGCTCCACGGGACAGATGCAGGCTGCCGCAACGCCGGCGGTATCAGCCGCGCCGCCTGCGCCAGCGGCCGCACCAATGCGCGGGGCGATCCAGATATTGTCGGGCGTGAACGTTGGCAAGGAAATGGAACTGACCAAGACCTTGACGACGCTTGGCAAGCCCGGAGTGCAGGTCGCTGTCATCACGCGGCGTCCACAAGGCTATTTCATCACCCATGTCGAGGGGGCGGTATTCCCGGTGCTGAATGGCACATCCATCGATGCGCACCCGCATGCGCTCAATGATCATGACATTGTCGAGCTGGCGGGCATCAAGATGGAATTTTTCATCAAGACCTGAGTGCATGGCGTTTAACGGGTAGCGTTCGGCCTGAAGGCAATGGACACAGATTGACGTTGCCCAAGTCCCTGAATTTGAAAGAGTCGATGCCGGAGGTCATTTGAAACAATTTATCGTTCGCTATGCACTCGGCCTGGCTGTCATGCTGTTGTTGCTAGGGCATGCGGCCAGCTTTTATCAAATTGGCCTGGTCAGCCATCTCGACGCGATCATTTACGATACCAAACTGCGCTTGACCATGCCGAATACGGTCGATGAGCGTGTGGTCATCGTCGATATCGACGAAAAATCGCTTGCGGAGCTCGGGCGTTGGCCCTGGGGGCGCGATCGGATGTCAGCGCTGGTGGACAAGCTTTTCAATCAGTACGGCATCCGTCTGCTGGGCTTTGACGTCGTGTTCGCCGAACCCGACAGCAGTTCCGGTCTGAAAACGCTGGATGCTTTGGCGAAGAAGGAACTCAGGGACAGTGCGGTTTTTCAAGAGTCGCTGAAGGGATTGCGCAGCAAGCTCGATTACGACAAGCGTTTTGCCGAGACGCTGAGTGGCAAGCAGGTAATTCTCGGCTATTACTTCTCCGACAAGAGCGACGGTGTGAGCAACGGCGCGATACCGGCGCCGGTTTTGCCGACCGGTATTTTCCAGGGACGACAGATCGCTTTTACCACCTGGTCGATTCATGGCGGCAACTTGCCGGAGTTCCAGCAAAGTGCAGCTGGCGCCGGTCACTTCAATCCGATGGTGGATTTTGACGGCATCACGCGCCGTGTACCGCTGATTGCCGAATATAAGGGCGACTTCTACGAATCGCTGTCGCTGGCGATGGTGCGCGCCTATCTTGGTTTCCCCAAGGTTGAGCCGGGGTTTCCGAATGATCAGATCAACCAGTCGTATGGCGGCATGGAGTGGCTCGATGTCGGGCCATTGCGGATTCCGGTTGATGAAAATGCGGCGGCGCTGATTCCGTTCCGCGGTTATGAGGGCAGTTATCGTTACATTTCAATTGCCGATATCATGGCCGACAGGGTCAAGCCCGAACAGTTGAAGGGCAAGATCGTCCTGATGGGAACGACGGCGCCGGGGCTCAAGGATTTGCGGGCGACACCGGTTGGACGCGCATATTCGGGGGTCGAAATGCATGCCAATCTGATTACCGGCATGCTGGACGGCAGCATCAAGCTCAAGCCGTCATTTGTGCTGGCGATTGATGTGCTGTTGCTGCTGATCGTCGGCGGCATCATGGTGTTCTGGGTGCCGCAACTCACGGCCGGCCGCGCCAGCCTGTTGTCCCTGCTGGTGCTTTCGGCGCTGCTGGGCGTGAATTTCGCACTTTGGCAAGCGCTCAATTATGTCGTGCCTTTGGCGGCTGGATTGCTGCTGATCTTCATTCTGTATGCCGTCAATATGTCCTGGGGCTATTTCGTCGAGTCGCGCACCAAGCGGCAATTCACCGAATTGTTCGGCCAATATGTGCCGCCGGAGCTGGTCGATGAAATGTCGCGGAATCCAGAGGGGTATTCGATGGATGGCCGCAAGGCCGAGCTGAGCGTGCTGTTTTCGGATATCCGTGGCTTCACGACCATCTCCGAAGGCTTGCAGCCGGATCAATTGGCCAACCTCATGAACGAATACCTTGGCGCCATGACCGAGGTCGTGCGCCATCAACGCGGGACTCTCGACAAATACATCGGCGATGCGATCATGGCCTTTTGGGGCGCGCCAGTTGGCGATGCCGAGCATGCCAAGCATGCGGTGCTGACCGCATTGGGCATGCAGCAGGCGTTGGGCGAACTTAACCAGCGCCTGGTTGCGAAAGGCTGGCCGGAGCTCAAGATCGGTGTCGGCATCAATACCGGCATCATGACGGTGGGGGACATGGGCTCCCGCGTGCGCAAGGCGTATACCGTCATGGGCGATGCCGTGAATCTTGGGTCGCGTCTTGAAGGCATCACGAAACAGTATGGGGTTGGCGTGATCATCGGTGAAACCACGCGCGATCATGTCAAGGAGGCCTTTGTTTTGCGCGAACTCGACAAGGTGCGCGTCAAGGGCAAGGCCGAGCCCGTCAAGATTTACGAACCCATCGGGCAGGTCGGGCAAGTCGAGCAAGCCATTCTGGACGAGCTCAAGCTCTGGAATCAAGCCTTGCGCTACTATCGCACGCAGGAATGGGACCAGGCCGAACTCACGCTGGTCAATCTGTCCCGCATGGCGCCGCGTTATCTGTATGAGCTGTATCTTGAACGCATTGCCGAAATGCGCAAGAGCCCGCCTGGTGAAGGGTGGGACGGGGCAACTAATTTTGAAACCAAATGAGCATGAAAGTCCGCATTCTTGGCTGTAGCGGCGGAATCGGCGGTCGGCATTTGCGAACCACCGCATTGCTGGTGGATCACGACATTCTGATCGATGCCGGCACCGGGGTCGGGGATCTTTCGCTGGTTGAATTGGCACAGATCGATCATGTTTTCATCACGCATTCGCACCTCGATCATATTGCCTGTCTGCCATTAATGATCGATACGGTTGGTGACATGCGCAGCAAGCCGTTAACGGTGCATGCCACCCATGCAACCCTCGAAATCCTGCGCAATCACATTTTCAACTGGGCCATTTGGCCTGATTTCACGGTAATCCCGACGCCGGACAGGCCGCTTTTGCGTTTTGAGACGATCCGGCTCGGCCAGACCATTACCCTTGGTCAGCGTGCGATTACCGTTCTGCCCGCCAGCCATACGGTTCCAGCCGTCGGTTATCAGCTTGATTCGGGTCGTGCGAGCTTGGTTTTTACGGGAGATACCAGCATTTGCCCGGAGTTCTGGATCGAGGTCAATAAAATTGGCAATCTGCGCTATCTGATCGCTGAAACGGCATTCTCAAACCGTGAAAAACCGCTGGCGATCGTTTCCAAGCATCTCTGCCCGAGCATGCTGGCTGAGGAACTGGCCAACCTGCAGCTGCCCGTTGAGCTTTTCATTACCCACCTGAAACCCGGGCAGATCGAGTTGACGATGCAGGAAATCGAAGACTTTCTTGGTGAGTACAAACCACGCATGCTGCAAAACAACCATGTCTTCGAACTCTGAAACCCAACTGTCGAACAGCTCCAGAACTGCTGGCAAGGCTAACATTTCCGTTGGCTTGTTGCGCGGTCTGCGGCCATTGGCCGAACTTGATCAGCAATGTCTTGAAGAGCTCGTTCCACTGTGTTATTTCGATCATTGGCGCCCGCAACAGCCCCTGAACTTTCAGGGGTGGCAGGGCCAGTTGGTGTATCTGATCAAGGGCGAAATAAATCTGGAGTTCGCCGATGGCAGCACGCTGGTTCTGGTCGGCGGTAGCGAAGCCGCAAGTCTGCCGCTTGGTAAATCGGTTGGTTTGCCTCATTCGGCAAAAGCGATTACCCATGTTGATCTGCTGCGTTTCGATGCCGATCGCCTCGACATCATGCTGACTTGGAATCAGTTGGCAGCAGGAGGCGCCGGGCTTGCTGCCACTGAGGGGGCTGACCGCACGTCTGTTTCTGTCAGCGACAGTCCCGACTGGCGCTGCATGACGGGGCTGTTCGCAGCCAAAAATCTGACACAAGGGGCCTTGGCAGGGCTACCGCCAGCGCATATCGATCAGCTATTGCAGCGCTTCCAGCGCATTCGCGCCAAGCGTGGTGAAGTCGTCGTGCGGCAGGGGGAGCCGGGTGATTATTATTACCTGATCGAAAAGGGGCGCTGTCAAGTCACGCGCATGGTTTCGGGTGACGTGATGATTGTTGCGGATCTCAAGGCTGGGGATGCTTTTGGCGAAGAAGCGCTGGTTAGTGATGAGGTGCGGAATGCCTCGGTGACGATGAAAACCGATGGGATATTGCTGCGCCTTGCGAAGCAGGACTTCGTCGAATTGCTCAGCAAGCCGCTGTTGCAGACCTATAGCCATGCCGAGGCGCGCCGCCGCGTTCTGGCTGGTGCGATTTGGCTTGATGTACGCTTTCCCGCCGAATATCTGTACGATGGTTTGCCCGGTGCGCGCAATTTGCCGCTCAACACGATTCGTGAGGCGTGCGCGGCCCTGGATCCAAAGCCCGAATATATTGTGTACTGTCAGAGCGGACGCCGCAGTTCGGCAGCGGCATTTTTGCTTGCCCAGCGCGGTTTTCATGTCGGCTTGCTGGAAGGCGGTCTGTGCGGCTCGAATGGTGGGCAGGAACGAGAAGGTGGCGACGTCAGCAAGGGCGCTCGTCGTCGGGATGAAAACATAGGAGCATCAGCATAGTGACCGCAGCACCTAATTCCGTGTCGGACAACAGCGTGGCCGACGTTGGCTCGCGCCTGGCGTTTTTCAAGAACCTTCAGACCGTTACCAACAAGATCCATGCGACGAGCAATATCGACGAGATCATGCTGGAGCTGTCGCAGGATATCTGCAGCCTGTTCAATGCCGACCGACTGACGGTGTATGCCGTCAATGAAGACAAGTCGGCAATTGTTTCCAAGGTCAAGACGGGGCTGAATTCATTTAAGGATCTCAAGCTGCCGATTGCCGATCAGAGCATTGCCGGTTATGTGGCGCTGGCGCGCAAGATCATCAATCTGCGCGATGTCTATGACGATGCAGAGCTCAAGTCGCATCATTCCAGCCTGCGTTTTCTCCAAGAGGTCGATAAGCGTACAGGCTATCGTACGCAGCAGATGCTGGTCGGGCCGATCGTTTCAACAGGCGGCGAATTGCTGGGGGTGGTGCAGGTCATCAACAACAAGGCGGGCCAGCCGTTCTCCGCCGTTGCCGAAGAGGGCCTCAAGGGTCTCTGCGAGACACTCGCGATTGCTTTCTCGCAGCGCAGCAAAACGGTTCCCGCAGCCAAGACCAAGTACGATTACCTCGTCGAGGATGCGGTGCTTTCGGCGCAGGAAATGGAGCTTGCGATCCGTTCGGCGCGCCGCAAGAATCTCGACATTGAAGAAATCCTGATTGCTGAATTTCAGGTCAAGCAATCCGCAATTGGTGCTGCATTGTCGAAATTTTTCGGGGTGCCCTACGATGTTTATAACCCTGAGCGCATCAAGCCCGTTGATCTGCTGAAGAACCTCAAGCGCGAATACCTCGAACAGAATCAATGGGCGCCTGTCGAAGAGGGTAGTGAGGGAGTCGTGATCCTGACCATGGACCCCGAGCAGGTCAAAAGCTCGCGCGTCGTCAATAACGTCTTCCCTAAAAGCCGGTTGGCCTATCGCGTCACAACGATTCGCGAATTCAAACAGAATCTCGATTTGCTGTTCGGTGCGACGGCGGCTGCCGTCGATGACTCTTCGGTCGGCGATCTGCTGTCGAGCATGGAAGGCGAGGAGGAAGATTCCGGCGGCGATGCCTCGGGTGACGTTTCCGCCGCGGCTGACAACGAACTCGTCAAGCTCGTCAATAAGATCATCATCGATGCCTATCGTCAGGGGGTTTCCGATATTCACATCGAACCTTCGCCGGGCAAGGAAAAAACGATGATTCGTTTCCGTCGAGATGGCTCACTGGTCAAGTACATCGAAGTTCCGGCCAGCTACCGCAACGCCATGGCGGCGCGTCTCAAGATCATGTGCGATCTGGATATTTCCGAAAAGCGCAAACCGCAGGATGGCAAGATCAAGTTCAAGAAATTCGGTCCGCTCGACATCGAACTCCGGGTCGCGACGATTCCTTCGGTCGGTGGCGAAGACATCGTCATGCGTATTCTGGCGGCGGGCGAACCAATTCCGCTCGACAAGCTCGGTGTGCTGCCCGCCAATCTCGAACGCCTGAAGAGCGCGATTTCGAAACCGTATGGCCTGTTCTTCGTTTGCGGTCCGACCGGTTCGGGCAAGACCACCACGCTGCACTCGGTGCTCAAGTACCTGAACACCGAGGACACCAAGATCTGGACCGCCGAGGACCCGGTGGAAATTACCCAGAAAGGTCTGCGCCAGGTGCAGATCAACAAGAAGGCCGGCATGGATTTCGCGGTCATCATGAAAGCCTTTCTGCGCGCCGACCCGGACATCATCATGGTCGGTGAAATGCGCGATGCCGAAACCACGGGCATCGGCATCGAGGCCTCATTGACAGGCCACCTGGTGTTCGCCACGCTGCATACCAACAGCGCCCCGGAGTCGATCATTCGTCTGCTCGACATGGGGATGGATCCATTCAACTTCTCGGACGCATTGCTCGGCATTCTCGCCCAGCGTCTGGCCAAACGCCTGTGCAAGTGCAAGGAAGCCTACACGCCAAGCGACGATGAAATGCGGTTGTTCCTCAAGGAGTACTGCATGGAACTCGTGAACACCGAAACCTTCAAGAAAGACGCCAAGGCCAGCTACGACGCGGTGTATCAGCGCTGGCTCAAGGAGTATGCGAAAGACGGCAAGTTCACGCTGTATCACCCGAAGGGCTGCCCCGAGTGCAACAACACCGGCTACAAGGGCCGTCTGGGTTTGCATGAACTCATGCTTGGCAACGATCAGGTCAAGAAGCTCATCCAGGAACATGCCCGTGTCGCCGAGCTACTCGCCGCCGCGCTCGACGATGGCATGCTGACGCTCAAGATGGACGGCATGGAGAAGGTTTTGCAGGGTCTAACCGACATGAAGATTGTGCGTTCGGTGTGTATCAAATGACCGCTAGTTCCTCCAGCGGCTTGTTCGAACGCCTCGAACAGCTGAATGCAATTGGCGCTGCCCTTTCCAACGAGCGCGATATAAACCGCCTGCTCGAAAAGATCCTGCTGGCTGCCAAGCAGATTACGCACGCCGATGGCGGCACGCTGTATCGCGTGGCCAACGACGAGAAAAGCCTGCGCTTCGAGATTCTACGCAATGACACGCTGCATACCGCGATTGGCGGAACTTCTGGTCAGCCCGTCGAGTTTCCGAATCTCCCGTTCTACGACGAAAACGGTCAGCCAAATCAGTCGATGGTCGCTGTGTATTCAGCCATACACGCGGCGACCGTGAATATTGACGATGCCTACACGGCGCAAGGTTTCGATTTCTCCGGCACGCGCAAGTTCGACGCCCACACTGGCTATCGTTCGAAATCGTTTCTTACGGTGCCGATGAAGAATCACGAGAATGCCGTGATCGGTGTGCTGCAGCTGATCAACGCGCTGCATCCCGAGAGCGGGGAGATTGTCGCTTTTTCGGCGGCTGATCAGCGTCTTGCCGAATCACTGGCTTCGCAGGCGGCGATTGCATTGACCAATCGCCAGCTGATTTCCCAGCTTGAAGAACTGTTCGAATCCTTCGTCGGCCTCATCAACGTGGCGATCGATGAAAAGTCGCCTTACACGGGCGGACATTGCGAACGCGTGCCAGTGCTCACCATGATGCTTGCCGAGGCCGTGAACGCAACCAGTACAGGACCGCTCGCCGATTTTCACATGAGCGATCAGGATCGCTACGAGCTCAAGATCGCCGGTCTGTTGCACGACTGCGGCAAGGTCACGACGCCCGTGCATGTGGTGGATAAATCCACCAAGTTACACACGCTCTACGATCGCATTCATACGATTGATACGCGTTTTGAAGTTCTCAAACGCGATGCCGAAATTGAAATGTTGCGCCGCCAACTGGCGCTGCGTCAGTCCCAGGATCCAGCTGCCGAGATCGAATTGCAGGCTGTTTGCACTGCCCGTCAGGCGCAATATGACCAGGACCGCGCATTTCTGCGCCAGTCCAACATCGGCAACGAAGGCATGGACGAAGCTGAGCAGCAGCGGGTTCGGGCGATAGGCTCCACCTATCGCTGGCGCAACGAGCATGGTGAGGACAGCAATTTCCTGTCCGCCGACGAGATCGAAAATCTCTCCATTCGCGCCGGCACACTGACTCAGGCCGAGCGCGAGATCATCAACCATCACATCGTGGCCACCATCAAGATGCTGCAGGAGTTGCCGTGGCCCAAACATTTGCAGCATGTCGCCGAATACGCCGGCGGACACCACGAACGCATGGACGGCAAGGGCTATCCGAATGGGCTGACACGCGAACAGATGTCGGTGCAGGCGCGTGTGATGGGGATCGCCGACATCTTCGAAGCGCTCACCGCCAAGGACCGCCCCTACAAACCGGGCAAGACGCTATCCGAGTCGCTGTTTATTCTCGGAAAATTCAAGGAAAACGGCCCGATCGATCCGGACTTGTTCGACGTGTTCGTGCGCAACAAGGTTTATTTGCGCTATGCCGAGAAATTTCTCGATCCGCGCCAGATTGACGCGGTGGATGAAACCCGGATACCTGGCTATACGCCCTGACGACTGAGTGTTGACGCGCACAGAAGGGTGAAGATTGACAAAAAACGTCACATCGTGACCATAGTGGTTTTTGTCTGGGGAGTTGGTTGTTCTCATGTTTTATTAAATATCAACACCTTACGATTTTTGTGAAACCTGGCATCGGCCTTGCTATATAAGAACCGAGTGCGTAACGGTTGTTACCCACCGAATAACCCCAAGGAGATTGACATGAACAAAATGCAAAAGGGCTTCACCCTGATCGAACTGATGATCGTCGTCGCCATCATCGGCATTCTGGCCGCCGTGGCAATTCCGGCCTACCAGAACTACACGCTGAAAGCCAAATTCACCGAAGTAACGCTGGGTACCGCGGCCGCCAAGACCGCCGTTGAACTCTGCGCTCAGGATCAAGGCGCACTGACCAACTGTACCGCCGGCTCGAACGGCATCCCGGCCGACCAGGGCGCTTCGGGTTACATCTCCTCGGTCGCGACCGCTGCTGGGGTGATCACCGCGACGGCAGTCAGCACCCAGGGTTTGGCTGGCGAAACCTACGTCATGACCCCGACCCTGTCGTCCGGCAAGGTTACCTGGGCCATCACGGGTACCTGCAAGACCCGCTCTGCCGGCCCGATCTGCTAAGCATCGCATCGCCTGATCAGAAGCCCCTCGCAAGAGGGGCTTTTTTTTACCTGTTTTTTATCTGCTGCACTGGATGGCTGGCGACAGCACACGGATCCTGTGCGGCTGACGTGTCATAGGCAATCAACAAGTCGAATCGGAGGGGCTGCCATGTTTTTGCGCAATCACGGGATGACAACGCTGGCTGGCATGGTCATGCTGTTGCTGGTTGCATTGCTGTACGGCCCCTTCGCCGACAATCCCACCTTTTTCGACGATGTGTATTTTTTCATCGACCCCAAAGGTTATCTGGCTGGCTTGTCCTGGGCGAATCCCTGGGCGCATGTGCTCGATGTGCGCTGGATTGCACGTGCCAGCATGGCGTTTACCTTCGAATACTGGGGCGCCAGCCATCGCGCCTATCGTGTCGGCAATCTGTTGATGCATGCCGCGACGGCTTTCTCGTTGTTCTTGCTGCTGCGTGAATTGCTCGCCGGTGAAAACAAGGCGCAAACCGTGCAGGATGCGCGGCGCACGGCTGCTCTGCCGGCGTTTGCGGCGGCGCTGCTGTTTGCCTTGCACCCCGTGGCGGCATTCGCCGTCGGCTATATCATCGAGCGCTCGATCGTGCTGGCGGGATTTTTCAGCCTCTGGATGTGGATCGCCGTCCAGCGTGGGGTTGCGCAGCGCAGTCAGCCCTGGCTGCTGACTTCTGTGGTCTGCTATTTCCTGGCTGTTTTTTCCAAGGAACATGCGGTCACGGCTTTGCCGGTCGCCGTGCTGATCGGCTGGAATGCGGCGCATGGTGACTGGCGCAAAAGCCTGGGGGCGCTGAAATGGGCCCTGCCGATGTGGTTGATCGTCGCCGTGCTGATTGTTCTACGCATGAAGGGCGTCATCGGCACGGCTTACGAGCCGCTGCTGGCCGAGATGGGGGAGGTCAAGCCGCAGGCCGGCGACGACCATCTGCTGCGCAGCATGCTCAATCAAGGCGGCCTGTTCTTCAAATACGCGCTGTTCTGGCTGATTCCCAACGAGAACTGGATGGCGATCGATCTGCGCACGCCGTTTCCGCCGAGCGGCCTGGCCTGGCCATGGCTGTTCGGATTTCTGGCCTTCATTGGCTATGGCCTGCTGTTGCTGCTGGCCCTCTGGCGCGCCTGGCTGCCGCGGCTGGTCGGCATCGGTCTGCTGGCGCCCTGGCTGTTGTTTCTGACCGCGTTTGGCGCCGTGCTGTATCAGGAGCCTTTTGTGCTGTACCGCAGTTATTTATGGGCCTTGCCGGGTATGCTGCCGGTCGCGGTGTTGCTGTCCCGCTTGCCGCAACGCGGCCAGATACTGGCGCTCACGGTGGTCGGTCTGGTGTGTTTTGGCAGCACCTGGAGTCGTCTGCAGACGTTTTCGCATCCGCTGCTGATTTGGGAAGAGGCCGTTGTACGCTTGCAGGGGCGCGACGATTTGCCTGGCGCGCACCGGATTTACTTCAATCGCGGCATCGTGCATACGAATCTGGGGGGGCCGAATCTGCTCATGGC
>JBPOIN010000079.1:0-7098 GCA_052034445.1 Pseudomonadota bacterium | reverse complement strand
GAAGTTTGCTCTTCTGTTCTCTGGTCTGCTGGAGACGCTGTTTATCGAGCGAATGGAACAGAACGAGGACATCTTTGCTCGCTTCATGAACGAGCGGGACTTCCAGAATCTGGTTTCAGAATGGATTTCTCGGAAGGTCTATACCCGCTGCAGCTCAAAGCCGGAGGCTGAATAATGAAAGTGTACTTACACAATCATGCCGGTTTAGTGGAGATTGTCGAAAATCGGGTGCGTAGGCCGGTCTTCGCATCGGCTCTCGGTGGTTGATTCTTGATTGGCAATGCCCCGCAGAAAGGCGCTCCATTGCGCTCTGGCCCCAATAGCAAGTCGTTCGGTTGTAAACTACGCACCACCAAATTCAAAAGGCCAGAGTTCGCTCTGGCCTTTTTCATGCCCGCGAAGGACCAATAGTGGCGGGGTTTCGCGGGCGGTGCGAATTTCGGTGATCGCCCATCGGCGTCGATTTTTCCCTGCCGGCCACCCGAGTTCCTCTCTTTTCTCTGTTTTTGTCTAGCCCGGTCAAGGCGTGACGCCCTGTAAGTGACGCCCTGTAATCATGCCGGTTTCCGGGCGGCGGGTTGCACCACACAACGCATAGCGGTGGGGGTTCGAACGTGCTCTCACGGGCAAAACTGGCTAGCCCGCTGATCACAGCCGAAGAAAAGGGCCTGCTGTGCGCGCAGATCCTATGGCGGTTTGCAGTCAGGCGATGCGGTAAGCCCGCTGACCATCTGCCCCCTTCTCGGTGACCACCTCGTAACCAAGGCGTTTCCTGACCATGCCGGAGATCGCACCCCGGACGGTGTGGGCCTGCCAGCCCGTGCTCGCCATCATCTGGGCGATGGTTGCGCCGCCGGGGCGCCGCATCGCGTCGATGATCGCGGCGAGCTTGGTGGCGGGGCGGATTGGACGCGTGGTGGGATCCAATTTCTGGATGGCATGGGTGGCCTCGCGTTTCGTGAGGGCATCGGGGGCGTCCATTTTCTGGACACCCTTCGGGATGGGCCGGCGTTTGCCGACGGCGGCGTAGCCGGCATCGGTCAGCAGGTGGCTGCCTTCAGATTCCGCGACGAGACCTCGGGCGTGCAGGCCCTCGATGACCTTGGTGCGGGCGCCGCCGCGCAGAGTGCTCGGCAGCGGTTCGATGTTGCCATCCGGGCGGCTGGCGGCGGCCTTGAGGAGAGGCCCCCCCACCTCCTGCGGTTCAGACAAACCGTCCTTCCCGGTAATCGCTGAGCGCCTGGTAAATCTCCTGTTTGCTGTTCATGACGAACGGGCCGTACTGCTCGATGGGTTCGTTGAGCGGCTGGCCGGCGATCAGCAGGGCGCGCGCGCCTTCCGGCGCGTCGGCGTTCATGGCGACGCCATCCGCCTGTGCTTCATTGCGCAGTAGCGCCATGTGCCGGGCAGGGACGCGTGTGCCGCCGATCTCCAGCACCCCGCGATACACGTACACGAAGGCATTGTGGGCGGCCGGCAGCTGCTGGCTGAAGTCGGCACCGGGTGGCAGATGCAGATCCAGATACAGCGGCGCAGTCGCCGCGCGCGTCACGGTGCCCTGCACGCCATGACTGGCGCCGGCAATGACGATCGCCGACACACCGCGCTGGGTTTCGAAGCACGGCAGATCGGCCGCAGCGAAATCGCGATACCAGGGCGGATTCATCTTGTCGCGCGCCGGCAGGTTGAGCCAGAGCTGGAAGCCCTCCATGACCCCGGCTTCCTGTTGCGGAATCTCGGAGTGGATCACGCCGCGCCCGGCTGTCATCCACTGTACGCCGCCGTTTTCGAGCAGGCCTTCATGGCCCGCGCTGTCGCGATGGCGCATGCGGCCGGCGATCATGTAGGTGATGGTTTCAAAGCCGCGATGCGGGTGGTCGGGAAAACCGGCGATGTAGTCGTCGGGATTCTCGCTGCCGAAAGCGTCGAGCATCAGATACGGATCGAGCCGGTGCTGCAGTTCTTGCGTGAGGACGCGCGTGAGTTTGACGCCCGCACCGTCGGAAGTCGCCCGCCCGGTGAGGAGCTGCTCGACGCGCCGCGAATGTTTGACCGTCTCGGCGGAAACCGGGAATTGCTTGTTCATACGTTCCTCCTGCGCTTGGTTCAGGGTTGGCGGGCTTCAGCCCAGCAGCGCGGCAATCTGCGCCTCGGCCTCGGCAAAGCCCTGTTGCACGGCCTCCGGCCCCATGTTCAGCCCTTCGGCATACACGAAATGCACCTCGGTCAGGCCCATGAAGCCCAGGATGGTCTTCAAATACGGCACCTGACTATCCGTCTCGGCGCCGCGATGCCGGCCGCCGCGCGCCAGCGCCACATACACGGTCTTGCCGTGCAGCAGGCCGACCGGCCCACTTTCGGTGTATTTGAATGTCACACCGGCGCGCGCCACGGCGTCGATCCAGTTCTTGAGCTGCGCAGGAACGCCAAAGTTGTACATCGGCACTCCCAGCACGAGCACATCGGCGGCCTGCAGTTCGGCGATGCAGGCATCGTCGAGGGCGACGCGCGCCTGCTGCGCCGGGCTCCGCTGGTCCGCTGCGGTGAAGAGTGCGTCCAGCGCCGCGGCATCCAGCAGCGGCTGCGGATTGTGGGCCAGATCGCGCAGCGTGAGCCGCGCCGCCGGATTCCGCGCCTGCAGACGCGCCGTGATGGAATTCGCCACACGCGTCGAATTCGAGTCTTGCAGGCGAGCACTGGCATTGATTTGCAGAATGTTCATGATGCGATCTCCTTGGGTTGTGGGAACAGATTCGATGATTGAGACTATATTGATTCAAATATACACAGAGAAGCCTTGGAAACGGATAGCATTAATCCACAATTGGAACAATCATCATGCAAACCTGCGAAGCCAATGATCTGCTGATATTCGCGCGCGTTGCCGAGGCCGGCAGCTTCAGTCGCGGCGCGGAACGTCTGGGCCTGCCCAAATCCACGGTGTCGCGCCGCATCACGCTGCTCGAAGAGCAGCTCGGCGAGCGCCTCATGCAGCGCACCACCCGGCGTCTCGTGCTGACCGACTTCGGCGCACAGCTGCTCGAACACGCCCAACAGGTGGCCGCCGAAGTCGACGCCGTGAGTGCGCTCGCCGCCTTTCGCCAGGTGCAGCCCAGCGGCCGCCTGCGTGTCTCGATGCCCAGCGACGTCGCCAACCTGCTGCTCAACGACATGCTGGCGGCGTTCATCGCCCTGCATCCCGCCATCACGCTGGAGCTTGACCTGTCGCCGCGCCGCGTCGATCTGCTCGGCGAAAATTTCGATCTCGCCGTGCGCATGGGCGCCTTGCCCGACGACGCTCTGCTGGCTGCACGCCGCATCGGCGAGTTCCCCGTCAGCCTGTACGCCGCTCCCGGCTACCTGGCCGAACACGGCGATCCGCTCACGCCCGCCGATCTCGCCCATCACGCGGCGCTGTGCCTGCTCAATCGCAACGGCGAAGCCGCCGGTTGGCTCCTGCTGAACGACAGCCAACGCTGGGAAGGCGTGCCGCCCGGCCGCCTGATCGCCAACTCACCGGAACTGCTGATTCGCCTGGCCAGCGCGAGTGCCGGTATCGCCGCGGTACCCGACTGTTTCGCCGCTCCCGGTGTACGCGCCGGCGCGCTGCGGCGCGTGCTGCCCGACTGGCACCTGCCGCCGATCACCGCCTGGGCCGTATTCCCCGGGCGCCGCCTGATGCCGAGCAGAACGCGGGCCTTCATCGACATGCTGGAAAGCGCTCTGGCCTGAGAACCTGCACCGAAAATCGGCCGCTTGCCAGTCGTTATATACAAAAGTATATTACGCGCCTTCCTTCCACGCCTTCCACGCTCTCATGTCACTGCGCCTCCAGACCTGGCTGTTTGCTGCCTGCCTTGCCGGCTTTACGCTTGCGGCCAACGCGGGGGAACTCACGGTTTCGGCGGCGGCGAGTCTGACCAATGCGTTCAAGGCGCTGGCCCAGGCCTACGAGACGCAGCACCCGGGTACGCGCGTGCAACTGAATTTCGGCGCTTCGGGCGCCCTGCTGCAACAGCTGGCCAAAGGCGCGCCGGTGGATGTTTTCGCCAGCGCCGATCAGGAAACCATGGATCAGGCGCAGAAGCAGGGACTCACTGTCGCGGCGCTGCGGCAGGATTTCGCGCGCAACACGCTGGTGTTGATCGTCCCTGCAGACAGTCGGCTGGCGCTGCAAAAACTGGCCGATCTGGGACAAGCAGACGTAAGGCATGTGGCGCTCGGCAATCCGTCCAGCGTGCCGGTCGGGCGCTACGGCAAGCAGGCGCTCGAAGCCGCGCAACTCTGGCCTCGCGTGGCGAGCAAAGTCGTGCACGCCCAGAGCGTGCGCCAGGCGCTCGACTATGTGGCGCGCGGCGAAGCCGATGCCGGTTTCGTGTATGCCACCGACGCCAGCCTGATGCCGAACAAGGTCCGGGTGGCCTTCGCTGTTCCGCTGGAAGTGAGTATCCGCTACCCGATTGCACCCGTTGCAGCCAGCACACAGGCCGCCGAGGCCGCACGATTCACGGCCTTCGTGCTGGCGCCGGCCGGTCAGGCGCTGCTCGCCAGACACGGCTTCCTGAAACCCTGAGATGCAGCCAGGCGCATGAACATGGATCTCGCTTGGCCAGCACTCACGCTCTCGCTCAAGGTCGCCTGCTGGGCCATGGCGCTCAATCTGCTGTTCGGCGTGGGAACGGGGTTCGTGCTGGCGCGCCTGCGCTTTCCCGGCCGCGATCTGCTCGATTCGCTGCTCACGCTGCCGATGGTCATGCCGCCGACGGTGCTGGGCTACTACCTGCTGGTCATCATCGGCCGCCAGGGCTGGATCGGCGGCTGGCTGTACGACAGCTTCGGCATCAGTCTGATTTTCACCTGGCAGGGCGCGGTGATTGCCGCCGCCATCGTGTCGTTTCCGCTGGTGTTCAAGCCGGCGCGCGCCGCCTTCGAGGCCGTCGATGGACAGCTCGAACAAGCCGCACGGGTACTCGGGATTTCCGAACTCGGCGTCTTCTTCCGCGTTACGCTACCGCTCGCCTGGCGCGGCATACTGGCCGGGCTGTTGCTGGCCTTTGCCCGTGCGCTGGGCGAATTCGGCGCCACGCTGATGGTCGCCGGCAGTATTCCGGGCAAGACGCAGACTCTCTCGGTCGCCGTGTATGAAGCCGTCCAGGCCGGACAGGATGAAGTCGCCAATACGCTGGTACTGATCACCTCGCTGGTCTGCATCGCCGTGCTGCTGGCCGCCGGCCGACTGGCGCCAGGACACAACGCCCAGCGCTAACCCCCATGGAACTGTTACTCGATCTTCGCAAGACACTGCGCTCCGGTCAGCGGACCTTTCAGCTCGACGTGCAACTGCGCTCGACAAGCAAGCGCATCGTGATCTACGGCCCCTCGGGCTCGGGCAAAAGCCTGACGCTGAAGGCCATCGCCGGACTGGTGCGGCCGGACAGCGGGGTGATCCGCCTCGACGGCCAGACGCTGTACGACTCGCAGGCCCTGATCGACCTCACGCCGCAAGCGCGCAAGATGGCGTATCTGTTCCAGGACTACGCGCTGTTTCCGCATCTGACGGTGCGCCAGAACATCGGTTTCGCGCTGGCCGGCGGCTGGCTCAATCCGCGCGCCGACTTCCGCCATGAGGCTGTCGACTACTGGCTTGATGCGCTGCACCTGCGCCATCTCGCGCACCAGTACCCAGCCGAAATCTCGGGCGGCCAGCGCCAGCGCACCGCCCTGGCGCGCGCCCTCGTAGCGCAGCCGCGCGCCCTGTTGCTCGATGAGCCCTTCGCCGCACTCGACCCGGCCTTGCGCATCAGCATGCGCAAGGAACTCGACGCGCTGCAACGCCGGCTCGATGTGCCGATGATTCTCATCACCCACGACCCCGAGGATGTCAGCGCCTTCGGCGAGCACGCCTTCGCCATGCATGACGGACGGATTGTCAGCGAGCCCGGCGCCAGCGCAGTCGAAAATCCTGGCAGCCCATGAAGCACAAGACCAATCCACCCGCCAAACCAGGCATTGCACTGCATGGTTCGATCTGGCTCACCATGAGCGGCAGCAATTTCGGCGGCGCCGGGCGCGTCGATCTGCTGGCGCGGATTGCCGAATGCGGCTCGATCAGCCAGGCCGCCAAGGGCATCAAGATGAGTTACAAGGCCGCCTGGGACGCCATCGATGCGATGAACAACCTCGCAGGTGAACCGCTGGTGGAACGCCTTACCGGTGGCAAGGGCGGCGGCGGCACGCGCCTGACAGCGCGCGGCGCACAACTGGTGGCGAACTTCCGCATCATCGAGCGCGAACACCGCCGCTTCATTGAACAGCTCAGTCATCAAGCCGAAGACATGAGCCATGACTTACTGCTGATCCGGAGAATGAACATGCGCACCAGCGCACGCAACCAGTATCTCGGCAAGGTCACGCATCTCCGCAGCGGCGCGGTGAATGACGAGGTGGAACTGGAAATTGCCGGCGGCCAGCATCTGGTCGCCATCGTCACGCACGACAGTACGGAAAGCCTGGGCCTGCAAGTGGGCGTCGAAGCCTTCGCACTGATCAAGGCATCCTCGATCATCGTGGTCACACAGGACCAGGGGGCGAAGTTCTCGGCGCGCAATCAGCTCAACGGTACGGTGGCGCGTCTGCAGTCCGGCGCCGTGAATAGTGAAGTGGTCATCGACCTGCCCGGCGGCGCATCGATTGCCGCCATCGTCACCAACGAAAGCAGCAATTCACTCGAACTCGCCGTCGGCAAACCGGCCACGGCGATCTTCAAGGCATCAAGCGTGATTGTCGGCGTGCCGGCTTAACGGACACGAGCCCGCCATCGTGAGATGGCGGGCTCGTGAGCGTCTGCTGCGCGCTGGACGGCGTTTTTCAACGCCTGGTCAAACCGACGCCTGCTCAGCTATTGCCGAAGGTGTTCTGACGCGGGCCACCGGCGGGCTTGCGCGCCACACTGTGCGTGCGTCCGGCGCCGGCCGGCTTGCCGCCATACGCGGGCTTTCCGGCATGGGCGGGCTTGCCGGCATAGCCGCCGGGCTTGCCGTAGCGATCGCCAGCCGGACGGTCATTGCCATAGCGATCCGTGGATTGACGCGGCGCGCC
>JBPOIN010000265.1:0-7245 GCA_052034445.1 Pseudomonadota bacterium | reverse complement strand
CAAGCCCTTCTGAAACTGCACTTTGTTGATTCCCATCGCACATCTCCTTCGCTCAAGATGCGCCCATTCTTCACGCCCCCAGGCTCACCATATGAGCCTGCTGAACTTTGTGGCTAATCAGGAAATTTCATGACCTGAAAACCTAGCAACCTGCTATTGCACGGCTTTGGCGGCGCAACGGCGCAAGCAGTAGCGGACAGAAGGCGGAACGGATGTGACGACGTGACGATTCAGCCAAGGGCTCCGCGCAACTGTCAGAATCTGTCAGGGGTGGACACAATCCAGCGCCAACCTGGCGCAAGCCGGTCAGGCGCCCGATTCAGGAGAAACCTCAGGAGCGTTCGAGCTCGGCCATGAGCCGTTTGCCGACATCGCGCAAGCGTTGGTTCAGCAACATGAGCAGATCCATGAGCAGCTTGATACCGAGCTGCGGATCATTCACCAGTACCAGGCCAAGGGCGACGCGATCGAGAACCGCGAAGGTGATTGTGTCGAGCGCAACGCAGCTGGCGAAGCGCGGCTCGCCATCGACGAGGGACATTTCGCCGAGTGTCTTGCCGGGATTCACAACGCCGACGCGATGCGGCAGGCCGTCCTTGCCGGTCTTGACGATTTCCATATTCCCCTCAAGCAGCAGCAACATGAAATCGCCATCCTCGCCCTCGCGGATGATCTCGGCGCCGGCCGGCGCACGATAACAGGACATACTTTCGGCCAGCTTGCGCACATCTTCGGGGCTGAAACCCTCAAATAGCGGAATGCGGTCGATGACTTCCTGCATGCGTTCCACGAACGGCGCCGCATTGCCGAGCGACTCGAACCGAGCCAGATATTCCCTGCTGCCGATATTTTCCGTTGTCGTCTTTGAGGCCATCGTGCGTCTCCCGGATTTCATCCCGTCCATCGTCATTCGAATCCTGCTGTCTGTCACATTCAGTCACTGGCGCAGGATGCTGACCACCAGCACCAGCCAGCCGAACACGGCGCCGAGCAGATGGCGGTCGGTCAATAGCTGCTGTGCCGGATCGCCGCCGCCACCGCGGCGGTGCAACAAAAACAAGTAGCGGAACATACCATAGATCACCAGCGGCACGGTATAGATCAGCTGCGTCGTGCCATGCAGCGCAACGGTTTCGGCGCTCAGGGTATACAGGCTGTAGGAGATGATGGCGCCGCTCGCGGCGATGGTCATGAGCTGGTCGAGCAGCGCCGGCGAATAGTGTTCGAGGACGCGCCGGTGGGAATGCACGCCGGTCTGCGTATCGTCCAGTGCGCGGATTTCGGCGCGCCGCTTGGCGAAGCCCAGAAACAGCGTCAGCATGAGACCGCACAGCAGCAGCCATTGCGACGGCTCGATGCCAAGCCCCAGCGTACCAACCAGCAGACGCAGCATGAAGCCGGCGGCGATGATGAACACGTCGAGCAGCACCACATGCTTGAGGCCCAGCGTGTAGGCGACATTCATCACGACATACACCAGAAACAGCCACGGCGCGCGGCTCTCGCTCAGCACCACGAGCCAGAATCCCGCCGCACAGCAGGTCAGCATCAACCCGAGCGCCGCCGGCACGCCGAGCGCGCCGCTGGCCAGCGGACGGTGGCGTTTGGTCGGATGGCGGCGATCCTGCTCGCGATCGATCAGGTCGTTCATGACATACACGGCCGAGGCCAGCAGGCAGAACGCCGCAAACGCCAGCAGCACATGGGTCACGCTCGCTGTGTCGCTCCAGGCGTGGCCGAACAGCACGCCGACGAAGACGAAGCCGTTCTTGAGCCACTGGTGCGGACGCAGCAGACGCAGCATCAACAGCAGTTGCGTGGCCGGACCGGGGCGCTTCACTTGCGGCATGGCAGGCCCGGGAAATAGCGGTCGCAGAAATAACAGCCCTGCTGCGGCAACCAGGCCGGCAGCGCGTAATACTTGCTGCGCACCGCACTCAGCACCCGCTCGCGGTAGGTCGCATAGTCGAAGCCGCGGCCGAGCACGATGTAGAACTGCGCACCGCGCACCGTGAAACTGCGCACCTCGATCTCACGGAAGTAAGGACTGTATTCGTCGGCCGCCGGCGCTGTCTTGCGCAGGATCAGGATATTGCGCCCCGCCAGGGCGCGGAAATCGGTCAGGATGTCATCGTGGCGCGCATGGCTGGACGCCTCGCCGAACACCAGAAAATAGCGCCGCGCGTCGTAGCCCAGCGTCACGGCGTTCGAGTAGCCGTCGCTGGCAAAGGTGTAATCCTGCGCATACGGCTGCAGCTGTTCGATGAGCTTCTGCGCCTCGAAGGTCAGCACGATGCCGTCATACTGGCGCGTGCGCTGCCAGATTTCGAGCGGCGCCTGGGCGGTGGACACAATCAGCACCGCATGCAGCAGCGCGAAGCCGCTGAAGAAGCGCACCACGCGCGCCAGGCTCGGCGCCGGCAGCAATTGCGCGAGCAGCATCAGCACCAGCGGCACGAACGACAGCACCCAGTGCAGGCCGATCTGCTTGACCAGCGACAGGCCGGCGAACAGCAGCAGCGGCACGCCGGCGACGAGCATCAGCGCACGCCCGCTCGGTGCGTTCCACAACGCCGCCAGCGCCCGGCGCCGACGCGCCAGCAGCCAGATCACCGGCGGTGTGAGCATGTAGAGCATCATCGCCAGATACAGCAGCGGCGTTTTCCACGACCAGCCCGCATCGCCGTGACGATTGACGAAATTGAACATGTAGTTCGGCCAGCAGTGGCCGGAATTCCACCAGCCCATGACGGCCAGGGCCGGCAACACCGCGCTGTAGCACAGCAACAGGCCGAGACTCTTGCGCCGGTTCGGCCGCACCAGCGCATGCACCAGGTAGGCGAAGCCCAGCAGCGCGGCGAAATACTTAGACAGTACGGCGCCGGCCAGCAACAGGCCGGAAAGCAGGTAATAGCGCCAGTCGTCGTCGCGCGCGGCGCGCAGCCAGGCCAGCGCCGAGAAGAACGAGAAATAGATCAGCGGCGTATCGGTGGTGATGAAGACATTCCAGACATTCACCGGCGCCAGCAGCACCAGCGTCGCGGCGCCCCAGGCCAGGGTTTGCTGCTGGTGCGGATCGGCAAACTGCCCGGTCGCCGAGAGATCCAGCGGCCGCGCGACAAAGCCGCGGCGCAAGGCCCAGGAGGCGCCGAGGGCCAGCGCGCCGGGCAGCAGCACCGACGGCAGACGCAACCACCATTCGGCATCATGCACCAGCAGCAGCGCCGCCAGCAGCCAGCCGATCAGCGGCGGATGATCGTAGAAGCCCCAGTCGGGGCGCATGCCCCACCAGATGAAATACGCTTCGTCGCCCGTGATCGGCAGCGCCGCCGCCAGCCAGCAGCGGAATACCAGCGTGACGATCAGCAGCGCGAAGAAGGAAGTGCGTGCCACCGCCGCGAGCCCGGAGATTATTTTTCGGCGAGCGCCAGACGCCGCTGACGCACCGCGGCCGCCAGCGTGTCAAGCACCGTCAGGCTATCTTCCCAGCCGATGCAGGCATCGGTCACCGAAACGCCGTATTCAAGCGGCTTGCCGGGCGCCAGATCCTGGCGCCCGGGCTTCAGGTGCGATTCGACCATGACGCCAAAAATACGCTCGTCGCCGGCGCCGACCTGCGCTGCCACATCGCCCGCCACCTCGACCTGCAACGCATGCTGCTTGCGGCTGTTGGCGTGCGAGAAATCGATCATCACGCGCGCCGCCAGGCCGGCGGCGCCGAGATCCTTGCAGGCCGCATCGACACTCGCGGCATCATAGTTGGTGGTCTTGCCGCCGCGCAGGATCACATGGCAATCCTCGTTACCGTTGGTGGACACGATCGCCGAATGACCGGCCTTGGTGACCGAGAGGAAATGATGCGGACTGGCTGCGGCGCGGATCGCATCGACCGCGATGCGGATGTTGCCGTCGGTGCCGTTCTTGAAACCGACCGGGCACGACAGGCCCGAGGCCAGTTCGCGATGCACCTGCGACTCGGTGGTGCGCGCGCCGATGGCGCCCCAGCTGATGAGGTCGGCCGTGTATTGCGGCGTGATCACGTCAAGAAACTCGGTCGCGCAGGGCAGGCCCATTTCGTTGATTTCGGACAGCAGACGCCGCGCCAGACGCAGGCCCTCGTTGATCTTGAAGCTGTTGTCCATGTGCGGATCGTTGATCAATCCCTTCCAGCCTACCGTGGTGCGCGGTTTCTCGAAATACAGGCGCATGATGACCACCAGATCGGCGGCCAGACGCCGGGCCTCGACCTGCAGCTTGCGCGCATACTCAAGCGCCGCCTCGGTGTCGTGAATCGAACACGGACCAATCACGACCACCAGCCGGTCGTCGGCGCCGTGCAGGATGCGATGAATCGCCTGACGCGCCTCATAGGTCGTCGTAGCAGCCTGCGCCGTGACGGAAAACTCGCGCAGCACATGCGCGGGCGGCGAAAGTTCCTTGATCTCATTGACACGGACATCATCGACGATGGGTTTGGTTTGGGTAGGCGTCATGGCGGGCGAAGGCAAAAAATGAGGGCAACGAAGGCGGCGCCGGCGTCGGACGACAAGGCGTGCGACCGCAACCGCGGTCGCGCCGGCAAAGCTTTGATTCTACCGCAAAGCCTGCTACGCCCGGGAAAAGCGCGAACGTCGTATCATGCGACACGGTGTGCGGCTGGCTTCTCGACCCGCTGCCGACCTCATTCAACTGCTGGAACCAGACAACCATGCATCAGCACCATGCCATCGACGTGGTCAGCTCGGGCATCCACGACGCCAAGAACGATCTGTTCAACGCCTTGGCGCGCATCGACAACCTGATCGCACAAGCCGACCGCCACGCCGCCATGCGCAGCGAACTGCGCGAGACGCATCAGCTCATCGAACGCAGCGCCCAGCGTCTTTCAGAATTGCTGTCCACCTATCGTGTGCTGCGCCGCGAGAACCCCGTCACCCTGCTACCCGTGTATGTACCGGATTTCCTGACCGATGTACTGGCCCGCGCCAGAGCCACGGCGGCCGCACCGGAGTTAGCAACGACGGCCGACGGCGAGCCGCAGGCCGCACGAGCGCACAGTCCGGCATTCGAACTGATGGTCGACTTTCAGGAACTCTGGCTGTTCGACCGCGAACTCATCGAAGATTGCCTAATCAACGCGCTGCAGAACGCCGTGCGCTTTGCGCGCAGCCGCGTGCGCCTGAGCGCCGAGCTCACCAACGGCTTTCTGGTACTGCGCGTCGCCGACGACGGCCCGGGCTATCCGCCCGCCATTCCCGGCATCGACGATGACAATGCCGCCCACACCGGCCTGTTTCTGGCGCGCAAACTCGCCGCCCTGCATCACCGCCACGACCGCAAGGGCCACGTCGCCTTCGAGACCAGCCACGACCTCGGCGGCGCGCAATTCGCCATCCACCTGCCCTAGACCCGACACAGTCACACCATTCACATCATGCTCAACGGCAACGAACTGGCATCGCTGTTTGACGGCGCCGCAAGCGGCAAGCGCGGATACAGCAATCCCTACAAAGACCTGCGCTACCTGATCGTCGAAGACCAGGAAGCCTCGCGCAAGAGCCTGCACATGAGTCTGCAGGCTATGGGCGGCAGCAGCATCGACATGGCGCAAAGCCACTTCGAGGCCATCGCACGCATCAAGGCCAACATCCCGGATGTCATCATCTGCGACTATGCCCTCGGCAACGGTCGCACCGGCCAGCAATTACTCGAAGAACTGCGCCGCCGGGAAAATCTGCCCGAAGCCGTGGTGTTCGTGATGGTCACGGCCGAACGCGCCTACGAGCAGGTTGTGGCGGTCGTCGAACTGACGCCTGACGACTACATCATCAAGCCTTTCTCGCCCGAAATGCTGCGCACGCGCCTCGAACGCGTGATCCGCAAGAAAATCATTTTCGGCGACTACTACCGCGCCCGCTCCGCCGACCAGCACGACCAGGCGCTGTTGCAGCTCGATGCCATTCTACGCAGCGAGGACTCCGCCCCCTACCGCTACGAAATCATGCGCTGCCGCGCCGACACACTCATGGCCAGCGGCAAGATCGACGAGGCCGTCCAGCAATACGAAAGCATACTCGCCATCCACACCTTCCCATGGGCCAAGGTTGGCCTGGCGCGTGCATTGCGCCTCAAGAACCGCCTCGTCGAAGCACGCAAAACCATCGAGGACGTCATCACCGAAGCGCCGAATTACTTCGATGCCTACGACCTTAAGGCCGACATCTGCTGCGACCAAGGTGATTACGCCGAAGCCCAGGCGACACTGACCCAGATCAGCGCCAAGACGCCGCGCAACTACCAGCGCAAGCGCGCCCTCTCCGAAGCGGCCGTGCTGAATGGCGACTTTGATACCGCGCGCAAGGTCATCAACGAAGTCATCGCCAACGACACGCTCAGCAATTCCTCCATCGAGGATTGCCTGACACTCGCGCGCGCCGCCATCGACCAAGGCGATTTCAAGGCCGCCGAGGACGCGTTGATGAAGCTGCCGATGAGCTACATCAACGCCGACGACACCAAGAGCCGTCTGGTGCTTGAATGCCTAAACACGCTGATCCTCCACGGCAGCGAGGACGGCGAAAAACAATTCACGCGCATGCGTGCACAACTAGCCAGCACCCCGCCCGAAGACATGGAAAGCGGCATCGACGCCATCCGCTTGGCGCTCGCCTACGAAGACGTCGAACTCGCTGACCGCATCGCCACCCAGCTGCTGCTCGGCGCAGATTCAAAGATCGCCTTCCACAGCATGCTAGCGCTCTTCCGCAGCAAGGGCCAGGAAGAACACTTCCGGCAACTACAAAGGGAAATTGCTGCACGAATTTTGTCACGCAAAACCAAGGGCTAAGGCCGGCAGTTACGTCATCGACAGGGTGAGTAGCCACAAACTGGAAATTTATCGGGACGAAGAATCCAACAGCGTGTTGGAATGTTGGACCTGACCGCACCGCCTTTTCACATGCCACACGCCATCAGGAGCTTTTCCACTCACAGTACAGCACGGCTCAGGAACAGCCTGGCCGTACGTTTCGCAGGCATGCAGATGCGCACGCGCCGGGCGGTTTTTGGGGCGGACATAGCGATCTCCATGCGCGTGAAAGTGTACGCATATCTGAACCCACTGCTGTCCGGTTAAATGAATGATCATTTCTCTGAAAGCCACGACTGATGAGGATTTCCGAGCGATGAAGGGTGGTGTCGATTTGAACGGCGAATTCCAATTCTGGCAATCTTCCGGGCTTTTGC